>CAYOAF010000142.1:0-4768 GCA_964401855.1 uncultured Dehalococcoidia bacterium
CATGGCGACCTCTACTTTCTGGCCCTTGCCCGTCTTCTCCCTCTGCCAGAGAGCGCCGAGGATGCCGATCACGGTGTGCATGCCGGTGCCTGAGTCTCCCACGTTGGGGGCCGAGACGGTGGGCGGGTTCTCAGGGAAACCGGTCATGCTCATGGCGCCGCTGGCAGCCTGGGCGATCTGCTCGAAGCACTTGTACTCGCTGTAGGGGCCGAAGGTGCCGAAGCCTTTGATCGTGGCGTAGATGAGCATGGGGTTCAGCTCTTTCAGCGTATCCCAGCCCAAGCCGAAACGCTCCATCACCCCCAGGGAGTAGTTCTCCACCACAATATCCGACTGCTTGATAATCTCTTTGCAGATATCCTGGCCCTTCTGGCTCCTCAGGTTCAAGGTTATGCTGCGCTTGTTGCCGTTGAGGAGCAGGAAGAACGGACTGTCCAAGTCGGGGGTCCCGCCCTGGTTGGTGCGGGTGCTGTCGCCGCCTCGGGGGTCTTCGATCTTGACGACGCTTGCCCCCAGCCAGGCCAGCATCTGAGTGCACGACGGGCCGGCCTGGTTCCTGGTGAAATCAACTACGCGGATGCCTTCCAGTGCCTTCTCCATAATAGAAGCCCTCCACTCATAATCTACAGCCTGGGCGCTCACCCATCGGGTGGCATTATAGCACGGGAATGGAATGGCGCCGGAGGCTTGACAGGGCTGACGGGCCTTCGGTGTCGGCGCGGGCCTTCGGGTGGAGGTCGGAGTTGGGTCCGGCGGCGTGGGAGATGGCGCCGGAGGCGGGATCGTCAATGAGGGAGTCGCAGTCGACGTCGTGGCGGGTACCGCGATGTCGGCCGGCGTCGATGTGGGTACATCCGGGGTCACGTCGGGAGGCGAGGCTGGCGGGCTTTCGCCGCCACTGAGGATCACCCCAAAGATCGTCGCGATAACCGCCGCCGCTATAGCGCCGGCGATGGGGAGAACTGGTATCCGCCCCTTGCCTCTTGGCAGCCCCAGCACCTGGCGGTGAGCTACAACACCTTCTTTTTCGATAAAGAACTGCTCTCGCCCGGGAGCGCCGGAGAAGTCCCCCTCGGGGCGAAAAGCCAGGGTGACGATGTAGTAGTCTTCCCCTTCCTCCTGCTCCACCACATCGAAGACCATGTGGACCCCCGCTGAAGCGGGTCCCGTAGTTGCCGGGGTCTTCTCGCGCGGTCCGCATGGCGAGGACACGGGCCTGCTGAAGCGAAACGTAGCCCATCGTTTCGCCGGTAAGGTCGAAGTCGAACTTATCTTCCTTTTTTTCCTCTTCTTCTTCCACAGCCAGGCTCAATGCCAAAGATCAAGCAGCCACCCTCCTTATAGACACAAGGGCGTTAGAGGCAAGGGGCCGCCCGGCCGAGGGGCTTTGGCTTGGGCAGGCTCCAGAACATCACGGCTGCAATCAGATACACGCCGATCATGGGAAGGATGGCCCACCGGTAGCTGCTGGAGGCATCGTAAACCCAGCCCGCGAACACCGGCATTCCCATGGACATCAGGCTGTGCACGGTGGTGACGCCACCCCGGAGGGTGGCAAAGCTCTTGCGGCCGAAGAAATCCCCGATCAAGGACCAGGACGCGCCGCTGGCGCCCTCGGCGAAGGCGAACAGTGCACCAAAGATAAGCAGCTGCCATAGCGCCCCTCCGCTCAGAAGGAGAAGCGTCAGGCTGATTGCTCCCAGAATCATGGTAATACCGACCATTTTTTGCTTGGCCCACTTGTCACCCACCCAGCCGATCAAGACTCGGAGCGGGATCGAGGCAAGAGAGACAAAGGCCACAACAAAAGCTCCCTCCGCCTCGGTTCGCCCCTTCCAAACCATCAAGGGCACCAGGTGCACGAAAACCCCGGTGTGGGCCGCGATCCGCATGCCCATGGATGCTGCCAGCAGCCAATAGGCTGGCGTTCTCAGCGCCTCCTTCACCGCAAAATCCTCAGTCGTATAGTGGCGCCCGGGCTGCAGCGGTTTCGTTGCCACGGGGTCCGTGCCGGGGACGGCTGGCTCCGGGTCGCCATCGGGCAGCAGGCCCATGCTCTCAGGAGAGCGGCGGATCACCACGGACAGGGGGATCACCACGGCCAACATGACCACGCCGGATATGAAGGCGCTGTACCTCCAACCGATGCCGAGCACGATGAAGGCGACCGCCGGGGTGATAAGGGCGCCGCCTATGGAGCCGCCCATGGAGGTCACGGACATGGCCAGACCCTTGCGGCGAAGGAACCAATTATTGACCGCCGCCATGACTCCGTGGTTGAACCCGGCGTTCATGCCCATGGCAAGGACGCCGATATACACGAGGAGGAATGTGGCGAAGCTGTTGATTTGGGACAACAGCATGAACCCCAGGCCCGCCAGAAGACCACCAATCGCTACCATCGTCCGGGGACCCAGACGGTCCACCAGGTAGCCCGCCAGCGGCCCTTCAATCCCACCTTCAAGGCGAGCCAGGCCGTAGGCCAACGAGGTGGTGGCCCGGCTCAGGCCCAGATCACGGGTCACCGGAAGGAAGTAGACTGAGAAGCCGGTCCAGTAGGTGCCCCCCGCCAGGGCATTGAAAACGCAGCCCACCGCAACGATCCACCAGCCGTAGAAAACCTTGCGGCCCAACCTGGTGCTGCTGGTGGTTTGTCGGCTATCTCTCAAGCAATCTCATTTCTTTTCCAGGCTGGAATACCGGCTGACCCGCCCCCAATGTTAGGTCCAGCCGCCGGTGGCATTACGGCTTGCCCGTTCAACGAACGCCGCACTACATCAGGTGGTTCAGCCAAGCGAATCCTTCGGGGTCCAGGGTCTTGCCCTTGAACCCGGAAAAGTCCGGGCTATACCTGTAGGCGCGGAAGACCCGGTTCCCATTTCCGAACCGCTCTTCATAGCCGAAGAACGGGTTCACGTACTCCCACACCATCTCACTCTCGCGGGTGACCTCGAACAGCCTACCGGTCATTCCTTCGCATATCAAAGTGTTTCCATTCGGAAGCCGCTGAGCGCCGCTGATGAAGGCGCTGAAGAACTCCCACCCGGGCCGGACCTTGTACTCCCACTGGATTTCCTTGGTCCTGGGGTCCACCTCGACGACCCGTGAACCGGGAAAGGGCGCGGAAATGGAGTGCCAACCGTTGTCGAAGATGAGCAGGTTGCCGTTCTCCAGCAGGCTCGGGTTGTGGGGGTGCCCCAGCTGGTCGCGGCCCCACTTCCAGGCAAACACTCCGCTCTCTTTGTCCACTATCGCCACGGTGTCCAGCACCCGGAAACTGATCAGCACGTTTCCGTCGGGAAGGACCAGGCAGGTATTGGCATGGGTCCACTCGTCCCTCCTGTGGACGAGACAGATGATGTCCGTTTCCGGGTCAAGGTGCTCGTGGGCGTGCCAATCCCAGACCGTCTCTCCGGCGGGAGTAACTTCCCTCAAGTAGTCGCTCCACATCCCGGCCTCGGCCTCGGTCCCCGGGTGCCCTCCCTTGACCTGTTTGGCCAGTTCTGAGGGGACCAGCTCCCAGCCCAGGACCATGGTGTTGCCGTTGGGCATCCGGCAGAAGTCGTGGTGCAGGGTATCCTCCACGTACTCCCAAACGGTCTCGCCACCCCAGCCGATCTCCATCACGACACCGCCCTTCCCACCAAAGGGCACGGGGGACCTGCCGGTGCGGCATCCAACGAGGAGGTTGCCGTTCTCCAGCAAGTAGCCGTAATCGCCGGGGCGGTACGGCAACTGCCAGCGGTGGACTATGTTGCCCCGCATGTCTATGAGGTAGGCATTGGTGCCGTCAAGGGGGGAGAAGAGCGTGTAGCCCGGGAATGCCTTCTCGGGGTTGTACAGGGTCAGTCCTAGCTGTCTCATCGCGTTACTATCCTTCGGGTGCCTATTGAGATTAACCGGGGAGCAAGCGGATACCCAATCCGCAATTGGGCGAATACGCGCCGCCCTTCTTGGTACTTGCCTTCGTCTTCCGCCATCGACGGTCAGCGCCATTATAGGGGCAAGGCAATGGGTCAGGTCAATATCGTAAGCTCTCCGGCGCCCATGGGTCGCCCTGAGGGAGTTACCTGCACTGCGCCGGCACTTCTCATCTCGCGCACTTGGCAGGGAGCCAGGACGATAGATGCCTCACGGGGACTCGGCCGCATTGCCGTGCCAGCCAGCGGTTGACGGGCTCGGGATGCCGTCTTATAGTTTGGGGCACCCTACGGATCACCGGCCGGGAGAAACAATTTGAACCGGGAAACCCTGCCTCGGGCGCCCGCCATTTTGCCTCAACCGATAGCTTGACATAAGAGAGCTTCTGGAACCGTTTTTCAATCAAGATTTTTTTCGGTCGCTTGCGATCACTTTCCTTGGCGCCATGCTGGCAATCCTGGCGGCGATCGGTGGCTGGTGGTTGGGGGGGAAACAACGAAGAAGGGCCGATCCTCTGAGGCGCAGCCAGTTGGCCCAAGCTCTGGCTGAGAGCCTCGAGGACAATCTCGGCCTAGCCAGATCCGCGAGTCAGCTACGGGAACAGGGAATCGTCACCGTCAACGTTGACCTTTCGTTGCTGGAAGCCACACGCACCCTCAAGTATAAGGTGTTCTAGGACATCAATCTCAGCCGTGACATCGACGAGATTGGCTATCAATTGGCATCGCTGCACAGGCTGATTGCCCTTCGATTCGACATGGAATATTCCGGCACAACCCTGGCCTTCACCGGGCGAAACCAGATGAGGACAAACTTGAGCGCCCTGATCCGGGAACGAGAAAAGGAA
>CAYOAF010000143.1:0-5467 GCA_964401855.1 uncultured Dehalococcoidia bacterium
GCCGGTCCACCCAAATTCATGCATCTCGGTCCGCCGCGGCGGGGAACCCAGGTCACAGGGACGCTATCTCCCGGTCCAACCGGTCTATGTCCGCCGGGCTCAAGCTGAAGTACTTGGCGTCGTGGTGGTGGAAGACCAGAGCCGAGACTGACGCTTCCGGGTCCATCATAAACCCTTCGGTCAACTCCACGCCGATATTGGCGGTGACATCCAGCAGGCGGAAGAGGCCATCCTGGTCCTCCAGCCGGGGGCAGGCGGAATAGCCGAAGGAGTAGCGCCGGCCCCGGTACCGGGTGCGGAACAGGTCCTGGTGGGGGATGTCATGCTGGTCGCCAAAACCCCACATCTGGCGAATCTGCTGGTGGAGCAGTTCGGCGAACCCTTCCGCGCACTCCAGGGCCAGGGCCTGGAGGATATGAGAGTCCAGGAACCGGCCGTTTCGCCTTAGACGCTCCGACAGGTCCGGAACCCCTGACCCTATCGAGGTGACGAACATGGCGACGTAGTCCATCCCCTCTCGCCCCTCTTTCGTAAAGGAGGGTTGGGTGGATTTAGGCAGCACATAGTCGGACAGACAGAGCCCCTCCCGCTGGGACTGGCGGCCAAAGTAGAAACTCTCCAAGACCGTCCGGCCGTCGGAGCCGTAGACCAGCAGGCGTTGCCCGTCAGCCTGGCAAGGGAAGAACTTGAACACCGCGCCGGCCCCGATGTCGCTGCTGGCCAGAATCATCTCCTCGACGCTGCGCACCGCATCGCGCAACTCTTGAGCCGAGGGGTCTCCGGCGGCCAGGGCGTCGGCATAGCGGCCGTTGAAACCCAGGTGACGGCCGTAGAGCATTTGAGGGTTGATATAGGGGAAGATTTGCTCCAGGTCGAAATCGCGCAACACGTGGAGCCGCAGGTCCGGCGGGTTGGGGATCGGAAAGTCGTGCCGCGCCCGGGCCGGCGGCACCGCGGGGGTATCATCGCCCGGGTCGCGGGAACCGGTGAGGCCGCCCGCTTTCAACAAAGCCGACGTTTCGGCGTCGAGGGCCGCGGCCAGCTTCTGACGCTCGTCGGCCTCCTGGATGGTATTGGCCAGGCTCAGCCCCGCCATGGCGTCGGGGGCGTAGGCCACCAGGTCCCCGTGTTCTGGCGCGATGCGCAGCCGGGCAAATCGGTTTGAGAGAGCGGCGCCGCCCACCAGGAGAGGGCAGGCCACCCCGGCTTCCCGGAAGTCGCGCACCGTTTCCACCATCATTTGGGCCGACTTGACCAGAAGGCCCGATAGGCCGATGATATCCGGCTGGTGCTCCTGGTACGCCTCGATCAGCTCCTGGGGCGGCACCTTGATGCCCAGGTTGATGACCCGGTACCCGTTGTTGGAGAGGATGATGTCCACCAGGTTCTTGCCGATGTCGTGGACATCTCCCTTCACGGTTGCCAGGACCACCTTTCCCTTGGCGGCGCTTTCCGCCCGCTCCAAGTGGGGCTCCAGTTGGGCCACGGCTAACTTCATTGACTCGGCGGACTGGAGAACCTCGGCGACGATCAGCTGGTTGGCGTTGAACTGCCGTCCCACCTCCTGCATCCCCGCCATCAACGGACCGTTGATTATCTCCAGCGGTCCCCGGTCTCTCAGGGCTTCCTCCAGGTCTTGGGCCAGCCCCTCTTTGGTACCCTCGACGATAGCCAGGGCCAGGCGCTGGTCCAAGGGGAGGTGGCTTCGCTCCTCATCGGTAGCCTTGGGAGCTTGGTCCCTGAAGTGGGCGACGAAGGCCGCCAGGGGGTCTCCGCCCCGGTTCCAGATAAGGTCTTCCGCCAGGTCCCTCTCGTCCTGGGGGATGACTGTGTACCGCTTCAGCAGGTCCGGGTTGACTATGGCCAGGTCCAACCCGGCCTGAACGCAGTGGTACAGGAATACCGAGTTGAGCACCTCCCGGCCGGCGGGGGGCAGCCCGAATGAGACGTTGGAGATGCCGAGGATCGTTTTGCACTCGGGCAAGGCTTCCTTGATGAGGCGGACGCCCTCGATGGTCTCCAGGGCCGACCCGACGTGGCTCCGGTCTCCGGTACCCGCCGGGAATACCAAGGGGTCGAAGATGATGTCCTCTCCGGGCACGCCATACTGTTCGGTCAGGAGCCGGAAAGACCGCACTGCAATGTCCAGCTTGCGCCGGCGGGTAACGGCCTGGGCCTGCTCCTTGTCCTCGTCGATGCACCCCACCACCAGCGCCGCGCCATACCGCCGGACCAGGGGCACCACCGCCTGGAATCGAGTTTCGCCGTCCTCAAGGTTGATGGAGTTGATAACCGACTTGCCCTGCAGCCGCTTGAGGGCCTCTTCGATGACTCCCTCGTCGGTGGAGTCGATCATCACCGGCACCTTGATCTTCTTGGTCAGGAGGTCGAGAAACGCCATCATGTCAGCGGCCTCATCCCGGTCCGGGTCTTGAAGGCAAACATCCAGCAGATGGGCACCAGTGCGGACCTGATGGCGCCCGACCTCGGCGGCCTCCTCGAAGGCCCCCCGGGCGATCAGCCGGCGGAAACGGCGGCTGCCCAGCACGTTGGTGCGTTCGCCGACCAGCGCCGGACGGGTATTCTGGTCGATTACCAGGGCATCGAGTCCGGAGATACGGGTATCCCGGGTCCCGGCCGGCTTTCTGGCGCGCTTGCCGGCGGCCAGTTGGGTCAGCAGGCGGATGTGTTCGATGCCGGTGCCGCAGCACCCGCCCAGCACGTTGACCCAGCCGGCATCCACGAACCGGCCCAAAGTGCATGACAGCATCTCGGGTGTTTCGTTGTAGTTTCCGTCCTCGTCGGGAAGACCGGCGTTGGGGACGCAGGATACCGGGAACCGGGATAGCCCGGCCAAGGTGCGGATGTGGTCGGTCATGAACTCCGGGCCGGTGGCGCAGTTGAAGCCGGTCCAGAGCAGGTCCCGGTGGGCCAGCGAGGTGTAGAAGGCCTCCGCATCCTGGCCCGCCAGCAGGGTGCCCATGGGCTCGATGGTCCCCTGCACCGCCACCGGAATCTCCCACCCCAGGTCGGCGCGGGCCCGGTCGATGCCCTCCAGCCCTGCCTTGACGTTAAGGGTATCCTGGCAGGTCTCCAGCACCAGGACATCCACGCCGCCCTCTATCAGCCCGGCCGCTTGCTGACGATAAGCCTCGGCAAGCTCCTCAAAGGTGATGCCGCCGGTCACTGAGATGGATTTGGTGGTCGGCCCCATGGACCCGGCAACAAACCGGGGCTTATCGGCAGTGCCGGCCGCGTCAGCCAAACGCCGTGCCAGTCGGGCTTCCTCGAAGTTGATATGCCGGGCCTCGTGGGCCAGGCCATATTCGGCCAGTACCACCGAGATAGCTCCGAAAGTGTTGGTCTCCAGGATGTCGGCCCCGGCGTCCAGGAACTCCTGGTGAATGTCCGCGATAACGTCGGGCCGGGTGATTACCAGGTACTCGTTACAGCCTTCGTGCTCTTGGCCGCCGAAGTCGTCCGGACTCAAGTTTCGGTCTTGGATCGACGTTCCCATGGCGCCGTCGATGACCAGAATCCGTTTCCGGAGTGAAGTTTTCAGGGCTTCGATTCGATTGAGGCGGTCCATAAACCTCATTTTTCAACGGAATTTATTCAATCCCATTGTAACACCAGCCGGCCTCAAGAACTGGCGCCACCCACGGGGTTTCCTTGAAGGGGTCCAGGAGATAATTACCTTTGCAAAAGAAGTTTCCCCTGGCGTTTCCCTAATGGTTAACTCGCGTCCTTATGGGCGCCCAGCCACACGCCCACCGGCCCCCGGCTTCGCTCCAGCCACTTTATGTTCAGCCTGACGCGTTCCAGGGCCTGCCGTATCGTCCGCTCGGCGGCCGGGGCCGGGTGCCCGGCGAAGAAAGTCTCCACGTCGGCCAGCTTCTCGGAGCTGGCGAAGTTGCCGCAGATAGAGACCAGCCGCATCAAGCCAAATCCGCCGCTGCCGTAGCGGCGGTCGAACTCGGGCCAGTTGTCCTTTACGAACTCCCAGGCCAAGTCCCGGCCCCGCCGGTTGGAGCCCACCGCGGTAACCACGAAGACGGTGTCTTGAGAGCGCACGTCAGAGGTCAGAGCCCGCTTCAAGGTCTCCAGCAGTAGCTCCCGGTCGTCGAACCGGGTCACGGCCATCAGCAGCCGCATCTTCTCTTCCTGGAGGGTGGCCTCCTTTTCCAGCTTCCAGAGCTGGTCATAGGTGGTACGATCACCGGTCTGCCCGGCCAGGCCGAACACCGCGCCCCTGATATCGGGATGCACGTTGCCCGGGTCGGTCAAGAACCGCTCGAAGCGGTCCCTGGCCTGGCGCAGCACCTCGGTATCATCGTAGCTGCCCGCCTGGCTCAACACGGTACTGCGCAACAGGGAGTCCAGGTGCCCTTCGCCGGGCCGGGCATCCCACCCCACCCGCGTAACCGCCTGGCGGAAAATGGACCGGGCAAAGGCCACGAAGGCGTCATGGTTCGGTTCATCGGCGAGGAGCACGTCGATGTCCCGGAGGTTGCTGGATAGGTCTCCCCACACCGAGGCGTCCGCCTCGTTCCCGTAGGCTTGGGCCAGGGAAAGGAACTGGGTTACGGGCAGGAGTCCAGCCCGGGAAAGGGAGTAGGCGTCGTTCTGGACACCCAGCCGGTCGGGCGCCGGAAGCTCCAAGGACCGGATGGCGGGGACCAATCGTTCCCAGTCCTCTGTTTGATAGTTCACCCGGAAGAAGCCGGTCTGCCGGGGGTTGACCTTGAACCAACGGCCCGCTTCGCCCTTCTCTCTTTTCAACCCCGGCAAGGGCAGCCGCACCTGCCGGCCGTCCATCAGGAGGAAAGCCGGTTCGGCGGCGCCGTAGCTGACTCTGACGGGCACCCTCCATATCTCGGACCCCGGCCTGTCGTCCCCCGGCAGGCTGTCGTACACGAACCGCTCTTGGGAGAACTCCAGCTCCAGGTGGTCCGGTGCCCCCCGGGTCTCCACTCGAAGCACCGGATAACCCATCTGCTTAGTCCAGGAGTCCATGATGGAGGTCACGGGCTGCCCGGAGACCACCTCCAACGCCGACCACAGGTCCGCGGTCCGGGCGTTGCTGTACTGGTGGGAGGAGAGGTACTTTTGGAGGCCCCGCTGGAAGGTATCCGGACCCAAGAACTGTTCCAACATGCGGATAACCGAAGCCCCCTTGGAGTAGCTGATGGCGTCGAAAAGCTGGCTGACCTCCGCTGGGTTCTTTACTTCCTGCTCGATGGGGTGGGAGTTCTTGAGGCCGTCGAGGCTCAGGGCCCGGTTGGTATCCATGTTCACGAACTGGGTCCACATCTCCCATTCGGGGAACAGCCAGTCCACCGCCTTGTTTCCCATCCAGGAGGCGAAGCTCTCGTTGAGCCACAGGTCGTCCCACCACTCCATGGTGACTAGGTCTCCGAACCACATGTGGGCCATTTCGTGGGCTATCACCTCAGCCACCCGTTGC
>CAYOAF010000144.1:0-15126 GCA_964401855.1 uncultured Dehalococcoidia bacterium
GCATAACGTGGCTGATATCCGCAAGCCCTCTCAGCGATAGCGACAGGGAAAAGGCCTGTTGACGGGAGGAATCGGTGATACCGGCGAGTCGAAACCGCCAAATAACGAAAAGGCCGGGCCGGCGCCAGGCGTCTGGGCCCATGGGTTCCCTTCGGGTGATGACGGTCCAGAGCCCTACGGCCGAGTCCCGGCCATCAACAAGGGGGGTCGAACCGGCGCCGGCGGTCCGGTTCGCCACGGTCCCGGGAGGAGACCTGAAAGGCCCAAGGCACCCCGAGGCCGCCGTCCTCGGCCTGGTTCACAAGGCAAGCTTCCGATAGGGCTCCAAGAGCAAGCGGACGTCGGTATCGACATCGGCATCCACGAAGAAGGGCTCGAAGTCGGCGGCCCGGGTCCAGATGCGGGCGGTCTGGATGAGGGTGGCCCGTTCGACGCTGGCGGGCCAGCGCAAGATGGAGATGTCAGAGTTGTCGGCGTGGGCGGCGCTGGTGGTGCTGTTCAAAGCCCTGGTCACGGTCAGATCGTTGGTGGAGATACCGGTGACCAGCATCTGTTCGTCGCCGATCATGATGGTCTGGCCGATGGCGAACTGGGTCCCGTCATCGACGGCCACGGTGGTTTTGGAGGTGGTCTTCGACGCATCGTTCAGGTCGGTGCGGCTGTCCTCATTATGTTGCCGGTAGCCCCAGACGCCCGTGGCTTGGAAGTGCTGCTCTCCGGCGTTGAAGCCGGCCCTAGCGCCCTGCTGCCGGACCTTGACGGCTGTGTAGGGTTGGCCCTAATGCTCGGTAGGTCCGGCGTTATAGGGTTCCAGCCAGTAATCGTTTGCCGTCCAGGTTTCATTGAAGGTCTTGTCGTCGGCGGTGTTTTCTTTAATAGCTGGATCCCGGCCTTCGCCGGGATGACGGACCAGGTATCAAGCCGTCAATGAGACACTGGACTGGTTTCCTCCAGCCATTTCCGTATTCCCCTGATGGGCCGGCTCAAGCCATGGAGGCGCTCTCAACACCCACCGCCGCCAGTCCTCCCTTCGGTTTTGGAATAGTTGCTGTAGCAGCACGTAAGGCCATTGAACCTGGGAAGTTGAGCTGCCCCGATTCAGCCGGTATGAGAGACTGCCCCAGAGATGTCGTCCCGAGCCGCCATGCCCCGCCGGCGAAATCGTTGACCTTAGATTCTCCGTTGTGATAGCCTATCTGGTACTAGACTCTAGCGATTCCCGCAACTTGGCCAAACTACGAGGAGCGTGGCTATAAATGGAGATAACGACTCTGGCGGTAGAAAAGCTCAAGGAAGCCATGGTTGAGCAAGGGGAGCAGGAAGGCTCGCTCCGGGTGATCGCCATGCCTGCTGAAACTGGCGGGCTGCAGTATATGCTGACCATGGAGAAAGAGAGGCAGCCCGACGACACTGAGCTGAAGGTGGATGGGTTGAACTTCCTGATGGACTCCGATAGCGCGCCGTTCCTGGAAGAGGCGACCATCGACTACGTGGAGAACCTGGGAGGCCGGGTCGGCTTCGTCATCAACAACCCCATGTTCGCCGGCGGCGGATGTGGCGGCGGTGGCTGCGGCTGCGGCGATGGCGGCGATGGCGGCGGCGGCGGTGGCTGCGCGTGCGGTGGTGGTGGTGGTGGTGGCTGCGGCTGCGGTGACCACTGATCTCTCCCGACCCAAATCAAGTCGCATCAACTGGGGCCCCGCGAAAGTGAGGCCCCAGTTCTTTGCTTTCAACACAACCCTGGCCTCCGCCCGCACGGGCTGCCTGTGGACCAAAGGCCCGAGTTCCAGATGGCCCACTCTTTGGAACGCTTGTGAAAGGGACGGGGGCAACGTGGAAGAGTTGCCTCAGCTTGGGCCCAAGGTTGGGCCGAAGAAAGCTATCGCCGGTAAGTTGTTTCGCTCCGGCGGGCGGCCTTCAGAATGACCACCAGCGCTCGGTCGTCATAGACATCGTAGATAACTTGGAAGGGTCCAACCCTGATTCTCCAGGTCCGCTCCTTCTCTCGAAGTTTGCGTACTCCGGGTGGCCGAGGGTTCTCTGCCAGAGCCTGTATGGGCATTGCCAGCCTGGCCTGGATTTCCCGTGGCAATCCCCTCAAGTCTCGTTGGGCTTGTGGGGTCAGCTCAACTCGGTAAAGCTTGCCCTGTGCCTGCCGAGGGGGCATCTCTACGGTGTTGAGCCAACCTTCAGGTCACGGAAGAACTCGTCGGCCTCCACCCCTCCTTGGCGCACCCATTCATGGCGCGCTTCCTCCAAGCCAGCCCGTAGCTCCTCATTCTCCCTGGCCTCCAACCACTCGCGAACAGCTTCGGCAACAATATCTTTGGCGTGGCGGCCTTTCCGTACCGCCTCCACCTTCAAGGCCGTGTATAGTGCCTCATCTTCGAAGATGACTGTCATGCGCTTGGCCATGCTCGCTCCTAGATGCTTGAACGCTTATGTTACTGTACGCCTATGTGTCTATTGCATCGGTTGATCGCTCCATTGGCAATTGACCGGGCGAATCAGGAACCACCCGTGCGTGTTGAGCCTCGCAGTTGCCTGAGCCTGAGCAGCAGGTCAGGCGGCCACAAGGTCGAGTGCTGTCCACGATGGCTCATCAAGCAGGTCTCAAACCTCTCCTCCTTTCATCTTGCTATTCACCCCCAGACGTGAGTGCCCGTTCCATTATCTGCAAGAGGGACCCCCTCCTCTTGACGCCCTCAAAATCGGGAAACATAATGCACCATTGACGCCCAACTCTCGGGGAAGAACAGCGCCGTCGTCACGGAGGCCCACATGGCTCAGTCACCCCACGGTGTTAGCTTCGACGCATACCGCCCGGTGGTCATGGGGCGCAACGGGATGGTCTGCTCCGGCCACCCCCTGGCCTCCCAGGCGGGCATCACCATGCTGCAAAAGGGCGGGAACGCCGTGGATGCCGCCATTGCCACGGCAGCGGCCCTGACCGTGGTCGAACCCCTGATGTCCGGCTTGGGCGGCGACGGGTACATCATGGTCTACGGCAATGAGACCAACCGCCTGGAAATCTGCAACGCCACCGGCGCCGCCCCCTACGCTGCGACCCCCGAGCGCAACCTGCCGCAAGGCATTCCGTTGAAAGGCATTCTCTCCGTTTCGATGCCCGCCCTGCTCGACGGCTGGCTGGAGACCCATGGAAAGCACGGCGCCCTGTCCTTGGCCACGGTGCTGGCCCCGGCCATCGACCTGGCGGACGGCGGTTTCCCGGTCACCCACGTGCTGGCCAGGGCCATCGCCGGCGACCCGTTGCTGTGCCAATTCCCTACTTCCCAGGCTGTCTTCACCCGCCAGGGACGGCCCCTGGATCCCGGTGAGACTCTTTACCAGAAGAACCTGGCCCGTACCTTCCAGATCATTATCGAGGGCGGCCGGGACGCCTTCTACCGTGGTGAGACCGCTCAGGCAATCGTAAATTTCAGCGAGGAGCAGGGGGGGCTGCTGTCCTTGAAAGACTTCGAAGACTGCCGCTCCAACTGGCAGGAGCCCATATCCACCACCTACCGGGGCTACACGGTCTACGAGGCTCCTCCAAACTCCAGCGGCCACATCCTGCTCCAGGAGTTGAACCTGGTCGAGAAAGTCGACCTCCGGGCCCTTGGCTGCAACACCGCCGAGAGCATTCACCTGATGGTGCAGGCAAAAAAGCTGGCTTTCATCGACCGGGAAGCCTACGTGGCCGACCCCGAGTTTGTCGACGTTCCCACCGAGGGCCTCATCTCCAAAGAGTACGCCACGGTCCGGGCCAGGCTTATCGACTCGGCCCTGAACGCCGTGGGAGTGCGCCCCGGCGACCCCTGGCAGCACCAGCAGCGGGGACCCGGGGGCCGGGAAGCAGCGGCCAACATTGGGGAAGTCCATGTGGAAGAGGACACGACCTGTTTGGTGGTGGTGGACCGTTGGGGCAATGCCGTCTGTCTGTTGCAGAGTTTGCAGAGCGCCTGGGGCTCCAGCCTGATCGCGGGGGACACCGGCATCTTGCTCAACAACCGGATGACCTACTGGCACCTGGACCCCGGCCACGTAGACCGCCTCCAGCCGGGCAAGCGGGTGCGTCACACCATGAACCCGGTAATGGTCTTCAAGGAAGGAGACCCCTGTACCGTCCCTCCTTACGAAGGGGGGACCCCAGGGGGGGCCACAGCAGAGGCAGCCGCGGCAAAGTCCCGGCAATTGGTGTTGGTGTGCGGCACCCCGGGCGCCGACACCCAGGTCCAAACCAACCTCCAGGTCATAACCCACGTGCTGGACTTCGGCATGACTGTCGCCGAGGCGGTAGAGGCGCCCCGCTGGCGCGACACCCAGAGTCCCACCGAATCGAACCTGCCCCACGTCTGCGACGACCAGCTCCACCTGGAAGCCCGCTTCCCCGGCCCGGTCCGGACCGGGCTGGAGCGGCGGGGTCACCGGCTGAATGTCATAGACGCCTGGGGCGCCTCAGGCAGCGAGATGATGATTCAGGTTGATTCAGAGACCGGAGCACTCCAGGGCGCCGCCGACCCTCGCCGCGACGGCTACGCCATCGGATGGTAGGCACCTGGAAGCGGCAGCAGATGAGTTTAGCCGGCCGGGCCTCACCGGGTGAGAAACGGGCGGGCCCGCAATCAAACATGAGGAGGTGAACTATGGCGTTCAAGCTCAACCATCTACACCTGAAAACCCCTGACCCGCAGAAGACGGCGCAATGGTACGTGGACAACCTGGATGCCACGATAGTGTCGGACTCGGCGCCGAACGCCTACCGCCTGGACCTGCATGGGCTCCCCTTGAACGTGACCGGTTTCATCGATGGCCAGACCCACCAGCAGCTATACGGCATGGAGCACATTGCCGTCGACACCGATGACATGGATGCGGTGATGGAAAAGCTCAAGAACGCCGGCGCCCGCCTCGTGGAAGAGTTGAAGGGGGGCAGCGGTCGGAGGGTCTGCTTTTTCGAAGGCCCCCAAAGGGTCCTGTTTGAAGTCATTGAGGTTGCGAAATAAGCCCGCATTTTCCCACTTACCAGTATTTTGACCCGGTGCGCAAGGGAGTGTCAGATGATTTACGAGTTTCGATTCTACACGGCGGTGCCAGGAAAGCTCCCGGCCATCAACGACCGGTTTACCAACCATACCATCGGCATTTTCAAGAGCCATGGCATCGGGATCATGGGGTTCTGGACCGATGAGATCGGCACCAGCAACCAGCTCACCTATGTTTTGAGCTTCGATAGCATGGCCGACCGCGAGGAGAAATGGGCCGCCTTCCAGGCCGACCAGGGGTGGCAGCGCGTTCGGGCCGAGTCGGAGACGGCAGGCACGCTGGTGGCCCAGGTCCACAACTCCTTCATGCGGCCCACCCCCTACTCTCCGGTGCCAAGCCTCAAGTCCAACATCCAAGAACTGCGGGTTTACGACACCATGCCCGGCAAGCTACCCGCCCTCCATGACCGGTTCGCCAACCACACCATGGGACTATTCGAAAAACACGGCATTGAGAACATCGGCTACTGGACCGAGGAAGTGGGGGTCAGCAGCCGCCTGGTGTACATGCTGGGCTATTCGAGCCTGGGAGACCGGGAGAAGAGCTGGACGGCGTTCCAGGCAGACCCCGAGTGGCTGAAAGCGCGAGCCGAGTCGGAAAGGAACGGCGCCCTGGTCCGGGTGAGCCACCACTCAATCCTGCGGCCTACCCCCTATTCGCCCAGGTGAGACGGCAGGGCCGGGCCGGCCTTGGTTTTCGTAACGCGTCCGGGGAGCCGGCGTGCGCCGATGGTGACGCGGCAATCCCCACGCCTGGACCGACGCCCGGTTCTAGGCGTGTCGATCACCAAATCAAGTAAACGGAGGACCATGGAGCGGCAAAGGTGACCAGCTTGGCCCAGGTGGGGCAGAGGATCAGGTCCCGGTTCCTGGTATCGTTGGAGTACCCCGAGTACCAGAAACTCTGGATGGCGACGCTGGCCTCCCAGTCCGCGGTCTGGGCTCTTATCGTGGCCCGCGCCGCCCTGGTCCTGGAGATCACCGGCTCACCAGCCTGGACGGGGTACGTTACGTTCGCCGCCATGATCCCCTCGGTCGTTGTTTCTCCCCTGGCTGGATACCTGGCGGACCGTTTTGACCGGCGTGCTGTCCTGGCCTGCGCCTACACCATCAACCTGGCACACGCCGTGGTTTTGGCGGCCCTGGTGGCATCCCACACTATCGAAGCCTGGCACGTGCTGCTGCTGGCAATCATCAACGGCTCGGCCAGGGCCGCGCAGATGCCTTCCGCCCAGGCCCTCCTGGCCAATCTGGTGCCCAGAGGGCGCATCCTCAACGCCGTTGCCCTCTATCAGGCCACCCAGCACGGCTCCCGTTTCGTGGGACCTTTCTTGATTCTGGTGGTGCTGTGGACCCTCGGACACGACGATTGGGCGTTCTTCCTCTGCGTCGCCCTCTACTCGTGGGGGCTCATTCAGGTGTTGCGGATTCTTACCCGCTCCACCGGGGTCGTTGAGGAAGGAGCGGGCCTAGGAGTGATCATACGCAACGTGGCGGCGGGCTTGCAGTTCATGTACCATCACCCGCTAATCCTTTCCATAGTTGTGGTGGTTGTGGCCCACTGCGGTATGACCATGTCTTTTGAATCCCTATTCCCGGTGCTGTCGAGAGACGAGTTAGGTATGGAAGACTCCAGCATCTTGGGGGGCGCCAGCTACTTGATGGTGGGATACGGCGCCGCGGCGCTGGTGACCTCCCTCGTTCTAGCCGGGATCCAAAGCGAGCGGGCCAGAGGCAAAGCGTTCCTGGTGCTGGCGGTCATGAGCGGCCTTACACCCATAGCTCTGGCTCTTTCCCCCAACCTGCCATTGGCGTTCCTCTCGACAGCGGGCATGGGTCTGGCCCAGGGAGGGTTCATGACCCTGAGCCACTCCATGATTCAGACCATTGCCCCCGATGCCATCCGGGGCCGTTTGCTGGGCGTTTACACCTGGCACATCCAGGGATTCATGGCCATCTTCAATCTGGTCAACGGCACCCTGGTGGGCTTCACCGCGCTAACAGCCCCTTTAGTGCTGGCCTCTGGAGGCGTGGGTTTCCTGATAGTGGTGGCCTTGAGCATGGGGCGGGCCCCCTTGCGCCAGATATACAGAAGAGGAGTACCGTCAACCTAGTGTCTTGCCTGGCAAGCAGCGGTCCATCGGCGGAATTGTGCGACATTCCCTCACCACAAGCCATTTATAGACACTGGACTTGAGGCATTTGCCCCCGGCGAATCGCGCCCGGCGACCCCTGAGTCGCAAGAAAGGAGCAACGCATTATGGATGTGGCCCGGCTGAGGAAGCAAATACCCGTTTGCCAGGCGATGACCTATATGAACACAGGCTGGTCGGGACCTTCACCATTGCCGGTGGTCGGCGCCGTCAAAGACCGCCTCGACCGTGAAATGACCGAGGGCCCCACCAGCCCGGACGTCTACCAGAGCGGGAAGGAGATCCAAGCCAAGGCCGTGGAAGCGGCCGCCCAGCTCTTGAACGCAACTCCGGAAGAGATCTGCCTGACCAAGAACACCACCGAAGGCATCAACTTCGTCATCAACGGGCTCCCCTGGCGGCAGGGAGACGAGATCATGACCTGCAGCCTGGAACACAAATCGGTGCTGACACCCAGCTATTACCAGCAGCACCGGCACGGGGCCGTGGTCAAGGTCCTAACCATCGCCTCCGATGAGAGCCGGGAGGGGATTCTCGAAAAAATAGAGGCAGCGGTCACCGGCCGCACCAAGCTGATCTTTTTCAGCCATATAGAATATTCGTGCGGCCTCCGAATGCCGGTCAAAGAGATACGGCAGCTGATCCGGGACCGGGGCGTGCTCATGCTCCTGGACGGCGCCCAGACGGCGGGGCACATCGCACTGGACATGCGGGATTTGGACTGCGACTTCTACTCTATCGCCGGGCAGAAGTGGCTGCTGGGCCCGGAAGGGACCGGGGCGTTATATATCCGCCGGGAACTGATTCCCCAGGTTGAACCAGCCCACGTAGCCGGGAAGGCGGCCTTGCCCGGGGGCCCTTATGAGTTTCAGCCCAACCAAACGGCCATCGAAAAGTTCCTGCTGACCTCCACCAGCGCGCCGTTGCAGGCTGGCCTGCTGAAAACCATCGAGTTTATCCAGGAAATAGGAGTCGGAGAGATCGAGGAGCGGAACCTTGACCTGGCCGGGAGAATGAAGCAAGCGCTGCGGGAGTTGGCGGGGGTGAAGGTCTTCTCACCTCTGGACCGCCAGGGTTCCTCTGGGCTGGTCACCTTCAACATCGACGGCGTGAGTCCGGAGGAGGTAGTGTCCCGCCTCTGGGAGGGGCACCGCATTCTGGTACGGAAGGTGTCCTTCCCCCTGTGCGTCCGCGCCTCCCTGCACTTCTTCAACACTGAGGAGGAGGTGGACCAGGTGGTGGAGGCGGTACGGGGGATGACGCCCTAGCCCGGCGCCACCCTATCAAGCTCAGCATCCATCAGGGTATTTGCGTGGAACCCGGCCCAGGCCGTAGGCGGGCCGTTCTTCTGGGACCGGAGGGTGTGGCCCGAGGTCCGGCTTACCGGCGCCGCCGGCCACCGCCCGCCGCCCGGACGCCGGTAAGGATAGGGCGGAGCGCCCGTCGCTACTGAGGAAACTCTCCCTTGGCCCGGTGTTCCGCCAGGTAGGCAGCGGCCTGAGACCTATTGGTCACTTCCAATTTGCTCAAGATATTGCTGACGTAGTTCTTCACCGTTTTGTCGCTGAGGTTCACGTCCCCGGCGATTTCCCGGTTGGTATGCCCTTCGGCGATCAACTCCAGGATGCGTTGCTCCTGGTCGGTCAGCTGAGTCTATCTCTCGTCCGCTCCATGGCCCCGCCGGAGGCGCTCCAGGACGCCGGCGGTGACCGCCGGGTCCAACAGCGACCGTCCCGAGCCCACCCGGCGGATGGACTCCATGATCTCCGGGGCGCGGACCTCTTTGAGCAGGTAGCCGGAGGCGCCGGCCATGATGGAGCCCATGACCGCCACATCGTCGCCGTAGGACGTGAGCATGAGCACCTTTATCTCCGGGTTGTGGGCCAGTATATCCTGGCACGCCTCTATCCCGGACCCGTCGGGCAGGCGTATATCCATGATCACCACGTTGTTGGTTGGCACCGTTACGCACTACTTTTCCCGGCTTGGGGTAGCCGCGCTCAACCTGGAAGGGCCGTTGCGAAAAGGCGACCAAATCCGCATCCTGGGCGCCACCACCGAGTTGGAGGGGACGGTGCAGTCCATGGAAATCGAGCACCGCCAGGTCGAAGCAGCCGGTCCCGGGGACGATGTGGCCATTAGGGTGACCGGGAAGGTCCGCGGCGGAGACAGAGTGTTCCGCCAAACGGAGCAGTCCTCCTAGGCCACCCCGCTGCCGGCCCCCGCCCACATCACGCAAGATGAATATCGGACGGCGAACGTGAGCCGGGCCTTCTCATTTGCCCTCACCCTCGTTCCCTCTCCCAAGGGGAGAGAGATGCCTCAACGCAGTTTGGGGCTGGGTGAGGGTAAACCGAGGTCCACGCCGTTCCAGGTCGTGGGACCACAGCTCGCCATGGCCAGCGCCTATCCGGGCCGCCAGCCGGCCTGTGGTAGAATCGACGCGCCGCCTTTGCAACGGCAACGCCGCTTGCTGAGCCGTGAACAAGTCCCAAGCCTTGCGACGAGTAAATCCTCCCACATCCTCCTTTGTCAAAAGGGGGCTCAGGAGGATTAACGCACCAACCAAGCTTTCGAAGAAGTTTATCTTTCTACTCAAGGGTCGGTGACCCTCGCCCCGTTGAGGAGGCTCCATGAACATACCCATCGGGCCGGACGTAGCCTGGCTCCTGCGGGCCGTCGCCGACCCAGCCTTGTCCCCCGACGGGTCCCGCCTGGCCTATGCCCATTCCTGGTTCGGCCAGGAGAACGGGGAGGCCTGCTCCCGAATAATGATGCTCGACTCGGCCACCGGAGAGCAGGAGGAGTTCACCCAGGGCAAAGCCGATTCCGCGCCCAAGTTCGCCCCCAATGGAGGCACCTTGGGGTTCCTCAGGCCGGACGGGAAGGACCGCCGCCAGGTCTGGCTGATGGCAGCCGGAGGGGGCGAGGCCAGGCAGCTAACGGCGATGGAGCGGGGCGTGCTCGACTTCGGTTGGTCGCCGGACGCCCGGTGGTTGGTTGTCTGCGCCGACGTGGACCCGGATACACCGCCCGAGGAACCGCCGGACGCCGGGATGCCTCAGGTACAGGTGGTTCGGCGAATCAGATACCGGTATGACACCCTGGGCTGGCGCGGCGACGCCCATTTCCATCTGTTTGTCGCCCCGGTGGAAGGCGGCCCGCCCACGCAAATCACCGACGGAGACTGGGACGACGTGGCTCCCGTTTGGTCCCCCGACGGCTCCCGGCTCGCCTTTGTCTCGGGCCGGCGGGACGACCGGGACAGCCGGGCGCTTACCGAGGTCTATGTGGTGCCAGCCACCGGTGGTGAGCCGGAGATGTGGTCCGAGGGCCTCTTCAGCGTGGGGGCCGTGGCCTGGTCTCCCGATGGGCAGCGGTTGGCAACCCTCGGGTCCGGCGCGCCGGAGGGGATGGTGCTGTGGCAGTCCTGGCTCTACGTTCTGGAGCAGGGCCGGCCTCCTCGCTGCCTCACCACAGATTCGGTGAAACCCTACGTCGGGTTCCCTGCCGTCAGCCGCCCCCCGGAGCTGCGCTGGACCGGGGACGGCCGGATCATCTTCATGGGAGACCGGCGGGGGGAGTCCTTTCTATTCGAAGTGCTGGAATCCGGCGGCCCGTGCCGCCCGCTGTCAGGCGGGGGTTGCCAGATCACCAGCCTGACCCTCGATCGGTCCGCCGCTGCGGCTGTAACCCTGTCCTCTTCTCCATCCGGTTCCGGAGACCTCTACCATGTGGATCTGGCTTCGGGCGCCGCCAGCCGGTTGACCGAGTGCAACCGGGACTATCTGGAAGAGCACGCACCGGCCGGGCTGGAAAAGTTCAGTGTCCGGCGGCAAGACCTGGAGCTGGAATGCCGCCTATGGCGTCCTCCCGGTTTCGGCCCCAAGGCGCAATACCCCCTGGTGCTGGACATTCACGGAGGACCCAACGGCGCGTTCTACGACTCCTTTTCCGCCATGCAACAGGTCTTGGCGACATCGGGCTACCTGGTGCTGGCGGTGAACCCACGAGGCTCTTCGACCTACGGCGACGAGTTCATGATGGCGGTCCTGGGGGACTGGGGCGGAGAGGATTACCTGGACCTGATGTCGGCCCTGGATGAAGTGGCGGCCAGGCCCTACGTGGATGCCGCACGGCTGGGGGTCCACGGCTACAGCTACGGCGGCTTTATGTCGAGCTGGGCCGTCGGCCACACCAACCGGTTCCGGGCCGCGGTGGTGGGGGCTCCGTGCACCGACCTTTACAGCATGTACGGCACCTCGGACATCGGGGTCAGTTTCGGCGAGGTCCAGTGGGGAGGTTCCTTGACCGCCGCGGCCCCGGAGCTGATCAGCCATTCACCTCTCACCTACGCCGCCAACGTCCACACTCCGGTGCTGCTGCTTCACGGCGAGGCCGACGCCCGTTGCCCCATCGCCCAGAGCGAGGCGTACTTCGTGGCCTTGAAGCGGCTGGGGAAGGAGGTGGAGTTCGTCCGATTCCCTGATTGCAGCCACCTCTTTCTCAGGACCGGCCACCCCAAGATGCGGGAGGAGTACCTGGACCGCACTCTGGAGTGGTTTAACCGGTGGCTGGGCTGACCGGAGGCACTTGAGATTTCTGCCGCCAAGGTGCGGTCCACCGGCCGCGTTGCGTTGATTGACAGCATTTATAGGGGGCCGGTACCATAGCCACTGTCCGGGAGACCTGCCCCTTTGCCGTTCCTGGGCCGACATGGCGCGTGCCCCAAAGAAACGAGAATGTTCCGCTTTCTCATGCTGGAGGGTTACCGATGATTATCGACAACCACGTGCACGTCTTCCCGAGTCAGGCAGGGCCGGCCGGATATGACGACCCGAAGGCCTATCAGCGTCTTCTGCAGGAGCAGATTCCCAGGCAATGGGGCCGGATGATAAGCAGCCACGTGGACCGCAAGTACATACCGGAGCCCGGCGAAGATGTGGGCTTTACCGTGGGCAAGTACGGGCGTCATCACTGGAGGAAGCACGGCCAGGACTGCTGGGTCCAGAGAGGACCGGTGGTGCTGGCCGAGCCGGAGCACACCCCGGAGCAGATGCTGGCCCACATGGACTTTGTGGGGATCGACGCCGGCGTGATCCAGGCAGGGTACCTGGAGCCCAACTACGGCCGGGAAGTATTCTTCGCCGATTGCATCAAACGGTGGCCGGACCGGTTCATCGGGACGGTGGACATCGAGTACGACCTGAGCAAGGATGACGCCTACCTACAGGGAGAGGTCCGCAAGCTCACCCGCGCCGTGGAGGAGCTGGGATTCAGGGGTCTGTTCTCCCACGTGCCCTGCGACCAGCCGGTGGACGACCCCCGGTGCGACCCTTTGTGGAAGGAGGTCATCCGGCTGGGGATCCCGGCCTACCTCAACACCGGCCTCAAGCCGCGGAAGATCCCCAGGGCCGAGTACCTGGAAGATGTCTGGCGCATCGAAAACGTCCTCAAGAGGTTTCCCGAGATGAACGTCATCGACGCTCACATCGGCCACCACCTGCGTCCTCCGAATGACCCGGAGCGCGTGGATAATCCCAGAGAGTTCTTCCCGCTGTTGAAGCTGGGCAACTTCTTCCTGGAAGTAGGGTACGTCCTTGCTTTCGAGAACTGGGCTGTATGGGGGAAGGAGTTCGAGTACCCCTATCCGCGCCACGAGCAGATCATCAAGACCCTGTACGAGAACTTCGGCGCCGGCGTAATCGTCTGGGGCTCGGACATGCCCTGGACCCAGAGGACCTGCACCTACCGGCAGTGCCTGGACCTGGTGCGGCTGCACACCAGCTACATGACCGAGGAAGAGCGCGACCTGATCACCGGCGGCACGCTGGCGCGGCTGTTCAAGGTCGCCGGATAAGCTCCGCCTCATCCGGCCTGCCCCCCACGGTCTTATCTTACGACAGCAACTGTCTTAATGAGCTTTATCCAGACGATGATGCTCCCACCAAGAACGGCCAGCCAAGTTGGAAGCAGCGGTTTACCAATGCCCTGGCCCACCTCAAAAGACATGGCTGTCTAGAGGGCGTGGAGAAGGCTAACCCCCAAAAACGGTGGAGCGAGGTGAAATACCAAGTCACCGATAAGGGGGAAGGTTTCGTCTGGCAGTATGACCTACACCTGGAAGCTGGCTTGGGTGGCCGCTGCTACCTCTTCGATGCCGATGAAGTGCCTGGAACGGATAGTTTGGGGAATCCGCTATGCCCGAAGCCGCTGGAGCCGTGGGAGATTCCAGTCGAATTGGTGGGCCGTAAGCCCAAAGTCATGGTCTAAACCGACTTCAACCAATCGTATATTGTCAGAGACATCGAAGCCGAATGGCCCGATATTTTCAAGGCTATCCCTGTCGGTGTAGCTCATGGATGTTTGTTGCTCGCCGTCCACGGACACCACGAAATACGGGTCCCCGGTACCGAAGAACGGATCAGGGGATGATGTGGACACGTCGGCGAAACTGAGGATGGAGACCCTCATGGAAGCATTACCCAGTGGGAACAGGTCATCACCATCGAAGAGGCCATCCCGGTCAGTATCTTGAAACTCTCGTTACTCGATTCCGAGCAACCGGCCATCGCCCGGGCTTAGCGCATTATGCGAGAGAAATCGATGGGAGGGCCGCCGACGGACCAGTGGGTTTTGTCTTCCGACAGGCCAAAATTAGTCCCCAAACAGCTATCGAACACCATCCTGAAGTTGTTTACAGGACTAATGGCCGCATACAAACCTGATCTGCAGTGTTCCGGCAGATAATAGGCACTGAAGATCCCCGTCCTCTCGAATATGAAACTATCACTCGGTTTCTTAAAGTCGACGTTGCCCCCATGGGAAGGGCCATGGTCTCCGTGGATAATGATGACCGGCTCCTCAGGCGAGCGTTTCAAGATGCCTTCCACCACTGCATCAACTGTCTTATTCACATAGTATAGCTGGTCGATATACAAGTCAGAGTCCCTCCAAACAGAGCCAGTAAACCGTAACTTAGACCTTTGGGGCAAGTTCCCGTTCCGGTCGAAGACAAATGGAGGGTGGGGCGGGAAGTTGTGGCTGAACGTGAAAGTAGGGCCTTCTAAGTCAGCTATGTCCGGAATTTGTTTCATGTTGTAGTTAAAACGGTTTGCAACTATGCCCACGAAGGCATCAGATGGACGTATATCAACCAGTCCTCCCAGGGTTGACGCCAAGGTCTTGCTTACCAAGACGGCCATGAACTCGCTTTGCAACAACGGAAACCTGATCCCATATAGAATCTCTACATCAGCGTGAGTGCTCCGCATGGTGACAAGCCACCCAGAACCAACGTGCACATACTTGTAGCCGAAGCTTTGGGCGAGGGCTACTACAAGATTCTCTTGAACCAACGAATAAAAATCTTCCCACTCACCGTGGTATCGCATGTTCAGCGACGCGGCCAGCGACGGCTCAGTAGTGATGTAGTTGCTCCGGCTCCCCGACGCGACAAAGAAACCCTTTTGGGTGAGGGATTCAATAAATTCGTGGTTATCGAAATCGTAGATCTCTTCGAGGACGTCGGCCCTCCCGTAGGAGTCCAACACGATGAAATAGATGTCGGGGAGACGGTCGGTGCCTTCTCTTGGGGGCAATATGACGTTGCCGGATTGGTCCGCGCCGGATTGTCTGGCCGGCTCCCTCAGTGTGTTCACGCCGATGTGGACAACGTTAAAGCAAATGAGTCCGAGGGTCAAAACCGCGGCTGTCTGCATGAATTTGGTCAGGCTGCCCCGATACATTAAGACCAGCCCCACCGACGTTAATCCCATAACCGCGAAAGTGGGTAACAGGTATCGGTCTGAATCGCCCCGGGAAAAGTGGAGGCTCCAAACCTTGAGAGACATGAGAGGATTGGAGCATGAGACAGACAACGAGGTACCCAGTGGAGATCCGAGAGCGGACGGTTCGCCTGGTGCTGG
>CAYOAF010000145.1:0-3096 GCA_964401855.1 uncultured Dehalococcoidia bacterium
CCAGAATCTTCTCCAAGATATTCACGGCCGCAACGCTCTCGATGCCGATGATGGCTATGCTGTTCCGGTTCCGGTCCTCCAGATAGGCCCTGGTGGCGTCGCTCACGTGCTCACCCGATTCCACCAGGCGGGCCACCGCCTTTCCCTTCAGGGGACGTCATTTGGCCGCCGCTACCACTTCTTTCACCTGGCCACGGTTTCACAGTAGGGGGCCAGCACGCCCTAGGCCCCGGCATCCATGGCCATGGTGACGTAATGAGAATCGGGTATGGGAATTCGGACGATGGGCACGACGCCGGTGGTGTTGAACATGGTCAGGAAATCGCCCAGCTCGCCCCGGCCACGGGGGTTGTGTTCGGTATCGATGATCACGTAATCCAGGCCGACTCCGTCGAGGACTGGTATCCAGCGGGGGTTGCGCCCAATGCTCAACATGGTGCCGAAAACCCGGCCCCCGGCTTTCAACGTCGCCTTAAGCTCTGCTCCATTCATTCTGCGTCCGTGTCCTTCTTCTGAGAATAGACTGTCAGCCACCCTTTTCCCGACGGTCTTGCGTCAAGAGTGCCCTGGATGATGTCACCCTGGGTGAAGCGAGTGACTGGGCGTTGGATCCAGGCGGCCAAGGAGAATCCCCGCACCAGATTCCTCGTCGTACTTCCCCGGAGGGGCTCTTCGGAATGGCGTTATGAAAAAACGAGTTGAGTGTGGACTAGGCCTTGGCGGTCAACACCCTCTCGCAAAACCGGGCGGTGTCCACCAGGTCGGGAATAACCACGTACTCGTTGACCGTGTGCATTTCGTTGGTGGACATCCCCACCACCACGCAATCGATGCCGTTGAGTCGCATGGCGTTGGCGTCGGTGCCGCCGCCGGACGGCCGGATGTCCGGGCTGAAGCGCATCTCCTTCATCACCCCGGTCACCAGGCGGACAATGGGGTCATTGGGGTCCAGGTTGTACATATGGAACATCACCTCCAGCTCTTCATGGATGATGGCGTCCTGGTAGCGCGTCCTCGCCTGCTCCAGGGCGGTGAGCACCTGCATCCGCAGCAGGTCCAATGTCTCGGTGTTGCGGCTGCGGAACTCCCCGCCGAAGGCGGCCTCCGCCGGGACCGCGTTGCGCACCGACCCGCCGGAGATGAGCCCAACGTTGAAGGTTGTCTCCTCGTCCAGCCGGCCGTGGGGCAACTCCCCGATTATTTCCGAGGCGATTCGGATGGCCGAGAGCCCTTTCTCCGGCTCCACGCCGGCGTGGGCGGCGCGCCCCTTGACCGTCACATCGAACCGCATGTAGGTGGGGCTGGCGCCGGTGATGCAGTTCACCGGTCCGTTGCCGTCGAAAACCACCGCTTCTCTGGCCCTGATCATCGTGTAGTCCAGGTTGTTGGCTCCCACCAGGCCGATCTCCTCACCCCGGGTCAAGACCACCTGGACCGGGCGCCGGGCGGCGTTCTGGTCCGCCATTGATTCCAGGGCTTCCAAGATCGACGCCACCCCCGCCTTGCAATCGCCTCCGAGTATAGTGGTGCCGTCCGATTCGATCCGGTCCCCCAGGACCTGAGGCTTGATACCCCGTCCTGGCTCCACCGTATCCATGTGGGCCGAAAGCAACAACGGGTCGTCGCCCGCCTCGGAGGCGATGACGTTGCCGTGGGCGTCCCGGTCCACCTGGAAGCCCAGGCCGCGCAGTCGGCCCACCAGGTGTTGCGCTACCTCCTCCTCTTCGTCAGAGGGGCTGTCGATGCGCACCAGCTCGCAGAAGGAGTTGACTAGCCTATCTCGATCGGCCATTCTTGCTTTTCCGCCTCTTGTAAGGACTGCCTGGCCGGGATGTGGCCTGGCCGGGGACATTATACAATACCTCCGAGGACAGGGAGCGCGCCGAGATAGTTTGCCACGCTTGGAGGACCTCCACAGAAAGAACTCCGGTGACGGCGTTCTCCGTGAAGGACGATCGTAGCCAGCATGAACCACCACCCCGGACTGTCAAAAGAGCTGAACCGGAACAGGACGGCGCCAGGGTCGCATTATTCCAGCACCGCGGGCCGGCCCACATCCGAGCCGGTACCCACGTTGGGTGTCCCTTCTTCCCGCCGGCTCCGGTGCCTCTTGCAGTCCGCAACTGGAAGCGTCATGACAAATGCGGCTCCGCGGCCCTTTGGGCTCTCGGCCCAAATGCGGCCCTGCCGGGCGTTGATGATGCGCCTGCAGATCGCCAGGCCCAGGCCGACCCCGCCCACCTGGTGGCCGGCCGGTTCAACGGCCTGCTGGAAGGGATCGAAAATAAACTCCAGCTGCTCTTCAGGAATCCCCGGGCCACCATCCCGTACGGTGAGCCGCACCACCGGTTTCGTGTTGTCCACGGCTTCAACACACCCTATCCGCACCTGAGAACGGGCTGGGGTGTATTTGTGCGCGTTATCCAGCAGGTTGTCCAACACCTGGCGGAGGCGACGAGGGTCGGCAATGACTTGGGGCACGTCAACGACGATAGGTCTTTCAGGCGCGCGAATTCTCAATGGTTCAGCGCCTCCGCCAGCACCTGGGTTACGTCCGTGCCGGCCTGCTCGATGGGCAGCAGGCCGGCTTCCAGCCGGGAGAACTCCAGGAGGTGGCCGATCACGTTGGTGAGGCAGTCGGAAGCTGCGTCGATTTCTTGCAGAAACTCCCGTCGCCCCACGTATTCCAGCTTGTCTTCGTTGTCCAGCAGGGTGGCGGCGAAGCCCTTTATCGCCGGCAGCGGGGTATGAAGCTCGTGGGAAACCGTGAACAGAAGCTGCGATTTGAGGCGGTCGGTCGCCTGGGCTTTATCCAGGGCTGCGGCCAGATCACTCTCGGCCCGTTTTCGCTCGGAAACGTCACGAAACGTCAGCACGACACCGGTGGCATTTCCATTGTCATCCCTGATGGGCGCCGCGGTGCCGCCGAGAAGAAGCGGCTTCCCGCTTCTCAGGAAGAGCACAGTGTCCTCGGCCAGACCGGCAACACTATTCTCCCGCAACGACCGCATCACAGGATTCTCGGCGTGGGGAAAACTGACCTGCCCCCCTGGAAACTGGTCCAGGTGTAATGTTAGTAACCTGGGCTGGAGAAAG
>CAYOAF010000146.1:0-29625 GCA_964401855.1 uncultured Dehalococcoidia bacterium
GTGGCCGCCATGCTGCCCGAACTCATGCTGGAGCACAGCATGAACCAGCGCACCCTTCAGCCCATCGGCAACCTGCACCGCAGTATGGCGCCCCATAACTGCTACCCTTGCAAAGACGAGGATAGCTGGATCACGATAGCGGTCCGGTCCGATACGGAGTGGCAGGCGTTATGCGACGCCATGGGCACCCTGGAGCTTGCGAGAGACCCCAGGTTCAAAACACAGACCCGGAGGCTGGAGAATCGGGACGTGCTGGAGGCTCTCGTCGGCGAGTGGACCATCACCCAAGAGAACCAGCCGCTGATGCGCCTGCTGCAGGGCAAGAAAATCGCGGCGGCCGCGGTGCTGACGCCTGCGGACATACTGCGAAACCCCCAATACGACGCACGGGGGTTCTTCCCCATGGTCCCGCATAAGGAAGCAGGCACCTATTCTCAAACGGGCATGCCCTGGAAATTCTCCAGGATCCCCAACGAAATCCGCATGCCGTCCCCCCTGCTGGGCGAACACAACCGGCTCATTCTGGGAAGGTTGCTGGGCAAAGAGGCGGAGGAAATAGCCGATCTGGAGGGGGCCGGAGTTATCGGGGATCGTCCGGCGCTCGGTCCGGGGTAGGAGCCGCAGCCCTTTGAGATCGTCCAGGCTATCTCACCTGACCCCGGAGTGGCTGCTGACCTATGCCGGCGTGATTCTCCTCATGGCCGTCCTGGTCAACCTGTTCACCAGCTTTGCCCAGCACAGCTACAGCCTCACCATTCCGTCGATGCGAGACAACGAGCATGGCCTGGGCTTGTCCTATACCGAGGTGACGCTACTGGTAACCGTGGTGAGCGCCGCCAAGATGGGGGCCTCTTTTGCCTCCGGCACCTTGACCCTCCGCTACGGCATCCGGCCCATGATAGGGATAGGGACCATCCTCTCCGGTGCGGCCATGTTCCTGCTGGGGCTAGCTCCCAACTTTTACGTTGCCCTGGCCGCCACGGCGCTCATGGGCGTCGGCAGCGGCGCCGCCTTGACCCCAATGATGGGGCTCCTCGCCCCCTGGTTCGCTGCCCGGCAGAGGGGCGTCGCCGCGGGATTGGCCTCGGCCGGTGCCAGCATCGGCTTCGTGATCACCGGCCTGATGGTCCCCTGGCTGGTCCATCAGAACCCTGACGAAGGCTGGCGCCTCACCTGGTTTATCTTTGGCGGGTTGACTCTGGCCATCAGCGCCCTGTCGGTGATTTTCGTCCACGACCGTCCGGGGCAGCCATCTGGGGCAGCCACGGGCGCGCGTGAGGGCAGGGCCTGGCCGTTGGTGGCCCTCAGGAGCCCGTTTGTCTGGCTGGTAACCCTCCTCGCCTTCTGCGCGGGTTGGTGTCTGGGCATCTTTACCAGCTTGTTCGGCGCCTACCTGTCGGAGGAGAACGGCATCGATCTGGTGGTCGCGGGGCGGCTGCTGGTGCTGATCGGGGTGCTGAGCGTCGGCAGCGGTGCCCTGTGGGGCGGGGTATCCGACCGGGCGGGCCGGGGCTACGCCTTCCTGCTGGTCGGCTTGGTCCAGACCATAGCCTTCGCCCTGTTCTGGCTCATACCTGGGATGGTGGTCTTCGTGGTCTCCTCGGTGCTGATCGGGCTGACGCTGCGGGCCGCCTATGTCATCTGCGCCGCCTCGGCTGGAGACTACGTGCCAGTGCATTTCGCCGGAGCGGCCTTCGGCCTCATGTCCTCCGGGGCCGGCCTCGGCCTCACCGTCTCCCCGGTCGTCGGCGGACTGATGGCCGACACAGTTGGGATGAGTTGGGCCTTCTCCCTGGCCCTGGCCGCGTCGGTTGTCGCCATGGTTGCGGGAGCGGTGCTGCATCACATGACCGTCTCATCACGGTCCGCGGTGGCGGAACCGGTCCGGCGGGCGTAGCCTGAACCTAGCCGGGAGCTCGGGCTCAAGCCTCAGGACGCCACCACACCAGTCCCGGCGCCTGGGGCGGCGCGCCCCGGATATAGAAGGTGCCGTCCACCTCTTCCAGCAGCTCCGGCAGCATGGCCTCGAGCATCGCCGTCTGACGGCTGCCCGGCGTCAGATATAGCCGGCGGGACAATAGCTCTAACGCCTGCTGGTGATTGTCGTAGCCCCTGGGAAGCCGCTGGGACAGGGTTTCCACGTGAGGGCTTATTCCAAGCTGCGACAGGACATCTCGATACTCGGAGAGACCGGGAAGGGGGATCCGCTCCTCGCCGTGGATCCGCTTCCAGAGAGGGTATAGCTGGGACTGGGGAGGGGCCTCGTACAACACCACCAGCACCCGTTCCCTCGCGTGGGCTTCCAGCTTCCTCACGAAATGCTCAACGTCGCGGACTATGTACATGACGTGGGCGCAAAGCACGATGTCCGCTGCTTCCACTTCCGCATCCCCCCAAGCTGCCTCCACTACCGAGACGTTCTGGATAGAGTAGTTGGAAATTTGCTGGCGCAGGACGGCGACCATGCTCGCCGAGGGTTCCACGGCGGTCACGTGGCGGCACCGGAGGGCCAGGGGCAACGCCAGCCTGCCGCCGCCAGCCCCAACGTCGATAACCGTATTGTGGGGCGCGATCTCGTGGAGCAGGCGGTTCACCAGGGGATCGCCGGCACGCCGGGGGTCGGCCTTGAACTGTTGAGCGTAGGGCCGCCAGTGGTCTTCCGGAGGTGGGACCGACCCGCGCATCCGTTCGGACTGGGCGTGCTCCTCCTCGATCAGGGCCTTCCACCGTTCGGTTGCCAGCATCTTTTCCTCCCTGGACGGAGACTCCCCCGAGTGCCCCCCGGCGCACCAGTTGTAGACCGTCAGCGAAAATGGGACACATCGGGGGGTAAGAAACCCCGAGAAAAGAGAGGTGGCGTGAGCTCCTGAAATGAAAGTAAATTACTTCCGGAAAGGAGCAGATGTGTCCGAGTCAGTAATCGGCAAAGACACAGCCGTCGAGGTGAAGGCTCAAACCATCGACAGGCGAAGACTTCATAACCGGACCCTCAGGGAGTTCACCCAGGCTCTTCCACACCCCTGATCTCTCGGGCCCCTAACTGTCCCATTTGTGCCGGTTGCCAACAAACGAGACACTAGACTAGGCCGATTGGGGGTCACAATCCAGCTTGGGGTCCTGGACGCTTGAGGTTCGGGAATCCACACCCACTTCCGGGCGCCGGCGCCGGCAGTTCTGGGCTACGCGCAGTAGAGCGACAACTGCCCCTGCTTCAACTCATCACCCACGTGGGCTTGGATGATATCCAGCATCGGGAAGTCCCATTCAGAGACGAAGGTGATAGCGGTGCCGGGGCGTCCCATGCGCGCCGTTCTGCCGATGCGGTGAACGTACTCCTCCACGTTGTCCGGCAGGTCGTAGTTGACGACGTGAGATACCGCTGGAATGTCCAGCCCTCGCGCCGCCACATTGGTGGCCACCAGCACGCGTAGACGCTTGGCCCGAAATTGGCCCATCACCATGTCACGCTGCGACTGGGTCATATCGCCATGGATGGCCTGGATGTCGAGGCCGCGACGCCGTAGATAGGATACCAACCGGTCCACCCCTATTTTGGTGCGCCGGAACACCAGTGCCTGGGTGATTCTGCAAGGCTCTCTCAGCAGCTCTTCAAGAGCGGCGGGCCGATCCCTCTCCGCCACCTCGAAATAGATCTGCTCGACTTCCTCCACCGGCTCGGCGTCCCCACCTACTAGTATCCAGGCGGGTTCCTTCATGTAGTTGTATACCAGGCTCCTGAGCCGGTCGGGCATCGTGGCGCAGAATAGCAAGGTCTGCCGAGAAGAGGGCGTGTGCCGAAGTATGCATCTTATGTCATCGGCGAAGCCGATGTCCAGCATCTGGTCCGCCTCGTCCAATACCACATATCGGAGCCGTCCCAACTGTATCGTGCCTCGCTCCATGTGGTCCATCAACCTGCCCGGAGTAGCCACAACTATGTGGCCGCCCTGCTCTAGCGCCTCCAGCTGGCGAGCTATGGGCTGGCCCCCATAAATGGCCACGCTCTTCAGGTTCCTGAACTTCCCCATGCGGACCAACTCGCCCCTGACTTGCACTGCCAGCTCCCGAGTGGGCACCAGCACCAGTGCCTGCACCTCTCGAATGCCTGGGTTCAGTGCCTCCACCAGCGGAATGCCAAAGGCAGCGGTTTTGCCCGTGCCGGTCTGGGCTTGGCCTACCACGTCCTGTCCGGCGCGTACTGGCGCGAGCACCGCCTCTTGTATGGGTGTGGGGGAGGCGTATCCCATACCTTCCAAAGCCCGAGCCACCGTGTCGGAAACCAGCAGGTTGCCGAAGGGTCTATCCGGCAAAGCTATGGCGAGTGTGGTATCAGCGGGCTGCTCCCGCCGCCTTCTCTGTCGCCGGGGCCGCTCTCCTGATACAGATCGGAGTGGTGTAGACCCATTGGCGGGAAGAGACGGCGTGCCACGGGTGACTGTAGCTGTCCGGTCCTGGGGAAGCGAAGGAGTCGAGGCGGGATCAGCCGAGGCCTGGGCGGTACGCTTTCGGAAAAGTGCGTTGAGTTTGCGGCTTACGGTGTGAAGTATGGGGAAGACCTGCTCCGGGTAGACTAGCGGGGAAGGCTTGTATACAAAAAGGCCATACTATCTATAGATATGTACCTGGCTGTAACTCCTGTTTTCTGTTCCTCACTGTACTGAACAGGGTAGCATGTCGTGCGGCGTTCAGTCAAAAGTTGCGATCCAGTACCCTGTCCAGATAGAAGTGACCAATGTCATTCTGAGCGCTTCGGCTCACCTCAGGATAGACTCTCTGAAGAATCTCGTTGCTGCGCTGAGATTCCACGTCGTCTTTCCGCGGAAAGACTCCTCAGAACGACATGCCGCAAGAAGAAGTTGACTGACTACCAGGCGGACCCCTGGCCTGTTATCGCTTTCGCCTACAGTGATATGATTGAGCCTCAGCCAAGCACCGCTCAAGTACCGCTAAAGAAGTGTCGTCGTGCCACTCGCAGGCAATGACTGGCTCGCTCAAACCCGGGAACCGACGTTGGAGCCGGAGATTCCGGTCTGCGATCCTCATCACCACTTCTGAGTGCACCGGCCTGAGCCGGCGGCCTACCAGGAGTACCTGCTGGCGGACCTGGCGGCCGACATCAACAGTGGCCACAACGTCCGGCAGACCCAACGAACCCGGCATCCCCCCCTTGGAGTTGACCCACTCCAGCAATGCTGAAATGGCCCCCTTCGCCGGCAAGCTTGACACCCGTACTTCACAGTCTATACTTTGTTGGGTTGAGCCAGGCTAGGGAGCTGGCGTCCATGGGGACCCCGGTGGATTTCGCGGCAACGCCTCGCAGCCTGGCCTGGCTGGCGATGCCGCACTTCGATGCGGCGCCCCTAAACACCGATGCGCACACGGAGGTGTCACTCAATGGTTACCTCAGCCGACTTGTGGGCCTACATCAACGGCGAATTGGTCCGTGGAAAGGATGCAGTGGTCCCTATATACGACCGTGGCGTCCAGTGGGGAGATGCCGTCTACGACTCCGTCCGCACCTATAACGGCGCTCCTTTCCGGATGGAGGAACGCATTGACCGCTTCCTCCGATCTCTCCACTACGCCCGTATCGACCCGGGGCTAACCAGGGAAGCGATCAAGAAGGCCAGTGAGGAGGTGCTTAAAGCCAACGTGCCCCTCCTGCAGGCCAACGAAGACCTGTCAATGAACTACTACGTCTCCCGAGGCTCCATGAAGATCACCGACGGCCTCACGCCCGCCGGCACTGTGGCCATCTTTTGCCGGTCCATCTCCTTTGCCTCCTTCGCCCGCTTCTACGTGAGAGGGGCGCCCGGCGTCACCCCGTCCACTCGCCGCACGCCTCCCCAGTGCGTCTCTCCCAAGGCCAAGGCCAGCAACAAGATGAACCACTTCGCGGCTGAGCTGGAAGCCAAAGCTTTCAACCCTGACGCCTATCCCATCCTGCTGGACCTGGATGGCAATATCACGGAAAGCAGTGCCGCCAACTTTCTCTTTGTCTCCGGTGGAAGGATCAAGGTGCCCGACATGCGCATGGTGCTCAGCGGCGCGGATATGGGCGCCGCTCTGGAACTCACCTCCGGCATGGGTATTGGGGCTGACGAAGGTTCTTACACCATGTACGATGTTTACAATGCCCAAGAGGCATTTCTTACCACCAACAGTTTCGGCATCCTGCCCATCGTGAGCCTCAACGGCCTTCCCATCGGTACCGGCAAAGTGGGGCCGGTAACGCGCAGGTTGATGGAGGCGTGGATAGACCTGACCGGCACGGACTTTGTTTCCCAGGCGCTCAGCCACCTCCCGGACGGCGAAAAGGACGACCTAACGCAAGAGTGGCTGGCGGCGGGGATTTAGGCCTCGCGGGAACAGCAACAAGATGATCATCGGCATCGATGTGGGAGGCACCTTCACCGACCTCGTGGCCGTTGATGATACCGGCCAAGTTGTTATCGATAAAGTCCCTTCGACGCCCCACAATGAAGGCCAGGCAGTCTTGAACGGCCTTAGCAACCTGCAAATATCCCACTCCGCGGTAGAGCGCCTGGTCCACGGCACTACAGTGGGCACCAACGCCGTCATTCAGCGTCAGGGGGCGACCATCGCCTTCGTCACCACCTACGGCTTCCGGGATATCTTGGAGATTGGCCGCGGGAAGCGGGTAACTCCCGGCACTTTGTTCAAACCGTTCTTTGTCCGCCCCAAACCCCTGGTGCCTCGCTCTCGGTCCTTCGAAGTGAGAGAGCGCACCTTCCATGACAGTCAAATCCTTCACCCGGTACAGGAGGAGGACATCGCCCAGCTCTGCTGCCAGCTTAAAGACGCCGGCGTGGAGGCCGTGGCGATCTGTTTCCTCAACTCCTATGCCAATCCCGCCAATGAAGAACAGGCGGGAAAGCTCATCGGGGAGGCCCTGGACTCGGTGTGCGTCTCCATTTCCTCCCGCGTGGTGCCTGAATACCGAGAGTATGAACGTTTCTCGACCAATGTGCTCAACGCCTATGTCCAGCCATTGATGGAGAGATACCTTCCCGGCCTTGAGCGCACCCTGGTCCAGTCGGGCTACAGCAGCCAAGTCCTCACCATCGCCTCCAGTGGAGGCATCATGACCATGGAGACGGCGTTGCAGTTTCCCATTCGCTCCGTCTTGTCCGGGCCCGCGGGCGGTATCGTCCAGAGCATCTTCCTGGCCCAGACGCTTGGCTTCGAAAACATCATCACCTATGACATGGGTGGCACCAGCACGGACGTGTGCCTGGTCAAGTCTTACAGCCCCATCGTCTCCACCGACAACCTCGTGGATACCTTCCCCCTCAAGATACCTCAAATAGATATCAATACCGTCGGCGCCGGAGGAGGGAGTGTCGCCTGGACCGACGTGGATGATTCCCTGGAAGTGGGCCCCGACAGTGCCGGCGCAGACCCGGGCCCTGCCGCCTACGGGCGTGGTGGGACGCAGCCCACGGTTACAGATGCGAACCTGCTCTTGAACCGGGGGAGCGCCCGGCGGCTCCTAGGGGGCTCGATCCGGCTCATGCCTGAGCTGGCCCAGGCTTCCTTTGAAGCTCTGCTGGCTCGTTTCCCTCAGCTAAGCCAGCACCAACTAGCAGAAGGCGTAGTCCGGCTGGCTGTCGCCCGGATGTGCGGCGCCATCCGGGAAATCTCTGTCCAACGCGGGCATGACCCGCGGGAGTTCGTCCTGGTCGCCTTCGGCGGAGCCGGCCCCATGCATGCCACCCAGGTCGCCGAAGAGTTGGGAATCCGAAAGGTCCTGGTTCCACGCTTCCCAGGCAATGTGTCCGCATTGGGCCTCGTCAACTGTGACCTGAAGCACGACTATGTGAAGACCAGCCTTTCCCGCCTCAGCAGCCTCTCGGCTGACGACGTGGCCGGTGAATTCGCCGAGCTGGAAGAGCGAGCCTTCGCCCAGCTTGCCAAGGAAGGTGTTCCGCGGGAGTCTATCGTGTGTCGCCCAACTCTGGACCTGCGCTACTGGGGCCAGGCTTTTGAGCTGAGCGTACCGGTGAATGGGATGCCTCCCTCTCTGTACGGCATCGCCGGGGACTTTCACCAGCAACACCAGAACACCTACGGCCACTCAGACCCTGGCGCCGAACTTGAGTTGGTGAACTACCGCCTTACCGCCACTGGAACGGTGAGGAAATCAAAGCTGTCCCACTACCAGAGCCCTTCAATATCTCTGGCTGATGCTGAGATTGAAACGCGGCCCGTGTTCTTTCAAGGGAAGTTTCTGGAGTGCCCTGTTTACGAGCGTGAGAGACTTCCCCCTGCAGCCTCCTTTGCCGGCCCGGCCATCATAGAGGAGTTCGGCGCCACCACCGTTGTGTTTCCTTCATGGCAGGCAACGGTGGACGACTATGGGAACCTGACACTGGATTGCCGGCTGTGAGGTACAGGGCGAAGTGAGCAGCCCCACGACGGCCAAGGAAGGACTCCGCCATGGTTGACATCATCACCCTGGAGTTAGTGCGCGAGAACCTCATCTCCGTTGTGCAGGAGATGAGGGTCAATCTGACCCGTACCGCCTACTCCTCTATTCTGTACGAAGGGGAGGACTTCTCCTGTGTCATAATGGACCCAAAGTGCGAGATCGTGTCCATGTCCAAAGGCAGGGACCACCCCGCCCATATCTTCCCGGTACCGGTCTCCATCCAGACCATCAACGAACGGTTCGGGGACGATATCAACCCCGGCGACCTGTTTCTCCACAACGATACCTACACCGGAGGAACCCATCTAAATGACATCGCCATGCTGTACCCGGTCTTCATAGACAATGAACTGTTCCTTCACGCTGTTGTCCGGGCCCACTGGGCCGACGTGGGGGGGATGACCTACGGTAGCATCTCCGGCCAAGCGACGGAGGTGTACCAGGAAGGTGTGCGCATACCGCCCATCCGCATTTACGACAGGGGAAAGCCCAATGAGGCGGCCCTGGAACTCCTTTTTAGCAACATGCGGATTCGCGGGGACCGGGAGGGGGATTTCCGCGCCATGCTGGGCACCTGTCGGATGGCCGAGGCCCGCATTCACCAGGTAGTTGACCGCTTCGGCAAGGGAACCCTCGAAGAAAGCATCCGAGAACTCCAGGACCGCAACGAACGGCGCATGCGGCAAGGCATAAGCCGGTTGCCTCCGGGTGAGTACGTCCACGAGACCTACCTGGAAGGCGGCAAGAAGGAACTCCAGCCGTTGCTGTTGCATCTGAAACTTACTGTTGAAGGGGAAGAAATCCTCGCGGACTTCACCGGCACCTGCAGCCAGGTCCCAAGCCCCACCAATGCCGGCCCCGGCGTTCTGCCTGCCCCCGTCTTCGTGGTCGCCAAGTCGTTCCTGGACCCGGAGGCCGAGATCAATCACGGTTGCCTTCGCCCTATCCAGGTCACCGCCCCGGTAGGCACGATGGTCAACTGCCGCCTCCCGGCGCCCTGCGGCGGTGCTGGTGAGGCCAGGCGAATCATGGAGGCCGTGGCCATGGCCGCCATTGCCCCTGCCGTGGAAGGCCGGGTAACAGGCGATAATAAGGGTGGCGCTAACCATGTGTACGTGGGTGGCATCAACTCGAACACAGGCAGCCCTTTCGTCTTCTATGAATACCCGGCAGCCGGCGTGGGGGCCTTCCAAGGCGATGACGGCAACAATGCGGTCAGAAACTACTATGAAAGCGACATCACCAGCATGCAGCCCATCGAGGCGGTGGAGCAAAAGTTTCCTCTGAGGATCGAGCACCTCGGCTTGCGGGAGGACTCCGGCGGCGATGGCCAGTGGCGAGGCGGGCTGGGGTGTCGGCGTGCCGTCCGCGTCCTCAGCAACGATACCCAGTTTTCCGTCCTCTCGGACCACAACATCATCCCACCCTTCGGCATCTGTGGCGGAGGCGCAGGCGCTCCTAATCGCTTTAGCGTGATTCGTGATGGCGAGGAGTTCCTTCCCCCCTCCCTACCGGGCAAGGTCAGTGGCTTCCCCCTCCAGGAGGGCGACATTGTCCTCTACCAGACTTCTGGCGGCGGTGGCTGCGGCGACCCCCTAGAACGCGACCGCCAGGCAGTGCTCCAGGACGTGGCCGAAGGCTACGTCAGTCGAGAGAAGGCGGCGCAAGTTTATGGAGTGGCATTCGAGGGAGATAGCGCGGACCTGGCTGCAACCGAAGACCTACGGGAGCAGATAATAGCCCAACGGGTGGTCGCAACCGTCAAGCCGTGGAAGGGAGAGGAGTATTCCCACGAAGCCCGGCTCTGCCTGTTGAGCCCCGAGGTTGCTGGGCAACTCAACGTCGAGGAAGGCGACCTCGTGGAGGTGATGAACCCTCGCGGCGCGCCGTTACGGGGCTGGGTAAGAATCGTGCCGGGGGATGTATCCTCCAACCCTGCGTGCTACCTGGGGCCTGTGGGCAAGAGCATCCTGCGGGTCCAGGAGGGCGAAGCTGTGGCGCTCCGTACCTTGCGTTTCGAAGCGATAGATATCTCTCAAAGCGTACTCCCCTACGTTTCCTGGCGCGAGGAAACCGGCTAGCCTGGTATCTCGTAGATGGCTCGATACCCGGTCCGTCATTCCGGCGAAGGCCGGGGTCCAGCCAACGCTTCCCTGGATTCCGGCCTTCGCCGGAAGGACGATCGTGGTGAGGGGATGTCGCGCGGTTTCGCCTATGTAGAACTATCTACAAGACAGTGCACTAGTGCTCAGTCAACCCCGTTTTGGCAGGATGTCATTCTGAGGAGCGGAGCGACGAAGAATCTCATTGCAACGCTAAGATTTTTCGCGGAGTCTATCCTGAGCCGAGCCGAAAGGCTCAGAATGACAACTCGCAGATTTGAGTTGACTGAGTACTAGCTCTGCCGGGAGAAGCGCCAAAAACCCGGGTGGTGGAGTCCGTGAGGGTACTGCTGAATCACCGCTGTCTTGGCCGGCATGGTCTGGGTGTTTCGTCAGCGGAAATGGGCGATTACCTCCCGGCCGAAACGCCTGATGGTCTCCTCTTGCTGCGTGCCGTAGGACGTGACGAACAGCACCTCCACTCCAGCCTGCTGAATGGTCTGGGCCTTCTCCCGGCACTCGGCGGGCGTGCCGGCCACGGCGAACCGGTCCGCCAGGTAGTCGGTCAACCCCAGTTCATCGCTCAGGGCGGCGTTTCGCGTCTGGCCCAGCTGCTCGTGTTGAGCCGGTACGTACTCGCGGTACAGGATTGAAATGGGCTCCCGGAGCGCCTCGGGCACGTGCTTCCCCTCCAGGGTGAAGCGAAAGGCGTGATGTGCGCTGCCGGCCAGGGCCATCTTGATCTCGCCGATGGCCTGCTCCCGGCGGGCGGCGATGCTGCATTTGGCAAAGGCCCACACCTCCGTCGACCCCCCCTGTTTCCCGGCGGCCCGCTCTCCTTCCCGGATTCTGGCCACGGAGTCCCGAAGCACCTCAGGCGTCAACCCAGTGTGGACCAGCACCGCGTCGGCCTCCGCCCCGGCCATGGCCAGGGTCCGGGGTCCCTCCGCCGAAACGAGGAAGGGCACCACCGTGCGGGACCAGCCCACATGAATGCTCCGCTGTTGGTACTGGTGGGACTGCCCCGATAGCATGACCCGGACCGCATCCATGTACTCTTTGACCTGGGCCAGACGTGCCGGACGGAGCCCCAGGTTGAGCACCGCGCTGTCGCCGGTGCCGATTCCCAAGAAAGCCCGCCCCCCGGAGAGGTCGTTGATCGAAGCAATAGCCGAGGCGGTCACCGCCGGGTGGCGGGTCAGAGGGTTGGTGACCGTGGGCCCGATTCGGGCCGTTTTGGTCGCCTGGGCCACCACGCTCAAGCTGACATAAAGCTCCCGAAACAACGACTGGGACTCGCCGATGCCCAGGTAGTCGAACCCTACCTCTTCGGCGAGGCGCGCCCGCTTGGGGAGTTGCGCCAGGTCCTCGGGCAGAATGGTTACGCCGAACTTCATGATTTCCTCCCGCACTCAAGAGTTGTCAGGTAGTTGGATGGCCCTGGCACCACTTCAACGTGAAACCGGTGGATACGGATTGACCCCCATTCTAGAAGCTGCTTCAAAATGTGGTTCGACAAGCTCACCATGAACGGGGGAAGGCCTCTTTCCCGTTCATCCTGAGCCTGTCGAAGGACGGCGAACCTGGCCCCGGGTGATTTTGAAATGACCTCTAGCCTTTCCTCTTCGCAAAGGGAAAGGAACTGGTCCTTGTTCAACTCACCCTGGAAGTTGGATTTGGCTGGTCCCGGCCCATGATGCGGCGCAGAAAGAGGGCGCAACCCAGGAGGAATAGGGTTGACGCCAACATCTCCAGGCTTTCCTCCACGGTGACCGCCAGGGTGTACCAGGGCTGCATAGAGGGTAGAAAGGTGAGTTGCATCAACTCCAGTACCACCGCCATCCCTCACAGGCCCAGAGCCGCCAGTCCCGGCCACGGGAACGCCGCAAGGTGGCGCCGATGCCCGAGCATCAAGGTTAGAGACAGCAGGGCGATTAGCCCGAAAAGCGGGGCGTAGGCGGCTTCCCAGATGTGTCCCACCTGGTCCCAGAGCCCCAGGGATTGCCACAGCTTCAGGCTGGCCCGTTCGTGAATCTCCGCCGCCTCGTCGACGGCAAAGTACAGGAACAAGGGCCCCCGTGGCCAACCATAAAGGCGCCCGGTGCACCGGCAGGGCGGCCCGGCGGCGCCACAAGGTTCCCAGGCCTCCGACACACCACAGGGTGAGGGCCACGGCCCTCAGAATGGCGCTGTGGTAGAAGGTGGGAACGTTGCGTTCCAGAGCCAGGTTCCAGGTCCAATGGGAGGCAAAGGCGTTCAGGGCAACGAGCACCGCCTCGGCCAGAAAAAGGATGCCGAACACCCGGACCAGTGCCGGTTGTTGCCAGGTGCGCCCGATTGGAAAGCCTGTGGCCGGTCTCAAGAAGCGCTCCAAACAAACTCCTTACCCCGATCCCTCTCCATTCGCCGAGGGGCTCCAAAGGCCCGGTAGGTCCCTCTGGTCCGCTACACCGCGGCCTCAACGGCTAGACGGCCGTGTGGCGTCGCAGAATAGTGGCCCGCTTCAGATTGGCGTAAGTATAAAGGCAGAGGCACAGGCCCAGCAACACCTCAGGCACCTCCGAGCCTTGGGGCCCGAAGTCGAAGGCCTCCATCAATAGCCGGGGCAGGTTTACCGGCGTCCAGAAGTCGCCCAAGCGCCAGACTAGAATCATGAGCAGGGAGGGCACCAGGACCAGAGAGGGGAGGATTAGATCGGCGCTGGTGACTCGGCCGGAGCGATGCCAGGAGGCCCGGATGGCGGCGCCAGCCAGGGCGCTCAGGCTCCCCCAGAATAGGAGGATGAATATTACCGAGTCCACCGCCTCCACGTTGTGCAGCGTGGTCTCGCCTTGCTCGTTGATTTCGCTCAGGGCCGCAGGGGTGCCCCAGCCGAAGAGACGCTGCCCCCAGCTGATCTCCTCCATGGCGCCAACCAGCAGCGAGGCAGCGAGAATGGCGTGGAAGAGCGCCAGCCGAGGGTGCCCGATTCCTCGCAGCCTCCAGCCGGTAGCGGCGGCCAGCGCGGCGGCGGCCAGGTAGGTGATCACCGACCACCACTCACTTACCCCGTCTTCCCCGGCGAGCCAGTCGACGTCCTTGTAGGCCGTCAGCGACCAGTAGGTCAGCGCCGTGAAGGCCAGAACGCCCGCGAAGGCGAGGAAAAACCCGCGACCGTACCGGTCGGCCGGGAGCGGCAACGGTCGAAAGGCGAGGTGCAGTACCCGTAAGAACCTTCCAACCAGGTAGCTGCGGACGTGGGAGTGCCAGAAGGGGAGAGTGACGGCCCACAACAGGAGCCCGGACCATCCCCAGACCCGAATCCCATTCTCCAACGAGGCCACACTTTCGTCAGAGAGGGGCGAACCTCCGGTCCGATAGCTTTCGGCCAGCCATTGCAGGCGGCCCAGCACCGGCCCAGTGAGGAGTAGCAGGAGAGCACCGCCCACCAACCCGAAAAGACCGGCCCCCATCCAGAGAGAGCCGGGGAGGCCGGCGGCCGGGCAGTGGAGGGGGAGTGCTCGCTCTTCAGTCAGGGCCACGGTTCACGAAGCGAAGATGTGCCGCGTTACCGGTTGGCCGTACGGGGCCCGGCGGTTTTCAGATATCCTTCCAGGTTGTGGCGGGTCTCGCGGATGGAGTCACCGCCAAACTTCTCCATAAAGGCGTCGGTCAACACCAGGGCCACCACCGCCTCGCCGATCACGCCCGCTGGGGGCGCCTGGCAGACGTCGGAGCGCTCGAAATGGGCCTGCACCGGCTCGCCGGTGTCCAGGTCCACTGAGGGCAAGGGGTTGACCAGGGTGGCGATGGGCTTGATGGCGAACCGGGCAACCAGGGGCATTCCGTTGGTCATGCCTCCTTCGGTGCCGCCCAGCCGGTTGGTCTTGCGCTGCCAGGGCCGGGCAGCGTCGGTAACCGGCTCGATGATGTCCTGGGCCTGGGAGCCGCGCAGGCCGGCCGCTTCCCACCCAGGGCCGATGGAAACGGCCTTGACGGCGTTGATGGACATTAGCGCTTGGGCGACGAGGCCGTCGATCTTGCGGTCCCAGTGGACGTGGGAACCCAAGCCAATGGGCACGCCTTCAGCGATAACCTCCACCGTGCCGCCCACAGTGTCTCCCGCTTCTTTGGCGGCGTCGATCGCGGCCATCATCTGGGCGGCCGCCTCGGAGTCGGCGCAGCGCACCGGAGATTCCTCCACCGCCTGCCAGTCGATGGACGCCGGGGTATTCGCCCAGACTTCGCCGATGGAGATGACGTGGCTGCGCAGCCTGATGTCGAATTCCTCCAGGAACCGCATGGCCACGGCGCCGGCGGCTACCCGGGCGGCCGTCTCCCGGGCGCTGGCCCGTTCCAGGACGTTGCGCACATCCTCGAACCCGTATTTCATGACCCCCGGCAGGTCGGCGTGGCCGGGCCGCAGACGCGTCACCCGCTTACCTCGAGGGTCCGCCTCCGGATTTTCGACGGGCTCGGCGGCCATGGCGGTCTGCCAGTTGACCCAGTCTTTGTTGTCCAGCGTCATGCCGATGGGGCTGCCCAGGGTATGACCGTGCCGGACCCCGGACACGATGTGCGCCCGGTCTTGCTCAATGAGCATCCGGCCGCCGCGGCCGTAGCCGCGCTGGCGCCGGGCCAGGTGCGTGGCGATGTACTCTTCGCTGATGGGCAGGCCCGCCGGGACTCCCTCAACTATGATGATCAGTCCCTGGCCGTGGGACTCGCCCGCCGTGAGATACCGGACCATGTAACTATCTCTCCGAAACCCGAGGAGGAGGGGCCTCTGGGAAACCCTTTCTTACGAGAAAGGGTTTCCCAGACCCTTCCCAGAGAATTCAACCTTCGTTGTTTCTAGCGGGACCCCATCGCTCGTATTGCTGCCTCTAGCATCACGGCCACCGGCGCCTCTCGCCCGGTCCACATCTCGAAGGAGGCCGCGCCCTGGTGCACCAACATGTGAATTCCGCCCAGGGTGCAGGCTTCGGACCGGGCGGCCTCCCGGAGCAAGGGGGTTTCCAGGGGATTATACACCAGGTCGTTGAGTAGTACGGTTGAAGGTATCTGTTCGTGGGTCAGTAGCGTGCCAGTTTCGTCGGGGCCGTGGGACATGCCGATGGTGGTGCAGTTGACGATAAGGTCCGCCGAAGCCGCCGCCGCAGTGAGGGCGGCCCCGTCCAACGGGATGGCCTGGGCGGCGGTCCCGTGGGCGTTGGCCAGCTTGAGAAGCGCGTTCGTCCGGCTCAGGGTACGGTTGGCGACGGTCAGGTGGCCCACGCCCTCCAGTATCAGGGCCATGGCCACGCCTCGGGCCGCGCCGCCGGCGCCCAGGATCAGCACCCGGCGGCCGCGAGGGTCGAAACCGCCGGTATCTCGCAGCGCTCGTAGGAAACCCGACCCGTCGGTATTGTGGCCGCTGAGCCGCCCGCCCCGGTTGACGATGGTGTTGACCGCGCCGGCGGCGGCGGCCGAGGCGTCGAACTCGTCCAGGTATGGGATCACCGCCTCTTTGTGAGGAACGGTAACGTTGATGCCCAGCATTTCAGGGCTGCGAAGACCCTGGACAAACCGCTGCACGTCCTTGGGCGCCACTTCCCAGGCCTGGTAGGTGGCGTCGATCCGGAGGTGGTCCAGGGCCGCTTGCTGAAAGACGGGGGATATGGAGTGGCTTATCGGAAAGCCTATTATTCCCAGTTTGGCGGTCACTGAAACACACCTACGTACCGCTGTGCGGAAAAAGCTTCTGCGTCTCTTTGCCCAACAGATTGTTGGCTCATCTGCTCGGATCAACCACTGTTACGGTGCTCTCGAATCCTACAGCTCAGGGAATGAAAAAACTGTTTGTCTATTGATCGTTCGATCAAGGGTACTGTTTTGACCTCCAAATCCAACTCCAGCAGCTCGGTTGCAAGCTCGTGCCCATCTATAAGAATAATCGTGACTCCCAGTTGGTCAGCTTCCTTCTTGGCTCCTGAGGTGAAGCTAGATGTGGTAATGAAAATCCCGCGCTCATACCTTCCAACCACTCCGCCCCTGAAATTGCGGATAGCTGGCGAGCCCACTGGGCTCCCCTCTGCATATCGCTTGGCCTGAAAGCAGCATGATAGCTTCAGAAACGGGATGCTACCGTCGCCGTCGATCCCACCATCGCCTGACTGCCCCGCAACCCGGACATTGGACAGGCCCTTGGTTCTCAGGAATTCGGCGACAAGAGCCTCGAATTGCGTTGGATCCAATGATCGCAAACGAGCCAACAACTCTTCCTTTATCGTTGGTGCACCTGCTGATGCTGTCTAGGTTTGGACAGGTACAGATGGTGGTGAGAACCCCGGTGTTACGCCGGTAGCCGGCCCTTGACCTTGAGGTGACACCTCTCCGGCGTCGATCTCCAGTGTAGGGGGGAGCACCACGCCGGTGCGGACGTCGAGCCTTTGGTTGCCATCTAGCACCTGCAGCCTCAGTTATCGACCGGGCAGACCTGATGAAATCGTCTGGTGCGGCGAGGCCTAGCTTCGTAAGGCCTGCTTGCAACCTGTGCCTGCCTTCGAGTGTGATTTCCAACACTCCCGACAGGCCACCGTTAAGCTCGCCTTTTCCGCGCAGGCTGTTTCTAGCCCAGTCGACCGCGTTGTCGAACACGCAGGTTCGCCCATCTTGGAGTAGGAGTTTCCTGTCATCCGAGGTCAATTCAGGGAAGTGCTTGGCAGTAGACTCGTAGAATGCCGGGAAATCAAAGCGTTTTTGGACCCGGCCACCATGTCGCTCCAACTCGAGGAGAAGCGGGAGTTCGATGATCGGTGTGCTTGGTATCGCCATGTTAGTCCACCTCGCCGTTGATCGTGAACAAACCTTCTACCCTCCCAGCTGCTCCAGTATCTCGTCCAGGCGCTGCCGCCGCTCCTCCAGGGTTTTCAGCCGCGCCTCTTCGTTCTCGACGACGTCGGGGCGGGCCTTGGCCCGGAAATTGGGGTTGGACACCAGGGCGGACACCCGGTCCAGGTTCCGCTGACAGTCGTCCCACTCCTCACGAAGCCTATGGGCCTCCGCCGCCAGGTCCACCACCCCTTCCAGCGGGAGCCGAACCACCAGGGGGTTCACCACCAGGGCAATGCCTCGGGCGGGACCGGCCTGAGTGGAATCGCCGGAGAGAATGCGGAGCGGCTCCACCCGGGAGAGGGCCCGGATGACATCCGCCTCCCCTTCGATGGTGTTCTGGAGGCCGTTGGTCTCCACCAGGGCTTCCAGGCGTTGGCCGGCGGGGATACGCAATTGGGCGCGGGCGTTTCGCACCGCCCTGATGGCCTGCATGACCAGGGATATCTCCCTCTCTGCTTGAGCGTCTAGGCGGGAGCCGCCGGCCAGCGGATAGGGCGAGACCATGATCGACTCGGGCAGGCCCCCCTCTCGCGGCAGCCGCGCCAGCAGGTTCTGCCAGATCTCCTCGGTGATGAAGGGCATGAAAGGGTGCAGCAGCCGGAGGGTGCGCTCCAGCACGTGGGCCAGAACCGGCAAGGGAGAAGGCCCGTCGCCGGACCGGAGCCGTATCTTGGCCATCTCGATGTACCAGTCGCAGAAATCGCTCCAGATGAAATCGTAGAGCTTCTGCTGGGCTTCCCCCATCTCGAAGCCCTCCAGAGACTGGTTGACCTCAGCGATGAGCCGGTCCAGGCGGGAGATGATCCACCGGTCCTCCCGGTGCTCGGGCGCATGCAAGCCGTACCAGCCGTCGAGGCCAGCCTTGTTTTCTAGGCTGGTGAGGACGAAACGGGCGGCGTTCCAGACCTTATTGGCGAAGTTGCGGGCCGCCTCGATTTTGCCCTCAGTGAAGCGCAGGTCGTTGCCGGGCGCCGTGCCGGTGGTCAGGGCAAAGCGGAGGGCGTCGGTGCCGTAACGGTCCACCAGCTCCAGAGGGTCCATGGTATTGCCTCGGGTCTTGCTCATCTTGGCCCCCGAGGCGTCGCGGATCAGCCCGTGGAGGAATACAGTGTGGAAGGGCGCCCGGCCGTTGTTTTCGATGCCCAGCATGATCATGCGGGCCACCCAGAAGAATAGGATGTCGTAGCCCGTCTCCATCACCGACGTTGGGTAGAAATACCGCAGGTCCTCGGTGTCTTCCGGCCAGCCCAGGGTGGAATGGGTCCAGAGGCCGGAACTGAACCAGGTGTCGAGCACGTCCGGGTCTTGCTGGAGCCGGGAAGACCGGCAGTTGGCACACGCAGTGGGGTCCTCCACCGACACGGTCAAGTGGCCGCAATCTTCGCAGTACCAGACCGGTATCCGGTGGCCCCACCAGAGCTGTCGGCTGATGCACCAATCCCGGATGTTCTCCATCCAGTTGAGATAGACCTTGGTGAACCGCTCCGGTACAATGCTGATACCGCCGCCGGCCACCGCGGCGTGGGCCCGGCCGGCGATGCTGTCCGGCTCGTCGTGGCGGCCCACGTTGACGAACCACTGGAGGCTCACCAGGGGCTCGATTACCGAATCGCACCGCTGGCAGTGGCCGACCGAGTGGCGGTATTCCTCGACTTTTTCCAAGAGCCCAAGGGTTTCGAGTTCCGCGACAACGTTCTGGCGGGCCTGGAAGCGCTCGGTCCCGGCGTGCTTCCCGGCGGCGGCGGTCATGTTACCGTCCAGGCCGATGATGGTGATGATTTCCAGTTTGTGGCGCTCGCCGATCTCGAAGTCCGCCGGGTCGTGGCCTGGGGTGACCTTCAGGGCGCCGGTGCCGAACTCCGGCGTGATGGCGGAGTCGCCGACCACCGGGATGCTGCGGCCCATGATGGGCAGGACGGCCCGGCGGCCCACCAGGCGCCGGTAGCGGGGGTCGTCCGGGTGGACGGCCACCCCGGTGTCGCCCAGCATGGTTTCAGGGCGCGTCGTGGCCACGGTGAGGTGGGCCTCACCCTGGCCCCGACTCGCCGGGGCCGGGGTGAGGGATTCAATTGGATAACGGATGAAGTAGAGGGCGCCGTCTTGCTCCTGGTAGTCTACTTCCAGGTCGGACAGGGCGGTGGCGCATCGGGGGCACCAGTTGACAATCCGCTCGTGGCGGTAGATCAGCCCCTTGTTGTAGAGGTTCACAAAGGTGGTCTGGACCGCTTTGCTGGGTCCGGGGTCCAGGGTGAACCGGAGGCGGGACCAGTCGAAGGAGGCCCCAAGCCGCTTGTGCTGCTCGTCGATGGTATTTCCGTACTCTCCGACCCATTCCCACACCCGCTCTAGGAACTTCTCCCGGCCAAGCCCGTGGCGGTTGGTGCCCTCGGCGGCCAGTAGCTTCTCCACCACCCACTGGGTGGCGATCCCCGCGTGGTCCTTTCCCGGCAGCCACAACGTAGGCTCCCCGAGCATCCGGTGCCAACGGCACAGGGTGTCCTCCAGGGCGGTGGTCAGGGCGTGCCCCAGGTGCAGCTCGCCGGTAACGTTGGGCGGGGGCATGATTATGGTGAAAGGCTCTTTGTCCTGATCGATGATGGCCGTGAAATAGCCCTTTTCCAGCCAATTCTGGTACACCCGCTGCTCAACAGCCGTGGCTTCATAGGCGCTGGGAATCTGGGAGGAAGGGTCGCTGGTCATGGCATGATCCCTTTCCTGGGACACTCCTTTTCAAGATGGGGCAGGGCTATTGTAAGCTGAAAACTATCAGCAATCAGCAATCGATTGCCAGCAAATATAACATCGAACGGGGCGGGCGTCCAAGAGTGAGGAAAGGCCAAGGTTTGCCGGTACGGGTACTCAGTCGGCTCAATGCTGATAGTGGTCATTTTGAGCGAAGCGAAAAATGACATCCTGCAAGAAACAAGTTGATGGCATTGTGGTACCACGTAGGACGACGGGCCAGCGGATAGCAAGAAAGGCGATTGAGAGGGGCCTGGGAGAGCCTTCAGCGGCTACGACCCCGTTGGCGATGAGCCAGTGCCCTGTTGAGGAGCCCGGGTGGGCCGGACGCTCTGCTGAAGCCGCCGGAGCCGCCGGATGCCCCTTTTGATGTCACTGGCAACCCGGGCCGGGTCCCACATCTTGAGGCGACGCTTGTGAAGCCAGTAGATGAACCCTTTCAGGTCGGTGAGGGATAGAGCGCGGCGCCGGGCGATGTTCGCCCAACCGCGAAACTCTTCGAGCAGGTCGGCCCGTGTGGCGCCGTAGAGGAGGACGAAGGCCTGCTCCACCAGGTCTTCGCTGTCGGCATAGCAGAGGGCCAGGTGCCGTTTGCGCACCGACTCCTCTACCGATAGCTGCAGCGCTTCCTCCACGACCACGCCGTACCAGTAATTCAGGTAAGCCCGGTACTTGTTGACCCCCAGGGTATCTTGGAGCGCTTCCGGTATTGTGTCGTCCGGCAGTATTCCCCAAAAAAGCAGGCGCTCCTTTTCTTCGTCGGATATGAAGCCGTCCAGCTCGGGACAGAGCCGCTCCGCCAGGACCAGCCAATCGAGGGCCTCGCCCTGAATCAGGTACTGGTAGGAGCGGCCCAGGTGCACTTCCTGGGGAAGGGTCCAGAGAGCGACGGCTTCCAGCATTGCCTGGGGCCATGGCGTCCCGGACCGGACCGCGGACCTCAGGTGAAGCACCGCTTCGGGGACCTGCTCAGTCAGACCGGTCGCCGAGCCGGCACTGCTGGCGAAGGGCTGTTGCGAGACCTGGTCCATGGCCTAACCGGCTCGGGCCAGCCTGGCGTCGAACACTTTGGTCCGCGCTGGCTTTGGCGTGTGGATGAAGGTCAGGAATTGGTCCAAAGGCATGGTATTCAGGATGTGCCGGGGCTCACACCAGGCCCGGCGGGCCACGGCTACCCCGAAGCGCCTCTGGCCCAGGCCGGCATGGTGGTGGGAGTCCGTGTTGATCACCAGGGGCACTTCCAACTCCCGGGCCCGGCAGGCGTGAGTGTCCTTCAGGTCCAGGCGTTGCGGCGAGGCGTTGATCTCCATCGCCGTGCCCGTCTCCCGGGCCGTCCGCAGCAGCGCCTCCAGGTCGAATTCCACGGGCTTTCGGCGTCCCAACAACCGGGCGGACAGGTGGCCGATGATGGTGACCGCGGGGTGTTCCATGGCCCTCATGATCCGCCGGGTCATGGTCTCACTGTCTTGCCCCATCGCCGAGTGGACCGAGGTGACCACCACGTCCAGCTTTTCCAGCAGCCAGTCTGGGTAGTCCAGGGTGCCGTCGGACCGAATATCCACCTCCGAGCCGCATAGGATGGTAATAGGGTAATTCTCCTGGAGAGACCGCAGAAGTGCAATCTGCTCGAGCAACCGCTCGCCGGACAGGCCGTTTGGCAATGCCCCGGCCTGATGAGTGGTCGGTCAAGGCCATGTACTCGTAGCCCTGGGCGGCTGCGGCGGCGACCATGGTCTCTATGGGGTCGCGGCCGTCACTCCAATCGCTGTGCAGGTGCAGGTCCCCCCTCAGGTGGACCTCCTCCACCAGGCTGGGCAGCCAGTCTTCCTGGGCCACATCCAGCTCCCACATGCCCACCCGCAGCTCCGGAGGAATGTAGGGCAGGCCGAGCCGGGCGTAGAAGGCGGCTTCATCGGGGAACGTCTCAATAATCCCGGTGCCCAGGTCCATCACGCCGTACTCGTTCAGCGACAGGCCCTTGCGGTTGGCGTATTCTCGCAGCCGGATGTTGTGCTGTTGGCTGCCGGTGAAGTACTGGAGCATCGCACCGAAAGCATTGCCGTCACCCAGGCGCAGGTCTACCTGGATTCCCGGTTCCACCACCACGCTGGTCTTCTTGGGGCCGTGAGCCACCACCTCCTAGACCATCTCCAGAGAGACCAGGGCATCGGCCGCGTGTTCCGGTTGGGTGGACGCGCCCACCAGGTCGATGTCTCCTATGGTCTCCTCCCAGCGGCGCAAGCTTCCGGCGGGGAACAGCAGACTGATGCCAGGGCACTTCTGTCGCAGTTTGCCGATAATCTCTTCGGCTAGGGGAAGCGCCTGACCGATGGGGGTCCTCCGGTCCTTGGTGCGCAGGGCCTGAACGTGGCGGAGGATGTTCTCCGCCGCCTTCTCCCCCATCCGGGGAAGGGCGGCCATCCTTCCGTCACCGGCGGCCTGCTCGACACCCTCGATGGTGCTGACCCCCAACTCTTGAGTGATGAGCATGGCGGTCTTGGGGCCGATGCCGGGGATGTCCATCAGGGTCAGGACGCCGTCGGGCAATTCCTCCACCAGCCGGTCGTAGGTGGCGACGCGGCCCGTCTGAAGCAGCTCAAGGATCTTGTCGCTGATGGCCCGGCCGATCCCTGGTATCTTCCTCAGGTCGGCGCCATCCTCCACGGCTTGAGCCAGCGGGAAAGAGAGCTGGCCGATGGTCTGGGCCGCCCGCTGGTAGGCGCGGACTTTGAACACGCTGTCCCTTTTCATTTCCAGCAGGGTGCTCAGGTCCTTGAAGAGTTGGGCTATTTTCTTGTTGTTGGCTGCCACGGGAACGCCTTAACAATTCCGGTCCGGCCCGCGGGTGAGGTACGCCGTTGAGGGGAGAAGCCCCAGAGCGGCAACCCGGCCTGAATCACCGCCACGGGGCTGATCCGACTGCCGGAATTTCGTCTGAGGTGGACTTCGTGGGTGTCCCAGCGTTTTGGATGGCCTTAAAACGCCTCACAGGCGTGCCCCCTCGGGTCGATCTGTGGCGATGGCGGATTCGGCGCGGTCAGGTTATCCTGCCGGGCAGCCTCCATGAAGTCCAAAGAGGAGATGGTTCATAAACGACGATAGGTACCGGATTCCACTGATAGCCTGAGCATAACCCATCCTCGTGGGCCCGATCACGCAGATCGTGCCACCGAGCTGGTCCGGTATCCCGTACCCGCACACAATCACGCCAAAATGGTGCAGCGCTTCGGGTGAATTCTCTTCGCCAATGTAGATTGCAACGTCCTTGTCCCCGGCCGCCATGGAGAGGACGCTTTCCACCAGGACTCGTTCCTCCAGCATCTCCACCAGGTCTTTGACGCGGCTGCCCTGGGAGAACTCCGGCTGGCTGAGCAATTTCCTGAGCCCGTGGACGTAATGCTCCTGGGAGCTGGAGGTTTCCGCCTCCCGCAACATGCCCACGGAGTCGCGCCGGACCCGGTCTTCCAGAGGGGTCAATTCCAGCCGGTTTCCCTCTATTTCGCTGCGGGTCAGGCCGCCGAGGTGAACGTTCAACTTCTCGGCCGCCCGATCCAACGAGTCCTGGTCGATCCCCTGGTCCATCGGCAACAACCGGCGGAGCAGACGCGACTCCTGCAGCACGATGACCAACAGGACCAGGAACTCCTGCAGGTAGACCAGTTCTATGTGCCGGAGGCGAGGCGCGCTGGCCTGGGGTACGGTGACGATGGCCAGGTTGGCTGTGATCGCGGCAAGGATGGACGCGCACTGCCGGCTCCAATCTTGCAGGTCCGGCTCGGTCTGGTTCAGCCGCTGGTCGATCTCCTGGCGCAGGGTGAAAGGAAGCTGTGGCAGTTCCTGCAACGACTCCACGTAACAGCGATAGCCCAGGTCCGATGGGATACCGCCGGCAGATACGTGGGGCCGTGATATGTACCCCTCATCGGTCAGTTGCGACATGGCGCTTCGCACGGTAGCTGGGCTGACCCTGGCGACAGACAGGCGGGCAATTTCCTCGGACGACACTGGGGCCGCCGTGTGGACGTGTTGGTCCACCAGAATGTTCAGTACAGTCCTAGCACGATCCGAAAGCATAGGCGCCCCGCGAATACCAAACTGCTCTGCCCACGAAAGCTCGGTTGTAAGCCTGTTCAGCAGTCAACCGTTCTTGCTGGTTTCCTGCATTGACCCAGCCCACGCTACCTTATTATACTACTATACCCAGCCGGTTCTGTGGGAGCGGCCAAATTCCAGGGCCGGCCCGGGGCTGTTGAACTCCGGCGAGCAAGTTAAGGTGGTGCGGTTTCAATGGTGCATAGTTTAGGTCGGACCCCGGCGAATCCGCGGGACCGGTTCCAGTCATGGACATAACCTGGCTTGGCCACGGGTGCTTTCGCCTGCGCTCAAATGACCTCGTTGTAGTAACTGACCCCTACCCCCTGACCCTGGGGCTGAGGCCGGACCCCCGGCCCGCCACGGTAGTCACAGTCAGTAATTCCCATCCCAATCACAACAATTGGGAGGAGGTGGCAGGGGAACCACGGGTGTTTCACACTGCCGGCGAGTATGAGTACCATGGCATCTCCGCGCGAGGGGTGATGACGCCGTTGGCCCCTGAGACCCCACAGGATCGTCGCAGCGTGGCTTATAGCATTGAGATCGACAGTGTAAACATCTGCCATCTGGGAGACATCGCACTACCTCTGACCACTCGCCAGGTCGACGGATTGATGCCCGTGGACGTGCTCCTGGTGCCTGTGGGAGGGGGCTGTACCTTCGATCTGGACCAAGTGCTTCAAAGCATTCAGGACCTAGGCCCCAAGATCGTGATACCGATGCACCACAGCATTCCAGGTGTGGCTATGCCTCTTGAAAGTGTGGACACCTTCCTGCGCCGGATGGGACTGAGCGACATTCAACCCCAACCCCGGCTGGTGGTGACCTCCACGAATATGCCGACGGACATGAAGGTGGTAGTGCTCGCCCCTCAGGCTAGATTGGCCTGAACCGCTGGCCGGCTTTCACCTTGAGAGCCGGACCCGGTGCGCGAATGAGCGCCGGGGAGGCTTCGGGGAGTAGATTTCTGGTCACGGCCAGAGCGCTGAGGCCTGGACGCCACCGCTGCTACAGGGCCCGGCGACGCGCCACCAGCAGCAGCGCAGCGCCGCAAACTACCGCGATTGCTCCGATTATCAAAGCCAGCCTGGGTATGGCGGTTACCGCCGGGTTCCCCGGCACGGGTAGGGAAGCCGTGGGTGTGACGGTAGGAGGTGGGGGCATGGTTGGCGTGGGCGTCGGCATCGGCATCGGGTCGGTGAAGGTCAGGTCCAGGGTGTAGAAGTCAAAGACGCCCACGAACGTCCAGGTTTCGGCGGCTTTGATGCGGCCGAAATCGTTGACCAGGTAGAACGTAACCAGCCGGCCTATCAAGTCCTCGTCGGCGGGGTTCAGTTCCAGACCGCTGTAGCTGCCTTCAGGCTCCACTTTCACCGGCTGGCTGGCGAATCCGGTGGTGCAGCTGCCGATACAGGCGACCAACTGCTCCCCGGCAGGCGCAGGGGCGCCCTGGAGGGATACCCGGCCCGAAAAGAAGTCCTGAAAGAAGGGTTGGGGCGGTCTCTCCCCTTGTCCGGGCACGGCGCCCAAGGTGGCAAAGGCGCCCATGAGCAGGATGGATATAGTAGCCAGGAAGCCGGTCTGCCGCACCTCATCCCCCTCCCGCGTTCTACGCCAGAGCGCGTTTCATAGTGAATTGATAGCTATCAGCTATCAGCCGGCTGCTGACCGCTGACCGCTGACCGCTGACCGCTGACCTTATCCTGACTCATGGGGCCGGAATTTGCGTTGCTTAGGAGAGGCGGGTTACGGGGTTTTTATAAGAGGACTGGAAGCCGAGTAGGCCGGTAACGAAGAAGGGCGTCCCCTACTCACGGGGGCGCCCTTCCTGTTTCCGGTTGGTTGTCCGGGGTCGCTTAGGTGCGGCGGCCCATTATGTAGACTGCGCCGGATCCAATGATGGCTATGAGGGAGAGAATCACAGCTAGGACGGCCAGGCCACCGCCACCCGACGCGCCTTCAGCGCCAGTTGCGCCGGTCGCACCGGCCGGGCCGGCCGCGCCTTGAGCGCCCGTGTTACCGGTGGCGCCCGGGGCGCCGTCCGCGCCGGCGGGTCCCGTAGCACCTGTTTCCCCAGCGGATCCAGGGTCTCCTTTGGCGCCAGTAGCGCCCGCAGGGCCCTCGAAGCCTTGGTCGCCCCTGATACCCTGTAGTCCGCGGGCACCGGGATCACCGGGATCGCCCTTTTCGCCAACCACGGCCACCGCGGTCGGCTCAGGCGCTGCCGTGGGCGCCGGGGCGCCGGTGGCGGTCAGGTTTAGCTCGTCGCCGCCGCCTTGTGCCCAAGTGCCGGTTTCATCGGCGGCGTTGCCGTCAATGGTGAACGAAACGGTCTCGCCGGCAAAGGACGAGTCGCCCTGGTCCACGACGATGGTGTAGCTGCCACCGGCCACCGTCGCGGTCGCTGCGTCAGCGCCGGCGACAATGGCAACCACAGTGGCTCCGTCAGCCGCGGCTGCTCCGTCGAGCGTGGCCGTGCCCACGAAAACGTGAGGCGGCACCCGCTGGGCGGAGGCGACCGACGTGAGAGTGAACAACAGTACCGTTCCCAACAACAAAGCCAGGACTTTCACTCTGGTCATTTATTCCTCCTTTAATGAGAAGGGGTCGCTGTGAGGCCGCCTCTCGGCGGCCTCACAGTATCCTCGCTTAATCCCAGCTAGTCTAGGGCTATGAGGTTCCAGCCCTCATACAGGGTCGAACCCTGGAAAGTGGTCTCCGCGGTTACGTTGACCCAGACGATGTCGCCGCCGGTCGTATCTGTGTAGTCGTTGGCCGAGGCGAATGCCGGGCGCGGGTCGTAGAAGGACCACAACCCGGTTTCATTGTCGTAGTTCCAGACTCGGACCAGGTTGTCGGCCGTGATCTCGTCCGCGAACAATGTCTCTGTCAGGTCGCTTGACACTTCCACCACGACCGCCGCTGCCCCCACAGTGAAGCTGGTGGTAGCGGTGACGCTGCCCGCGGTTACCAGGAGCGCCTGGGACCCGGTACCAAGTTGAGGCACCAGGGCGGTAAGGGTGAAGTTCCCGTCACCGTCGGTGGCCGGAGCCGGTGTGGGCAGCGCAGTGACCGTCGCAATGGTGAGCGAAGTCAGCGATACGTAGCCGGGGAATCCGGCACCGGTTACAGTGATCTCTTCACCCGAAGCTGCGGTGGTGGGTTCCACCGTTACGGCGGCAGCGGGCACCTTGTGAGTGGCTGTGCCTGTCGTTTCCGTGCAGGTTTCGCCGCCGCTCGCGGTACACGAGATCGTCGCGGTTACCGTGTTGGTCGACGGAATGCCAATGGTTGTCCCCACGGTGAAGCTCCCGCTGATGTCACCATCGCTTGCAGCGGTGACAGTCGTGCGCGGGGTCGACGACGAGCCGTAGGTGAGGCTCACTGTCGATGCGCCCTGATACCCGGTGCCGGTGAAGGTGATAGTGCTGCCACGCCGGCTTTCCGTGGGATCGAGCGTGAGGGTTCGTGATGGGACGGTTAAGACAACTTCCCCGATTCGGCCGGAATCGTCAGTGATGATGACCTTGTGTTCACCGGGGGTCCGGGTCGTCTCGTCGGAGGGAACCTTGAACGTGGCAACCAGGTTACCACTGTTGTCGGTCGCCTTGTCGGTCACCGACGTGCTGTCGGTGAGGGTGGAGACGGTTTGACCGCCAACCGTGATACTGGCGAGGTCGGTGCTGCCCGTGAAGCCACTGCCGCTCACGGTGATGGCCTGGTTGGCCACCGCGGTACTGGGGCTCGCCGTGACGGCCAGGCCCGCGATTGTTATGGAGGCGGTCCGGTCGCTCTCGGAGCTGGAGGCAACTGTAACGGTCTGAGAGCCCAGAGGCGTGGTCGACGGTACAGTCACTGCAAAGGTACCGGTGTTGTTTGTGAACGACACCGTGCTCGGCAGGGTGGCCATGGCGGAGCCGAACTTGATGGATTCTATGTTTCCGGTGCCAGTGCTGCCGCCGAAATCGGCCACGGTCACTGTGACGCTCTCGCCCCGAGCGGCGCTGGAGGCATTGAGCGAAGCGTTGCCGGTGAGGGTGAATTTCTGGCTGGTGTAGCGAGAGCCCGCAGCCCTTTCGGCGGCGGCGTCTCCGGCGGTGTTCCCTACGCCATCAATAGCGTTGATGGAGTTAGCGCCCACGGAGAAGTTGGTATCGGCCGTGAACGAGGCGGTGAAAGCCCCGCTGGAAATCGCGGCGTCCGATTGCGCGAGTTCTTTGTCGGTGCCAGACTCAAAGGTCCGGCTGTGGTTCATATCGATGAACACGGTGGCGGTGCCGCTCTTCCAGCCTTTACCTGTTAGGGTAAGGGCCTTGCCCCGCTTGTCTGAGGTATCGTTTAGTTTCAACCAACTGTAGACTTCGACGCTGTCTTTGTCCCCGTAGGTAACGCCGTCGTCAGACATCTTTACCCAGGCAGTGGTTTCGGAGGGGCTGGTGGAGTTTGTGATTCCGGCCAGCGTGCTGAACGTTAAGATGTGGCCGGTATTGACGGAGGAATTTACTTCGCTGCCCCAGGTAACGATTTCGTTGTCGGTTGCCGATGTCCCGGGGTTTGTATCGCCGAGGGTGACCTTGACGACTGTATCGCCGTCGTCATTCGTGCTGATCTCGGGGTCGGACAGAGGGTTGGAGGTCCCGCCACCCGACGCGGATATGGTGACCCGTTCCTTTTCCATCGAGGACGGGACGCCTATAGCGGAGTCGAACAAGACATAGAGCGAATTACCTTGTACCAGGTCCTGGGCCGGTTGGAACCGGATCGTGTAGGTTGCCCCGTCTCCGGGGACATCTGGGGTGTTAGTGACCCCGCCCGAGGGGATGGTGACTGCGCCAGGGTTGGCAGTCACCTTGGCGGTGGAGAACATACCCAGAGCCAGCATGGTGGCGAACACGCCAACAGCCAACAGTAGGGCGAACCCAAAAGATGTTCCGATTCTAGTTTTCATCTACAAATTTCTCCTTTTTGCGATACCTGTAAGGGGGCGGTTTGATTGGGTTTGCCCCTTTTTGGGCTTCGCCCGGTAGGTGGCTTGAGGACGATTGGGACCTCTGGCTAGGCTGGCCACTGGTCACATATCCAACTCCTGTGAAGGCTTGGGGATCATGGAAGGGTCGAACTGGTAGGAAACTATACTTATTCCAGCAAACAGCATGGAAGCCCCTGCCCTCCTAGAGAGATGGTTTCGCCGTATTCACTAATTCTTAGCACCAATCAGATTCCGTTGTCAAGGCCTGACCGTACGCCTTATTTGGCAAATACAGCCAGGGGAAGTGCACCCCTGAGGAATTTGCCTAAGATCGCCAGTTACCAGATTCACCAGCGGTGATCCCGGTGGTTTTCGCATCGGGCGCACCTCCACCCGTCGGGACTATACTA
>CAYOAF010000147.1:0-5375 GCA_964401855.1 uncultured Dehalococcoidia bacterium
CAAGTACTGCTGGAAGGTGCGCGCCCGCTTGGTGTAGTGAGTGAGGCCGAATTCCAGGTCCACGCCGATTCCGGCATGAACGTTGTGGGTGGCGTCGCAGGCCTTGGAGAAGCCTACGCTGGCTACCGCCTTGGCCATGGATATCCCCAAGGGAGCGTCCGCGTGCCCGTTGTCCAGCCTCCACAGGGCCTCATAGGCTGCCCAGGTGGCGGAGTCAGCCTCGGTCAGGGCATCGATCACGTCGGTCTGGACCCATTGGAAGGTCCCGATGGGGACGCCGAAGGCGATGCGCGTCTGGCTGTACTCTCTGGCCATCTCGTACACTCTCTGGGCGCCCCCGGCCATGTAGGTGCAGAGGACGGCGGTGGCCCGGTCCATGGCGCGCTCGATGGCCGGCCAGGCCTCGCCAATGGGTCCCAAGACGCCGGAAGGTGGCACCTCAACGCCGTCGAACGTGACCTCGCACACCTTGTCCCCAATCCACCCGCTTTGCAGGCGGGTGGATACGCCCCGGGCGTTCTTGTCTACCAGAAAGAGGGAGATTCCTTTCTCAGGAGAAGCCCCCTCGGAGGTGCGGGCTACTACCAGTATCTGGTCGGCAACGTGGGCCCAGGGTATGAATAGCTTGACGCCGTTGAGGACGTAGTTCCCGTTGCGGCGGGAGGCCGGCAGATGGATGGAGCCGGGTCCCCAGCCGTACTCTGGTTCCGTGAAGGCAAAGGAGACTATCTGCTGTCCCTCGGCGATGGCCGGCAGGATGGCCTTCTTCTGGGAGTCGTCCCCGGCTTCAAGAATGGCCTGAGCGCTCAGGACCGCTGAGTCCAAGTGGGGGCTGGAGCAGGCGTAGCTTCCCAAGACCTCGTAGACGACCCCCAAGTCAGTGAAGGGTAGTCCTATGCCATCGTACTCCTCGGGGATCACCATTCCGGCCCATCCCAGCTCGCATATCCTCCGCCAGAGTTCAGGGTCAAATCCAGTTGGGCTGTCGTCAATCTCCAGCACCCGCTCCTTGGGGAGTTCCGCGTTCAAGAACTCGGTGGCCGTACTTTTGAGCATGACCTGCGACTCGGTGAGCGATAGGTCCATGTTATCCTCCTCGTGAATGTGCCGCTTGATTGGGTTGCTTGCAGCCGTAGCAGCGTAACCGGGAACACAATCATCTGGTCTGTGAGAGGCCGGCCGGAGCGCCGCCAGGAGTGGGCGCCCCTTCTCCTTTCCTCTGGTCCAGCCCCAGGTGCATTGCTAACGCCCTTGCCTGGACCTCTGGGCCACCGGTGGGATTCTGACTGGCCAGGCTCCGCCGCTGCTGAAGCTCGAGCCTTCCCTGGGAGGGGGCACGGGGGTCTTGATGGTCCAGGAGGGCGTACATGCCCATTATATCCCGCACGAGCCGGGAGAGGCGTAGGGCTGCGCGCTTCTCCAAAAGGGCTGCCTGGGCCGTGTGGTAGGTGAGCCGCCTCCCGGTGGCGGCCATCCAGACATTTCGCGTTCTAAGCAGACGCGTGAGCTGGCTGGCAATGTACGCATCCACCAGGAGTTGCTGGAGGAAGGGCTCCTGGATCAGGGTGACGCCATCCTGGGCTGTCTCACGCGCGTACTGGAAGAGGTCGGCCAATTCCTGGTCCCCGGTGGGAGGATACTCGGCCACCGCCTCCGCCGGGATGGCCTGCATCAGGGACCACCCTTCACCTTCTTCCCCCAGCAGAGAGCGAGGAGGGACCACCACGTTGTCGAAGGTGACCCGGTGGGCCTCTCCCGGGAGCAGCGAGTTGGGTGTCTGGATGCTGATGCCCTTCAGGCCGGCGGGGACCAGGAAGGTGGCGGTGGCCTGGTGGGAAGGGGCGTCTGGGTCGGTGAGGGCAAGGGTCCACAGATAGTCGGGGCCCATGCCCTGGCCGGCAAACAGCTCCGAGCCGTTCAGGATGTGGTCGTCGCCGTCTCGACGGGCCTGGATGCCCAGATTCCCGGCATCCGGTTCAGCGCCCGGCTCTCTCGAGAGGCTCCAGATGGTAGCCTGCCCCCTGGAGATGGCAGAGAGGTACCCTCGCTTCTGCTCTTGGGTCCCCCGTTGCTGCAGGACCGCCCGAAGTGAAGCGGACTGCTCTTCCAGGAACCACCGAAGCCCCCTGCCGCCCAACTCCTCCCGCAGGATGAGCGCGTGGTCCAGGCTGAGGCCCCCGCCACCCCACTCCTCCGGGCCGGTGGGCGCCAGCCATCCCTTCTCTCCCAACTTGCGCCGGAAGTACTTGCGCTGCTCCCAGGCGGCCCGGTCCAGACCCCGGGGCTCTCCAGGGCGCTCCATATCTTGGGGCAGGTTGGCGTCCAGCCAGGCACGCACCTCCTGGCGGAACCGCTCCTGCTCCTCGGTGTAGTGGTACTCGAAGTCCACTCCGTCTTCTCCCGTTTGGGGCTTGGTACCCTTCCCACAAGCCCAGGGTTTTGCCGGCGCAAAAGCCCTCTCTTGTAACGGCCCCTACGAGCGGCCCTGCTCCTCCCTGAGGTATTGGACGACGCTGGCGACGGTTCCCTGCTCGGTGGCCTGGTGTTGGTGGGGGGGGGCGCCCCGCTCCCCTTCCAGGATGCTCTGTACAATCTCCCACCCCTGGCAAAGGGTGCCCACCAGGCACTCAGCGGACACGCGAACGTTGTCCAGGTACACCATCCGTTCGCTCCCCACCAGCAGCCGCTGGGTCGTGATGGTGATGCCAGGGAGATTGGCGTCCACCATGAAGGTGCCCAGGTTGAGCCGGCGAGGCCGGGTTGGGTCCGTCACTGCCAGGGTCCACAGGTAGTCGGGGTCGAAGCGGCCGGTGATGAAAGCCTTCGCGCCGGTGATGAGGAAGTCGTTGCCATCCCGGACGGCCTGGGTCTTGATGGAGGCCATATCCGTACCGGAGTCAGGCTCGTTGAAGGCTTGCCAGGTGATGGTCTCCCCGCGCATCGCCGGAATCACGTAGCGGCGCTTCTGCTCCTGGGTGCCCCACACCATCACGGCGGTAATCCAGCGGTGGCTATCGCCCAGAGCGGGGAGGTCCAGATGCCCGATCTCTTCCTGGATGACGGCCTCGAAGGCGAGGCTCATCCCGGCGCCTCCGTACTCCCGGGGCCAGGAAGGGGCTAGCCACCCTTGGGCGCCCATCCTGCGCCGGAACTCCTTGACCCGGTCCTGGGTCGCCGAGTCCAAGGGCCTCCAGTCGGGGGGTATGTTCAGGTCCCTGGGCGCATACTCCTCGAGCCAAGCTCGGACCACCGTCCTGAAGGACTCCTGCTCGTTGGTGTGGTGAATCTCAAAGTCCATAGCCTTCCTCTAGCCATTCCCCGAGCCTAATCACCTGGCGCGCTGGAAACAGCACCATACTAACCTCCAATCGCCCTTCAGGCAAGACCCACGTCAGAATGGGACAGGGCCTCCTGACCTGAATGGAAGCCCCGTCAATGGCGCTCCGGACAACCGGTCCTAGCTGCCGTGCTTGGTGGCAGTGGAAAGGGTGGGATACAACCACCCCTTCGCCGCCATCTCCTGGTGCTTCCCTCGCCAAAATATGTACTTCTCCTCGGTGAAATCCCTGGGATCAACCGGATGTATCATGTTCTCCGGGATGTTCTCATCCAGCCAGGCCGGTGCCTCTTGAGGAAACCGCCGTTGATCCTAGCTATACGGTGATGCAAAGTCCATGAGCGCCCCCCCTGCATTGTGGGACATTCCGTGAGCTACCGTCCACCATCCAAAAGGGCATACCCTTGGGCATCCCCAGGGGCCTGGCCTCTCGTGGGGCGCAGAGTTCGCCTCTGAGAACCTACGCTCTCATGTTTCTCAGGTCAAGGCACGGGCATCTCTGCCAGCATTTTGGCACGGCAAGTTCAATAGAAAGCGTTTTCCGACACTTTTATCGTTCTCATCACGGCCTTGACACGGGAGACGAATTCCGCTATATCTACACGGCAATCCCCGTGTGAGCGACCCATCCGCGGAGGCAAGGACATTACCTCTTGAGTTCGATTTTCGACCTCCACGTCCACACCAACCAGGGAAGCCCCGACAGCGCCCTGACCCCCGACGAGTTGGTGGCGGAGGTCAGGCGCCTCGGACTCACCGGGGTCATGGTGACGGAGCACAACGGCTGGCCCCGCCACGACTTCGAGGAGTTCGCCCGCCGTCAAGACCTCCAAGACATAGTTCTGGTGCGTGCGCTGGAGGTGTACACCCCCCTGGGTCACGTGATTACATTGGGATTGGAGAGCCACGTAACCGGGCCGTCAGGAGGCATCGAAACCATCAGGCAGTTGCGTCAAGAGGTGGAGCGAGTGGGAGGCTTCATGATTCTGGCCCACCCCTTCCGCTTCCTTTTTGACCCTGCCGGCATCCACACTCAGAACTATCTTTTCGAGACCACCGCTTCCATTCCCGGTACTCCCGAAGAGGGCGCCCAGCACCCCATTTTCGAGCTGGTGCACGAGGTGGAGGTTGTGAACGGCGGGAACATCGAGGTAGAGAACCGGTTTGCCCAGGAAGTGACCAGCGTGCTGGGGCGCTGGGGGACCGGGGGAAGCGATGCCCACTCTACCCAAGGTCTGGGCAAAGGGACCACCGTCTTCAATGGTGATATCCGAAATGAGGGCGACCTCCTGGAGGCCCTCCGGGCAGGCGAATTCTACCCCGTTGAGGGATTCCACGTGGGCCGTCCCGACTATTATGGGCGAGCCTCACTGTGGGAGCCCTCGCTTCTGGACACACTCCCCTAGCAACCCGCTGAAGGGTCTCCCGGCCCGTTTGCGACAGCTTCCAGGGGCTGTTCCAAAATGGGGTTCGACAAGTTCACCACGAACGGCGGAAGGCCTCTTTCCCGTTCGCCCTGAGCCTTGTCGAAGGACGGCGAACCTGGCCCCGGGGGATTTGAAATGACCTCTAGGGGTTGCGCGCCGGTCCTGGAGCCCTCCCTCTGAAATGGCGCCGGCCAAAAAGGAACATGGATTCGTGCTGAAGCCCTGTTCCCGGGTGTCTCGATAACTCGTCGCAGAAGCCCCCCGGACCTTGCAACAGCTCCTACGAGCGGCCCCTAGCCGGTGTGGCTGGTGGCCGTGGACGGAGTGGGCGCCGGTCTCTCTTTGGTCCGGCTGATGCCGATGCGCCGGGCGAGAACCACCTTTGCGATATTGGTGCTGCCACCGGCGTGGTTCTGGCCAGCCCTGGACCTCTGCTCGACCTCTTGCGCACCACCATGGGGGGCCCGGGGCTCTTTCGTGTTCAGCAGGGCATACATTCCCATGACGTCCCGCACCCTGATAACGTTACGCAGGGAGTACATCCGCTGGAACACATTGGCCAGGTTGCCCTCGAAGTTGATCTCCACCCGGTTCTGGTACATCCAGTAGGT
>CAYOAF010000148.1:0-8449 GCA_964401855.1 uncultured Dehalococcoidia bacterium
GAAGCGAAGAATCTCGTTGTTACGCTGAGATTCTTCGCTTCGCTCAGAATGACAATAACCACCATCAAGTTGGCTGGGCGCCAGTATCTCCTGAATGGCTTGATACCCGGTCCGCCGTCCCGGCGAAGGCCGGGACCCATCTAAATCTTCCCTGGATTCCCCTTCCACGGAAGGCCCGCAAAGACGGCCGTGGGGAGGGAATGGCGCACAATTTCACCGGTGCAAAGCTATTTACAAGACAGTACACTAGGTGGCTGAAGAGGACGAGTTTCCGGAAGTTCGCTCGATGCGAAGCTTGCGGAGGCGGCGGCCCAGTATCGAGACGACCTCTATTCGCAGGTGGTCCGTGACAATTACATCGCCAACCTGAGGGATCTTGCCCAGGGCCTGGTAGACGTAACCGCCCACCGTGTCCACGTCCGTGCTGCCAAGCCGGGTGGCCAGCAACTCTTCAACGTCTTCGATAATCACTCCGGCATCCAGCAGCACCGCGCCGTCCGGTAGGTAGACCACCCGGGACTCCCGGGTGCGGGTAAACTCGTCCTCGATCTCGCCGACGATCTCCTCCAGCACGTCTTCCATGGTGACCAACCCCTCGGTTCCCCCATACTCGTCCACCACGATTGCCATTTGGACGCCCCTGTCTTGCAGCTCCTCCAGAAGATCGTCCAGGCGCTTGGTTTCAGGAATGATGAATGCCGGGCGGACGAGATCGCGCAGGCTTGTGCCTGGCCCCCCTCGAGCCAGGACCTCCAGCACCTCCCGGGAGTGGACGATGCCCAGAATGCGGTCGATGGTGTCCTCATATACCGGAAGGCGGCTGTGGCCGCCCTGCGTCATGAGTTCGGCCACCTGGGTCACGGCGGCATCGGCTTCCACCGACACCATGTCCAGGCGGGGCACCATGATTTCTCGGGCGGTGGTAACGTCCAGGCGCAGGATAGACCGAAGCATTTCCCGGTCCCGCTGGTCCAGACTGACCAGGTCGGCTTCGGTGATCACCGGCTCCTCCCGCTCCGGGAAGAGGTCTCCGGCAAGGTCTTCTCTGCCCCCGTTGCCAGGGCGGCCGTTGCCTCCCGCGCCGGCCCTGGCGTCTATTCCGCCCTGTCGGCGAGACGCGATGCATGCAACTGTCCGGTCGACGGCGATCAGTGAAACGAGCAAGCCCAACGCAAGGAGGGAGGCGGGCCACCAGCTTGTGGTCCCCGTGCTATGGAGCAGCGCGAGGCCCGACAGTGCGGCGGCAATAACGCACCCGTAGGTGAGCCAGGCAAGGATTCGGTTGATCCATTGAGACCGGCGGGCATTTCTAAGGGAGGAGTTGGCCGGGGTCCTTGAGTAGTGGGCCAGGTTCAGGTAGGAGAACAGCAGGATTGACGCGACGAAAACTGGCGCTGATGGTAAATAGTCCGTATCCAATGCTGCCCCCTACCGGACGCCTATGGCCCGGGAAGGGGATCCCGCGGGGGCTACCCCGATTAAGTCAGTCGGGTCTATCATTCTTGGTATTTATTCTAGCAGGAACACCGACCGCCAGTCTACCTGCCGGGACGTCGCGGGTCACCACCGCTCCCGCGCCGGTGACTGCGCCCGCGCCAACGGTAACGGGGGCCACCAGCATCGTGTCGCAGCCGACAAAGGCTCCCGCCCCGATGGTGGTGCGGTGTTTATCTTTGCCATCGTAATTGCAGGTAACCATGCCCGCGCCCAGGTTGGCGCTGGCTCCGATGGACGCATCGCCCACGTAGCCAAAATGGCCCATCACCGCCCCCGACGCGAACCGGCTCTGTTTGACCTCGACGTAGTTGCCGATGTGGACCCTGGATTCCAGGTACGCTCCGGGCCGCAGGTGGCTGAAGGGACCGATGTCTACATCGTCTTCCATCGCCGCCTCTTCCATCGCGGACGCCGTCACCCGGCACCGGTGGCCGACCCTCGAGTCCCGGATCGTGGAGCCCGGCCCGATTTCGCACCCTTCACCGATGTTGGTCCGGCCCAATAGCATCGTGTTGGGCAGGAGCACCGTGTCTTGGCCGATGGCCACACCGGAGTCGATGAACACGGAAGCCGGGTCGGCCATCGTGACACCCGCCAGCATCCAGTGCTCGCGGATGCGCTGGCGCTGCACTGCCTCCACCCGGGCGAGTTGGAGACGGTCGTTGACGCCTTGTAGCTCTCCTGGGTCCGAGGCGGTCACCCCGTGGACCTTCGCGCCGCTCGCCGCACCGATGCTGGCCAGCGAGGTGAGGTACCGCTCGCCGCTGAGGCTCGGCCCCACGCGTTCTAGGTTCTCCCACACCCAGGGTGATGTGAAGCAGTAGACGCCGCCGTTGAGCTCCACTGATTGCTCGGAAGTCCGCGGGTCATCCGCAGCCTCGACAATGTCGACCACCTGTCCGGAGTCGTTCCGAACAACCCGGCCCAAGTCGCCGGCCGCGGGGGCGTTGCCCGTGAGCAGGGTCATGTCGTCAGAGGCGGCAACGTGGGACGCTACCAGTGCCTTGACCGTATCCTCCCGGAGCAGAGGGCAGTCGGCCCCCAGCACCAGGAGGTGGTCCACCGTTCCTTGAAGCAGCTTGGCGGCGTAGCCCAAAGCGTCACCCGTCCCCAAAGCTGACGGCTGAGTGACGTACTCCACGTCCGGTCCCAGCAGTTCCCGGACCTCAGAGACTCCGGTGGGAGATACAACTGCCACCAGCCGCCTGATTCCGAGCTGCCGCAGCAATTCCACCGGGTAGCGAATCATCTCCGTCCCGCAGACGCGGTGCAACACCTTGGGAAGACGGGACCTCATTCTCACGCCCATTCCAGCGGCTAGCACAACTCCGGCCCACCGGTCCATCACGACACCTCTCGAAGAAACTAACAGGGCGGGGTCCACGCCGGCGAATCCGCCCCAACGTGCTGTCCGGCCCTGCGCCCGGGCCCCGTGGGGCCATCCCCGGGAACCCAGCGCCTAATTATACCAGTGAGAGAGGCGGTACACCGGCCAGGATTACTTCTGTCATGACCTTCGGTGGCGGTCTTGAAGCAACCCACCAAGGGGGAGCCGCCGGCGCCGCGGGATACGAGAATCGGCGGGCGGAAATCGCCGGGGTCCTCCAGAAAGAAGGCCGGTAAGCCAGCAGGGGTGGCCCGCTGCTAGCGGACCACCCCTGCCTGATCTCATTGTTCGGCCCGCCCGGAAAGGCGCGCCCCGTGCACTGATCTTCCAAACAGAGTCTGGTAGCCGGTGTGCCTTGCGGTGAGTTTCGTTGGACCCAGCGACAGCGGGACAGGCCCCGCCAAGTCAGCCAAGGACCCGTGAGCCAACTTCCAGGCGTTGGCAAGCCAATGGCGACAAGCCAGAGTCGATGGCGCTCGCCCAAGAAAGTGCCGGTACCGGCCGCAAGCGCTCTTGAAGCGCGTTCAGCACGTTCAGGAGGTGCGTTAGCTGGCGGCCTTCACACTCCGGGCCTGCTCCCTTCCGTTGCTGGAAACTGTGGACTGCACTGGCTTCGAGGGCGCCTTGGAAGCCACCGGCTCGACGCTTGTGGTTTGGGCCGGCTTCTTTTCGTTGCTGGAAACTGTGGACCGCACCGGCTTCGAGGGCGCCTTGGAAGCCACCGGCTGAACGCTCGTGGTTTGGACCAATTCCGCGGTTGTTGCGCCGTTGGTAGATTCAGTGGGAACGGTGTTGCCGCTGGTGCTTTGCCCCGGTGAGACGCTAGCCTGGTCCGGTTGCTCATCGACCTGCATCAGGATGTCGTGCGACCATGCTTTGAGCCGGGCTGCGTCGGTGTATATCCGCTGCGCCTCGAGTTTCTCCCGGATTGCGCGAGCCTGGGTTAGAATCCCCTGGGCCTCCAACCATGCCTGGCCTTTGAGGTCCGTTCACACCCGCTCCGACTCCGTGCGGCCTCGTTCCGCTTGCATGCGGGCTGTCTCCAGAATACCCCGGGACACTCGATGGGCGTCGGCGAGAATCCGTTCTCGGCCGGCTTCCGCATGGGCTTCGATGGACTCGGCCCGGCCCCGGCGCGGCCTTGGCTTCGGCGTGCTTGGCTTCCGCCTCAGCTTCCAGGCGCTTGGCGTTTTGGTGGACGGCGCGCCCGTCGGTTCCCGCCATGGTTCTGATTGACTCAGCCTGCTTCAGCTCGGCCTGAGCTTCGGAGTGCCATGTGTCAGCCTCAGCTTCCAGACGCTTGGCATTCTGTAGGGCGTTATTCCCGCTGAGGAGGAGTTCCTGACATTTCTCTCTGGTAGCCTCCAAGATCTCCTCGGCTACCTTTTGACGTGCCGTTTCTGCCTGGTCACGTGTGGCTGTTGTCAGAGTGAGCCAGGTCTCAACCTCGGGATCGCATTCATCACTGTGCTCCCAAGCGCTCGACGCCTCTGGGGTTGTTTCCAAAAAAGGAGGGGCTGATCCGGCCGGCCACGTGCTTTGGCTATTGTTGATGTCCATCAATGTATTCCCCCTTTCCGCTCTTGCTACGAGATCTTGCCTGGAGATTCACCTAACGGTGCTACATGCCGGCGCGCCGAGGCACTCCGCAATGGCCTGTCGAAAAAGCCTGAGATAGACCGCGCCAGGCGCGGCGCGGCTCCACGGTGTTGACTTTGCCGGGATGGCCAAAAGGGAGCGTCTCTTCAATGTTATGACTATTGGGCCTGGGACGAACAAGGTGCGGCCACTCCATCCGTCCCAGGCTGGTCTCTCGGACGGGACCGCTGGAGCGCCGGTGCGTTGACAACCCACCCTCACACCGGCACAATGGCCCTGAACTCACCCGGACCTTGAGCCCAGGAGCCGACGTGAAATGGAAAAAGCTCAGCTACCATTCTTGTCCGCTACCGAACTGGCCGCATTGATCAAAAGCCGGGAGGTCTCGCCAGTTGAAGCGGCTGAAGCCTATCTGGACCGCATCGATCAGATAGACGGTCAACTCAGCTCCTACATCACCGTGTGCCGCGACGAGGCCCTGACCGACGCCCGCCAGGCGGAGCGGGAGATCGCCTCCGGCGGATACCGGGGGCCGATGCACGGCGTGCCGGTGGCGGTGAAGGACCAGCTCAACACCAAAGGCATCCGGACCACGGGCGGCTCATCGATTCTCAAGGATTTCGTTCCCGACGAAGACGCCACCGTGATAGCAAACCTCCGCAGCGCGGGCGCGGTGCTTCTGGGCAAGCTCAACATGAGCGAGTACGCCATGGGAGACGCTTTCCACCACCCGTACGGGAGGCCTCGCAACCCCTGGGACCTGACTCGCAACCCGGGCACCTCCAGCAGCGGGTCCGGGGCTGCCACCGCGGCCTCATTGTGCGCCACCTCCCTGGGCGAGGACACCGGCGGCTCCATCCGGGGCCCGGCGGCTTTCTGCGGGCTGGTGGGCATCCGTCCCAGCTGGGGGAGGGTCAGCCGCTATGGCGTTCTGGGGGCCACCTGGTCCATGGATACGGTCGGCCCTATTTCGCGGACTGCGGCCGACTGCGCCATGACCCTCGGTGCCATCGCCGGGTGTGATCCGAAGGACCCATACACCTGGGACACCCCGGTGCCCGACTACCTGGCCATGCTCAACGGCGAAATCCGGGGGCTCAAGGTGAGAGTGGTCCGGGAACGGGTGTACACCGACGCCGTGGAGCCAGAGGTGCGGGAGAGCGTGGTAAAGGCCATCTCGGTCCTGGGCGAGTTGGGCGCGGTTGTCGAGGAGGTCTCCATACCCCTTATCGCGGACTCGGCGGTAATCTCCTCAGCCCTCATCATGGTGGACTGCGCGGTGGTGCACCGTAGGGGCATCGACGAGTACCTGGACCAGTACGACCACAACAATCAGATCCGCCTGTTGACCGGGTGTATCATGCCCGCCCAGGCCCACCAGAAGGCGACCCGGCTCCGGGAAGTGATGCGCCAGCAGGTTCTCGACGCCCTGGAGGGCGTGGACGTGCTGGTCATGCCCACTTCGTCGATCCCGGCCTCCCTCATCCCCACCCGGTCTGGGGTCGGCAGCAAGCAGGAGGTGCTGGACATCCTATCCGGACGCCGGAGCTTCACCAATCCCTTCAACCTGGCCAACGTGCCGGCGCTGTCGGTCAACTGCGGCTTCACCTCTCAGGACCTTCCCGTGGGCCTCCAGGTAATCGGCAAGCCTTTTGACGAGGCAACCCTGTTCCGGGTGGCCGACGCCTACGAGCAAGCCACCGACTGGCACACCCGCCGGCCGCCGGTGTAGAGCGGTCAGCGTTCAGTGGTCAGCCCTGGTTTGAAGCCGGGCGCCCTCCCCCACTGTCATTCCGAGGAGCGGAGCGACGAGGAATGACAGTGGGCAAAGGACCAACTGGTACGCCAGTACTACGTTTACATAACGGCCAGCCGTGCCAGGACCCTTTACATTGGCGTGACCAATGACCTGGAACGCCGGGTGTTCGAGCATAAACAGGGACACCCTGAGGGCTTCACGAGCAAGTACCACGTTACCAAGCTGGTGTACCACGATTCGACCTCCGATGTTGGTAGTGCTATCGCGCGGGAGAAAGAACTCAAGGGCTGGCGGCGGAGCAAGAAGGTGGCGCTGGTCGAATCGGTGAACCCCGAATGGAGAGACTTGGCCCTCCGTTGGTATGGCAATGACCCGTGGACCTGAGACCCCTTGCTTCACTCGGGGTGACATGGTGAAGCGGCACGTATCGCTTGTGTACCGTAGACTGTAGCGAGAGTTGCTGATGGCAGAGGACGATAGCAAGCAAGACCTTTTTAACGCAGCGGGGCAGACTCCGGGCTATATCTCCCTGGACGAGGCCCGCGTTCTCGCTGTCGAACACGCCCGAGACAACCGGGTTTTTTTGGACGCCGTTATAGAGGGCGGGAGTTGGTTTGGGAGGTTGTGAACCAGGAAGAGCAGGAAGACCATTACGACGTGAAGCTCTCCTTCCGGCCAGCCGGCAGGTTCCGCGGCCATTCGGGAATCGAGCACTTCATCATTGAGAAAACTGGGCAGATTCGAGTCCGGCAGTTGGTCGATTTACCCTCCGGGAAGCGGGCATCACTACTGCTGCTGTCAAGCTTCGGCGCCATCGTCGCCCTGGCAATAGCCAGTGGGGTGGAATTTGCCCTGGGCGTCTTTGACCCTAACGGCGAACCCCCACCACAAGCAGGTGATGTTGAGAAAACCCCTCAGTCCACAGCGCCGCCGACGGAAGTCTCCCTTGCGAGCGCAACCAGCACCCTGACACCCAGTGCGAGTTTTACGCCTACATTGACGCCGACCCCAACTCGGACTCTGACTCCTGGGCCTACGCCTAGACCTAGCCCCATCGTTCACCCATATGGGGAACCAATATTCGGAGTATCCGTTCAGGAAGTGGATCCGAGTCTTATCCGTCAGCAAGACCTGGTGGTAACCCACGGCCTACTGGTAGAAAAGGTGACACCTGGCACAACCGCTTCCGTAATAGGGGTAAGGCCAAGGGACATCACAAATTACATCGACAATGACCCAATACGGACTAGAGACGACTTGATTACCGTTCTTGCTCGCCTAGGGATCGGTACAAGAGCGACGGTTACGCTCCAAAGAGGGCTGGTTTGAGCTGTCGCGAGAGGCTACAATTGGGGCATACCACCGAATCAGCGCTATTGCGGCTGATGGCGCTGAAGCCCGGAGGACTCTTAGTTTTGAGTTGCAACCAGGCCAGGCATTAGTGTTTTATTGGCGAGAGTACTACGGCAATACCGTGGATTTCACAGTAAGAGACCCTGATGGTCGTGAATTAATCCCTTCGTCGAGAGAAACCCTATACGAAGGTTCTACTGTGGCCACAACCCCAGGGTCATACCAGTTCGTTTTCGACAACGCATTCTCCCTGCTTGCTGCCAAAGTTGTGGATTTCTATTATGAAATCCAGGACTGGGGCCACTAGGCCAGAGCGACGAGTCGAGGCTAGTGTTCCAAGAAATCGATGATAAATCGGGACTACGTATCGGAGCTACAGCCATGCCGGAACTTCATGAACTTTCAGCGGCCGGGGCGGCGCGCCTGATTCGAGGGAAGGAGTTGTCTCCTGTTGACCTGGTGGAAGCGTTGCTCCGCCGTGTCGACGCGCTGGAGTCCCAACTCAAGGCCTGGGTCTACCTGGACCACGATGCGGTCCTCGCTGACGCAGCCCAAAAGGCGGCCCAACTGGACGGCGGTGCCCTGGGGCCCCTCCACGGAGTGCCGCTTGGGCTCAAGGACATCTACTACACTGCGGGAATCCCCACCACCGCCTGCTCCAAAGTGTACGCCGGCTTTGTTCCGGACCATGATGCCACCACCGTGGCCCTGCTGAAGCGGGCTGGCGCCATTGTGCTGGGGAAGACGGTAACCACCGAGTTCGCCTGTTTGGACCCATCGCCCGCGGTGAACCCCTGGAACCCCGCCCACACCCCCGGCGGGTCCAGCAGCGGCTCCGCGGTGGCGGTGGCGGC
>CAYOAF010000149.1:0-16369 GCA_964401855.1 uncultured Dehalococcoidia bacterium
AAGTGCCGTTGCCAACATCATCCTCAGCCAGGAAACCGATGTCTTGCGCGTGCCCCAGCAAGCCCTCTACGGCAGCTTTGAAGCGCCGGTGGTCCGGGTGATGACCAGCAGCGGCATACGGGAGCGGGCCGTGGTTCTGGGTAGCAGCGACGATTTCTGGACGGCGGTCCGCGAAGGGCTGGCCGAAGGAGACCAGGTGGTCATGGAGGTGCCTCAGGCAGCAGCCGACCCCTTCGCCGCCTTCCGCCAGCTTCGAGGCGGCTTCGGCGGTGGCGGTGGCGGTGGCGGCGGCTTCGGGCGGGGCCGGTGACCACAGCCAGGTGCTTCGTTTACTCGCTAACCCGATGGGCGACTTTGTCGAATGTCACCCCGAGCGGACCGAGTGGTTTCAGGGCCGGCCGGGCCGCCTGCCTCAAATCCCCAATAAGGGAAGGGGCCGTTTAGACGAAGCTACATACCGGTCGAAGGGACTTGGATGAAGCCCAGTGATTGAGTTAGAGACCGTAACCAAAATCTACCGGATGGGTTCGGTGGAGGTCGCCGCGCTACGTGGTGCCAGCCTGTCCATCCAGCAGGGCGAGATAGTAGCCATTATGGGGCCTTCCGGCTCCGGCAAGTCTACCCTAATGAACATTATCGGGTGCCTGGACGTGCCCACCTCAGGAAAGTATTTTCTGGAGGAAGAGGAGGTGGGCCGCCTGGGGGACGACCGGCTGGCGGAAATTCGCAACCGGAAAATCGGCTTCGTCTTCCAGACGTACAACCTTCTGCCCCGCATTTCCGCGCTGGCCAATGTGGAGCTGCCCCTGCTCTATGGCAACTGCAGAGACCGGCGCCGTCGCTCCCTGGAAGCCCTAGAGAGGGTGGGCCTAGGACACCGGGCCAAGCACCGGCCGGTCGAGCTTTCAGGAGGCGAGCAGCAGCGGGTCGGCATCGCCCGGGCGCTGGTCAAGAACCCTTCTCTCCTCCTGGCGGACGAGCCCACAGGGAACCTGGACACCCGCTCCAGCCAGGAGATCGTCGGCATCCTCCAGAAGCTGAACCGGGAAGCGGGGATCGCCGTGGTATTGGTGACCCACGAGCCGGACATCGCCGCCGCCACGCGCCGCATCATCTCCATGCGTGACGGGGAGGTGGTCAGCGACGAAGCCGTGGCCCAGCCCCGTCAGGCTCAAACGTCAGGCGACAGCGCCCACGCCCTGGGGCTGCCGGAGCAGCATCCATGAACCTGCTCACGACAGTTCGAGTTTCATTGACATCTTTGGGGTCCAACAAGCTCCGGGCGGGATTGACGCTGCTGGGCATCGTCATCGGAGTGGCGGCTGTTATCTCCCTCATGGCCATCGGCCGAGGCGTCCAGCAGACGATAACCGAAAGGATACAGGAACTGGGGACCAACCTGCTCTTCGTGAGGCCCGGTGAGAGTAGCCAGGGAGGTATCTTTGGCGGCCAGGGAAGCTCGTCTACCCTGACCCTTGACGACTCCTACGCTCTATTGGACCCGGTTTTCTCGCCGTCCGTGGCCCTGGTTGCGCCGGAGTTGACCACCTCCGCCCAGTTGGTGGCGGGCCGGGAGAACACCTCCACCCAGGTGGTCGGCGTGACCCCGGAGTACCAGTTCGTGCGCAACTTCCCCGTGGCCTCGGGCCAGTTCATCGCGCCGGGACATGTCCGGAACAACTCCCAGGTGGTGGTACTGGGGTCCAGCGTAGCCGAGAGTCTCTTTGGCTTCCGGAACCCGGTGGGCCAGCCGATTCGGGTCGCCGGCCGCCAGTTCCAGGTTATCGGCGTACTAGAGAGCAAAGGAGGGAGCTCCTTTGGCTCCTTCGACAACAGAGTAATGGTGCCGATTACCACGGCCTTCTATCGCCTGGCCCGCCAGCGGACGGCCCAGGGCGGCGTAACCGTGCAGACCGTCAATGTACAGGTGAGTGAGTTGGAGCAGATGGACGCAGCAATGGGCGAGGTGGCCACGGTGCTGCGACTGCGCCACCGGATCACCAGCGAAGACGACTTCATCGTTAGCAGCCAGCAGAGCACCATCGAGACCCTCGAGGAAACCACCGAAACCTTCGTGGTGTTCCTGGGAGCCATCGCCGGCATTTCCCTGCTGGTGGGCGGCATCGGTGTCATGAACATCATGCTGGTGTCGGTAACGGAGCGGACCCGGGAAATAGGCATCCGCAAAGCCATGGGCGCTAAGCGAAAGGATATCCTGTTCCAGTTCGTTTCGGAAGCCACCTTCCTCAGCCTGGGCGGTGGGGGTGTGGGGGTTGCCTTGGGGGTGGTGCTCACGAAAGTGCTGGATGGCAGGACATTGTTCGGTAACTCGCCCACCCAGACCGCGTTCAGCGCCGACATAGCCATTCTTGCACTGGGTGTTTCAGCGGCCATCGGCCTGTTCTTTGGCATATATCCGGCCATGAGGGCGGCGCGCCTGCACCCGATCGAAGCCTTGAGATACGATTGATAGCCTATCCGGAAACGCAGAAAAGGCCGCTCATGATCCTTCGACAAGCTCAGGACGAACAAATTCCCCTGTATGCGTGGGTTTCCCCCGTTTGTACGGCTTTTCCTCGCTCTTGTGAGTTTTCCCTCGTTCGTGGTGGGCCCGTCGAACCACTATGGCTGGTTATTGGATAGGCTCTAGTTGACTCGCATACTGAAGGAGATACGCCCGTGACTAAATCATTCGTGATGATGCTGGCGGTGTTCGTTGTTCTTGGAGTCAGTCTTGGAGGGGCCTTCGTTGGCGGTGTGGCGCTGGGCAAGAGCCAGGGCGACGACTCTGCCGATGTCAACTCCGGAGCGCTGGCGGGGTCCAGTCTCCAGCAGCAGGCCACCGACCAGTCTGGCCAGGTTTTTCAACGTGGAAGCGCCAGCCCAGAGGACCTTGCCAGCCTCCGGGAGCGGTTCCAATCAGGGGAGCTTGGCTCGGAAGAACTGGCTCAGATCAGGCAGCGTTTTCAGTCGGAAGAGGATACGCCGGACGAACTATCCCAGATCAGGCAGCAGTTCGGCCAGGGTTCCGGGGGCCGGGGCGCCCTGACCGGCACTGTAAACGATGTCGAGGGGAACACGATGACGGTCGAGACTGCCCAGGGACCTCTGCGAGCAACCATCAATGACGAGACCGTGCTCCAGAAGCTAGCGGTAATCGAGCCGGATGACCTTCAGGCAGGCGCACAGGTAGCCGTGATCGGACAGCCAGGAGAGGACGGGCTGGTGGTAGCCAGGCTGGTATTCATCACTCCTGAGGGCGCCGCCGGTTTCTTCGACCGGAGCCTTTTCTCGGGAGAACGCCCGCGGCGCGACCGGAGTGCCGATGGCGGGGACGGCTTCCAGCCCAACTGAGTTACTATTCAACAACTCTGGCCAACAAAACCGGTGGGCCTACGCCCAAGCCTTTAGACAGGTTGTTCGGGGTAGGATTGAAACAAAGCAAGTTGTGCAGAATGCTTGGCAGCCGCAACGGATGGCGGTAGCCTGCCAGCTCCATGTCTGAGGGCAACTCTCGGAAAGCTGGATCCGAGAGATCAGGCTCTGCCCGGCGGCTGGTTAAGTCAAGCTCCAAGGACAACTATCCCCAAACTCATTAGGAGTCTTAACCAGAATTTGAACATTATGTCTTATGATCCCTTTTGTAATCTAAGTCAGCGGAACCGCAAGAACGATGTATGGGATAACCAAATTCTCCGAGCTGGCGGTTACCTCGGCTTCGGCGCCCACTGGTCAACGAGGTGCCGGAGACCCAGGCCGATGCCGCTAAAGGGGCAAGGAGATAGCCCGCCCGGTCTGAGCGCTGCGGCTCACCGCCTCGGTCCACTCCATGTAGTGGACTCCGACGGAGAAGGGGGTGTGGGTAACCAACTCCTCCCCCCTAATGGCGCTGATGAATTCCGCCTCCACCCGCCAGAAATATTGCTTCTCCGGAGGGTTGGCGATTTCCGAGAGCTCACTGTCGCCCCGTTTGCCCCCGTAAACGTTGAGCTTCCCGTCCACGCGGAGGGTACCCTCGCTGCCGTACAGCCAGACCTCATTTCCCGGCGACAACCCGGTGACGGCGCTGATCCGCAAGTGGGCCTGGGCCCCATCGGCCAGCCGGCACAGGACATCGACGTGGTCGGGGATGGTGATGCCGACACGGTTTCCATCGTCATCATTCCGAAAGGGCACGTTGACCGTGGTCATGGCCATTACCTCGGTGGCCCGGCCAACCCACCGGATCATCGCCTCGTACCAGATGCCCATGTTGAGAATGTTGTAGCCGCTCAGGTCCCAGTCGTTGCGCCAATTAAGGGGACCGTCAAGGTCCACAAAACCGGGGGCCAGTGCCTGCAATTCCACGGCCAACAGGTCTCCCAGATAGCCATCACCGATCAACTGATTGAGCAGATCGTCAACCTTGAAACTCAATGGTGATGGAACAATCTGGCTCACCAGACGGGGGTTAGCCTTGGAGGCGGCCAGCATGTCCCGAGCCTCCTGGGCGGTGGCGGCCATGCGTGCCTCGCACAGCACATGCTTGTTCTTCGCCAGCGCGGCCAGGGTGATGGGCCGGTGCATGTAGGGCCAGGTACCGATGCAGACGGCATCGATGCTATCGTCTTCCAACAGCGCTTGCCAATCGTCGTAGACCCGGGGGATGCCAAACTGGTCCGCCACCCGCTGCCCCGACTCGTGGCTTCGATTGGCCACGGCAACGATTTCTACTCCCTGGATCTTCTGAAACCCGGGGATATGGCGGTCGCGGGTGTTGCGTCCCGCGCCGATGAGACCTACTCGTACAGTTCCGTTAGACATGGGGAACCCCCTTAGTGTCATGTTGACAAGCTGGTTGATGCCACGGAGGGTAACTGACCGCCGGAATCGACGCCTGCCAGCCGTGCAATGACAAGGATTATAGGGCAGAGTCCGCCGGCAGTCTAGGATATGTGGGGTCGCGGGCTGTTGCCGTCCGGCATGGGGCAACCTACAATACCGGCGAGGGCAACCGGCACTCCACCGGTCAGGGGGAAACGATGCTGGAAACGGGGCCCGGTCCGGTGGGAGCCAACACTCGAATCGATCATGAAGCAGCCGATACGCATCGTTCGGGCGCCGATCAGTCTGTTTTCCACGGCCCGTTACGTGGTGAGAGGCGACAGCATGTTGCCATCCCTGACGAGCGGTGAGTCGGTGCTGGCGGTGCGGCTTCGGCTCCCAAAGAGCCGGTTGCGCCGGGGTGACGTCGTAGTGCTACGGAACCCCGTTGAGACCGGCCGCACCTCCATCAAGCGGGTCATCGGCCTCCCCAACGAGGACATCCGGCTCAAGGGCGGCCGGGTATACATCAACGAAGTCCCCCTGGAGGAGACCTACCTGAACCGGGCGTCCGCAGCAGGGAGGGGGGATGGGCAGGAGTGGTGGACAGGGCCGGACGAGTACTTCGTTCTGGGTGACAACCGCAACGACAGCCAGGACAGCCGCGCCTTCGGTCCGGTCAACCGGCAGCTCATCCTGGGCAGGGTCTGGTTCCGCTGCTGGCCGCCCCGAGCCTGGGGGTGGGTCACCGGCGAGGACTTGGGCTGAGCCGGCCCGTCCCACGACAAAGGGGTATTCGGGACGCGAACCGGCCGTTTGGACCCTCTCCCAGTCCCAAGAGAGGGTCCAGGCAGGCTTCAGGCGGCTGGGGCCGGGCTCACATCTTCCAGAAGTTGCCAACCTGGCAGATGATGTCCACCTGATGAATGGAAGCTGCAGGCCAGCCCACCATGTTGATCCAATCCTCGAAGTGGGACTGCTCCACCGCTTCGCACTCCGACACCATAGTGCCGCTTTTGAAGTCGCTATACACTTTGAGGATGGTGGTGCGGCGGTCGGGCCGCCACTTGCGGACGGCACCCAGCTTCTCCCGGAATTCCTCTTCCGTGACTCCGGATACATTGTGAATCGCGATAAATCGGGCCATTTCGTTCGTCTACCTCTTCCTGAGCATCTGGCCGTCAGCGTTGGTCGATCAGCGAGGAAGTCTCGGGCCACTCACACCGGAGGGGGCCGGCTCCCTTTGACCTGGCTCTCCGTCACGCAGCGCCGGGGAGCGTGGGCGGCGGTTCATGCCGTTCAAACCACTAAAGTAAGGCTGTTTGCTGACGGCGGGCCGCGAACCGCGCACCCGTGCCCCGTTGCTTGGCGGGGCTTGGGCGCACCTCCTAGTCGGCCGGAGGCACAAACGGGTAAGGGATTTCCGGTCCGTCCTTCAGGGGAAGCACCACGGTGGCGGTGCCGGGCATGCTTTCTATGCCGTCCTGGGTCTTCATCCCGATCTCCAGGTCGATCAGACCCATGCCGCCCTTTTCCTGCTTGCCGGTCACCTTGCCCCACATGATCACAACGTCGCCCGGCACCAGCATGGCCCGGTGCTCGAAGCGGGCCTTCCAGGGCCAGCCACCGGGGAGCGTCCAGTCCTTGAGGAATTGGGGTACCACGCTCTGCTTCCAGGAGCCGTGGATCAGGATGCTGGGGTTCTTGTCGTGGTTCATGCCAAAGTCCAGGTCGTAGTGGATCCGGTGAAAGTTCTCAATCGCCGCGCTCCACCGGAACAGATGGGTGGGCGTGGGATTGTAGATGTACTTGGGTAGCTCCATCCCCTCACACACGTCTTCGTAGTAGAGTTGCTGCTTGTCGCGCAGTTGGTCCCCCGTCGGCCTGTCGTTGTGGGTCAGGATCTCCTCGGGGGACATCTTAAGAAGTTCTTCTAGCGGAGCGCTCATGGGTGCCACCTCACTTTCATACGGAGTGTCTCTCGGACGTCACGGGTGGGGCTTAACGGCGGATACTGGAGGACCGGTTGATGCAGAGTATGTCGCCGTTCTGGTTCTTGTAGGTTGTCTCGGTGGTGACGATCAGGAAGGACTGGCCCTCCCGGCCCACCCGTTCTCGGATATCCGCGTAGCGGTTCTGGAAGAATATCTTGTCGCCAAGGCTGGGGTAACTGCGGATTTCAAGCTCGTTCCCCGCGTTGAGCACTCGCACCAGGGGAGTGGGTACGGCGGGCAGGGCGCCGGTTTTGGCCACCCGGCCGATGCCGTCGGACTCGGGGTCGTCGATGAAGGCCTGGGTTATCGGATCGCCTTTGCCCGGCGCGATGCGGGTGGCCATGTAGCTGACCATGATGGGCGGGGTGATTATTTCACCGTACCTGGTGGTCTTGGCGAACTCCTCGTCCCAGTATCTGGGGTCTGGGTCCATTACCGCCTGGGTGAACCTTCGGAGGTACTCTTCGTTGACCATTCCCCAGGCCTCGACAACATCTCCGCTGACCCCGATCATCGCTTTCACTTCAGGGGTTAGCGCCGATTGGGTTTCTTGAGTCATTCTCTAACCCTCCTGGACGGACTTAACGCCTTACACACTACTCCAGTCCCTTTTGGTTAGTCAATAAGGCGCGGCCATCGGCAAACTCTCCCGGACGCCCTCCGCCGCCCGCCTGCCGAGGAGGGGGGAGGATTCACGGTTTTTCCCCGGCTCGGTGTTGTTTGCCGGGGACCTGATGAAACGGTGGTGACGCAGATGCGTGGAGCCCGCTCCTTGAGGTTTCCCGGCTCCTGCGCTACCATCAGCCCCATGACGCGGCCCATGACTCGTTGGGTTTTCCTGCTGGTCCTGGGGGTTGCCGTGGCCTGCAGCGGAGCCGGCGGGCTTACAACGGAGGCGGCCACGCCAGGCTCCCCGGCGGGGAGTCCCGTCCTGTCTCCGGCAAACACCGCAAAGCCCACTTCCATCTCCCCGGCGGCGAGTCCCGCCCCGTCTCCGGTGAACACCGCGAAGCCCACCCCGGCGGTGGCGGCCACCCCACCCGGCGTCTTGGAGACCTCGCAGCGGCCCGGAGTCACGGTGGGCGCAGCCACCTTCGAGGTGGAGCCGGCCGTCACCAGCGCCCAGCGCACCAAAGGACTGTCGGGCCACCCACCGCTAGCTCCCGGCAGCGGGATGTTGTTCATCTTCGAGCGGGAGAGCAAGCACACCTTCTGGATGATCGACATGCTGTTCGCCCTGGACATGGTCTGGATCGGCGCCGGGTGCACCGTCGTCGACATCACTTTCAATGCCCCGCCGCCGGAGCCGGGCCAGACCCCGGACCTGTTGCCCCGGTTCGCACCGGGGGTGCCGGCCCGGTACGTCCTGGAAATCAACGCGGGAGAGGCGGGTGAGGCGGGAATCAGACCCGGAGACCCGGTCCTGTTCACCGGCGGCCTGGCGGGGCTCCACGGCTGCTAGCGGCACTCCCCGCGTTGCGCCCCGGCGGCGGCCGGGTTACAGTGAAACCCGGCGGGGCGGCGCCAGCCTCTCTCTTATCCGATGACGATAGGGCGGGCGGCAAAAAGGCCGGGCCCCCACAACCAGAAGAAGGGCAGTGATTGATGAACATCCTAATCTCCGGCTCCATGGCCTACGACCGCATCATGGAAATTCCCGGCCGGTTTTCCGATCATATCCTGCCGGACAAGATTCACCTGCTCAATGTGAGTTTTGCGGTGAACAACATGATGGAGAAGTTCGGCGGCACCGCGGGCAACATCGCCTACGCATTGTCCCTCCTGGCGGAGCAACCCCGGATCTTGTCCACCGTCGGACAGGATTACCAAAGGTATTTCCAGTGGTTGGATGAACTCGGCCTCGCCACGGGAGATATCCGGGTGATCCCAGAGGAGTTCACCGCCTCCGCCTATATCACCACCGACACGGCTCAAAACCAGATCACTATCTTCAATCCGGGCGCGATGAACCACGTTTCGGCCTGCGACCTCACCCGGGTTGACCCCGCGGAGTGCATCGCGATAGTGGCCCCGGGGAACCTGCAGGACATGGCCGGCTACGCCCGGGCATACCACGAGCGCGGGATTTTCTTCATCTTCGATCCCGGCCAGTCGCTGCCCGCGTGGGAGGGCGACGACCTGGCCCGGAGCATCCTCAGCTCAAAGATGCTGGTCTCCAATGACTACGAACTGGAGCTGATCAAGAACAAGACAGGGCTTTCAGCCGGCCAGATCTTGGGGAATGTGGATACCATCGTCACCACCAAGGCCGAACTCGGCTGTGAAGTGATTACGCGGAACGGCGCGGTCCAGATACCCGCGGTTGCAACCGACAAAGTAGCCGACCCCACCGGGGCGGGCGACGCCTTTCGTGGTGGATTGATCAAAGGGCTGGTCCTGGGGTACTCGGTGGAGTGGGCCGCCAAGATGGGAACGGTTTGCGCCCACTACGCGGTCCAGGCCCACGGCACCCAGGAGTACAGCTTCACCCCGAAGGAGTTTCAGGCCATGTTGGAGGGCAATTTCAGCCCCAGTGCGAGATAGAAAGGCTCGGTCAACCGGCCTTCGAACATTTGCCTTGCCCGGCGGATTCCGCTACAATCGCCCTGGTCCGAGGATTGGTGGAAGGGTAGCGCAGGGCGCTGCCCTCCACCGTGGCCCAAGCCTGAGCCATGGCCTTACACCGGACCGGGCTACTCAGAAGAGGAGACACGGATCCAACTTGGTTGTTGAAGAAGAGCCCGTAACCACCATGCCGCCCGGCGTACTGGACGGGGTCAAGGTGCTGGACCTGAGCGAGGACATCGCCGGCTCCTTCTGCGCCCGCTTGCTGGCCGACTACGGGGCCGACGTGCTGAAGCTGGAACCCCCCGGCGGGGCCGGCCTGCGGCGGATGGGCCCTTTCTTCCATGACGACCCTCATCCAGAGAAGAGCCTGCTCTTTCTGGTGCTGAACCTGAACAAAAAGGGCGCCACTCTTAACCTGGAGACCACCACCGGCCAGGCCATCTTGAAGCAACTAGTCCCGCAGATTGATGTCATCATCGAAACCTTCCGGCCCGGCTACCTGTCGTCGCTTGGGCTTGGCTACGAAGACCTGGCGCCGCTCAACCCCGGGCTGATAATGACCTCCATCACCCCCTTCGGCCAGGACGGCCCCTACAACCAGTTCCAGGGCGAAGAGATCGTCAGCTACGCCATGGGCGTGATAATGAGCATCAGCGGCGTCCAGGGCCGGGAGCCATTGAAGCACGGTGGCTTCCAGGGTCAGTACGACGCCGGCCTGAACGCCGCCGCCGCCGCCGCCATGGCCGTGTTCTTGCAAGAGAACACCGGCGAAGGCCAGCAGATCGACGTGTCTGTGACCGAGTGCATCGCATCCACCATGATCGCCCCCCAGTCCATGTACCCCTTCATGGGGGGCATCCAGGCCCGCCGTCGCCAAGAGGGCGGCATGTTCGGGCACCCGATGCCCTGCGCCGATGGCTGGATCGTCGTCCAAATCGGGGCCGGCCGCACCTGGCAGGATGTCGCCGCGTTCTTCGGGTCGGAGGAGATGCAAGACCCCAAATTCTCGGAATCGTCCTGGCGGGACCAGCACGGCGATGAAGTGGACCGGGTGGTGCTCAACACCATCAGGGACCGGAGCAAGTGGGACCTTTTCACCAAGGCGGGCGAGGCCCGAGTTCTCTTCGGCATCGTGCAAACCCCATCGGAGTTGGCGGAATGCCCTCAGCTGGAGTCCCGCAACTTTTTCCGGGAGGTCGAGCATCCCGTCATCGGCAAGATCAAGGTCCCGGCGGTGCTGTTCAACCTCAGCCTGACCCCCTACGCGCTGCGCTGGTGCACGCCTACTCTGGGGCAGCACAACCGGGAAATCTACGTCGACGGCCTGGGCTATACCCAGCTGGAAATGTGCCAGTTGCGCCAGATGAACGTAATCTAGGTTTTCCGCGATCAAAGATGATGAGGTATCCCGTGACGTCCCAGTTGCCGCTCGAAGGAATCCGCATCATAGACTCAACCTACGTGTTCGCCCTGCCCTACGCCGCGGCGCTGCTGGCCGACCTCGGCGCCGAGGTCATCAAGGTTGAGGGGCCCGGCCGCCACGATGTCACCCGCACCGGAGGCTACTCCGGCATGTTCCCGGAAGGGGAGCACGGCGAGGATTGGTGGAACCGCCCTTCCACCTACAACCTGCTGCACCGGGGCAAGCGTTCCCTGGTCCTGGACCTGACCGACGAGCGGGGCCGGGACCTGTTCCGGCAACTGGTGAGCATCAGCGACGTGGTGATGGAGAACTTCACCCCCCGGGTGATGCGCGGCTGGGGGATGGACTATCTGAACCTTCGCAAGATCAAGCCGGATATCGTGATGGTGTCCAACACTGGCTACGGCCATGGCGGTGGGCCGTATTCGGGGTTCCCGGCACAAGCCACCACCCAAGAAGCGACCCACGGCCATTGCTGGTTCACCGGCTATTCCGGCGGAGCCCCGTCCAAAGCCGGCGCGTCTTTTGTCGATTTCCTCTCGACCTGGACGGCGGTGTTCGGCATCGCCGCGGCGCTTCGCTACCGCAACCGGACTGGCCAGGGACAGTGGGTGGATATCGGAATGTACCAGGCGGGGGTGATGTTCGCCTCCGAGTACATACTCGACGGCGTGGTCAACGGCCGGGAGGGCGGCCGTACCGGCAACCGGCACCCCTACCGGGCGCCCCAGGGCTGTTACCCAGCCCTGGGTGATGACCGCTGGATTGCCCTTTCGGTGGGCAGCGACGAGCAGTGGCAGGCGTTGTGCCGGCTCATGGGCCGGGAAGACCTGGCCGGGGATGCCCGCTACGCCGACCTCCTGTCCCGCCAGCGCCACCACGACGAGTTGGACCAGGCCGTCAGCGCCTGGACCGCCGGGCTCGATAGGTACGACCTGATGCACCGCCTTCAGGCCGAGGGGATCCCCGCTGGACCGGTCCTCAACGGAAAAGACATGCACTTCGACCCTCACTACAAGAGCCGGGGCTTCCTGGAACGGGTCAGCTATCCGCCGGAGCGAGGCATCGGCACCCGGATGTTCATTGGCCGTCCCTACAAGTTCTCTCGAAGCCCCGTCAAAATCCAGGGCCCCGCACCCTCCTTCGGACAGGACAACCAAGCCACGGTCCAAGACCTTTTGGGGGTCGACGAAACGACCTACCAGGCCCTGGTCCAGGACGCGGTGGTGGCCACCGTGCCGCTGCGAGGGGACCCTGCCAACAAGCTCCCTCCGGAGCAGGCGGTGGAGAAGGGACTGCTGGCCGGGTGGGACCCGGAGTACCGGCAGCGGTTGGGCATCCAGTAGACGCACCCCCTCGACATTCACCTCACAGCCCTTTCCCCACCGGGAGACGCGCCACCGGCGCCTTTCTTGACACCCCCTTGTGGCTGGGCATAAGCTACCAGAGGGGCCCGTAGCTCAGCGGTAGAGCAGTCGGCTCATAACCGGCGGGTCGCAGGTTCGACACCTGCCGGGCCCACCAGCTTGAGGCACTACTTCCTAAACTCTCAGCCAGCAGGGCGGCGGTTGAATCGCAGCGGCGGTCGGTCCACAATCTGCAACATAGTCCTCAGTCATCTCACTGCCGATAGTGGTCATTCCGAGCGAAGCGAAAAACCGCGTTGTTGCGCTGAGGTTCTTCGCTTCACTCAGAATGACAGCATGCATAAAAACAGGTTGACTGAATCCTAGGGTGATTTCTCTAGTCAAAGCAGTTTTTGACTGGAGGCCCAGGACGCCCTTTTACTATGGGTGGTTGATCCTGGCCATCTCCTTCCTGGCCGCCTTCGCCGCCACCGGGTTTTCACAGGTGACGCTGGGCGGTATCCAGGTTTTCATCACCGAGGACACTGGTTGGAAGATGAGCACCCTTGCCCTCGCGGTCACCGCCGGCACCTGGTGCTCCGCCCTGCTCGCCCCATTCATCGGGTGGCTGACCGACCGCTACGGTCCGCGGCGCCTGATGCCGGCGGGACTCGTCACCGCCGCGGTGGCTTACTTTGCCCTTTCCAGATCTAATGCCACCTGGCAATTCTTCGTTGCCTACATCACCGGCCGCACCGTGAGCAACCCGGTGCTGATCAATGTGGTTCCGCGCACCACCGCGGTCAACTTCTTCCGCCGCCGGCGCAACATCGCCCTGGCCCTGGTCCCTTCCTTCCGTCCCATCGGCGGCGCCATCAACATCCAGATAATCGCCTTCATCGCCGTCCGCCAGAGCTGGCGGAGCGCCTATAGCTACCTGGGCTTTTACAGCCTGATACTGTTGGCGCCCGTCGTTCTGTTGATGCGGCGCCGGCCGGAGGACATCGGGCTTTTGCCTGATGGGGCCAAGCAAGTTGAGCCAACGAGGGCCGCGGTCAGCGGCGGGGATGTAGAGCAGAGCTGGACCGCCCGCGAGGCGTGGCGCACCAGAGCCTTCTGGCTTGTCGTCCTGACCGCGGGCACCAGCACACTGGCCAATAGCTCGCTGGTGTTCAGTCTGGTACCCTACCTATCCGATGAGGGCGGCATCTCCAAGGAGCAGGCCGCCGGAATACTGAGTCTGGGCACCTTCCTGGCCGTCACGACCATTGGCTGGGGTTTGCTGGCCGACCGGATAACGCCGCGCCGCTGTCTGGCCGTGGCGGTGGTCGCCTGCGGGGCGACCTCGCTGTACCTGATGTTGGTGAACTCCCTGCCTATGGCCCTGGGCTTCACACTGGTGTTCGGGGTCTTTTCGGGGGCGCTCACCCCGCTGGAAAACATGGCCTTGGCCCACTACTACGGCCGGAGTTCTTTCGGCGCCATCTCCGGGCTTTACACCCTCTTCAAGGTAATCATGCTGGGGCTGGGGCCGACCGTCGCCTCCGTGTTCATCGAGGTGGTGGACAGCTACGATCTCCTGTACTTGACCGTGGCCGGCCTTTACTTCACGGCCGGGCTGTTCATATCCCTGGCCGGCCAGCCGGCCCGGCCTGTCCTTGCACCGGCCGAAAACACCGCCCACGCCGAGTAGGTTTCAAGCCCTCTGCCCGGCTCTGGAGTGGCGGCCGCCATCCAGTCCCCGCGTCTGCATGGCTGTGCCACCAGAGGGTCTTTCCGCGGAACGGGCCGGCCCCGTTGGGTGATGGCGCCTCTTCCACCAGACCCCTCAGCCGGCGCGGCCCCCGATGGACCACAAGCTCTGGTTCGGCTTCTGCTTCCGAAGCTCCTCCATTTCCGGTTTTGGCCCGTAGGTGATGACGCGAGGCGGGCAGTTGTGGGCGCACGCGGGGTCCAGTCCCCGGCGGGTCCGCGGCCCGCAGTGATTGCAGAGGTTGGTCGGCTCCGGCACGAAGTCGAGCGCCACCCGGCCGCCGGCCTGCCGTTGCCGGGAGCCGATGGTGATGCAAGCCCGGCTGAGGTCCAGTTCGTTCGCGTTCCTTCCGGCGATAACGCAGGAATAGCAGCCGGTGCACCATTCAAAGTCGATGAGCAGCGCGTACTGATCGCTAGCCATAGAGGTCCTGCTTCTCAAGAATTCCGGGGATTCCGCCATCGGCCTTGTACAGCTTGCACAGCAGAGACTTGTATTGGCCTCCGCCGAAGCCGTGAGACGACTGGGTGTTGTGGGGGATCAGCAGATTCAGGTTCGCGTCCCACACGCCAAACCACTCATCCGCTCCCTTCTCCGGGAACCACCAGCCGTGGGTGGCCGCGACTACCCGGGGATGGATGAGGCTCGTGACTGAGGCCTTCCTTTTGCACCGGCCGAGGTGGTTCTCCACCCAGACCCAATCGCCGTCCTGGATGCCCAGGGGTCCCGCCGTTTTGGGGTGGACCATCACCTCGGGATAGGGGTGGATCTGCCGTAACGACCGGATTTGACGGTGCTCCGAGTGAAAATAGGCGATGGTGCGGCCGCCTGTCGTGAGGATCAGGGGATATTCCTCGGCCAGACCGGGAGTGCTGTACGGGCTCATCGATGGTTCCACGAAAACGGGCAGTGGATCGTGGCCCCAATCCTCCATCAGCGAGCTGTGCAACTCCACCTTGCCGCTCGGTGTATTGAAGCCGGGACGGCCGTCGGCCCGAAGCTCACCCTTGGTGTACCGGTGGTAGGGAAGCGACCTGTCCGCCTTGTCCGGCCACATGTGCCGCGCCCGGCTCAGCTCTTCGTGGGTCACCCCGGCCGGCTTCAGCAGGTAGTCATAGAACCCGCGCAGGTCTTTCCAGGGCAGGCTGGGGTTGAACCGCCTCGACAACTCAAAGCAGATTTCGGAGTCCGGCTTGCACTCGGCGACGCGGACGGCCCTGTTGATGGCGTTCAAAGGCGCCCACCAGGCCCGCACTCCCTCCTTCTCGGCGAAGGTCGCCGCCGGCAGCACAAAGTCCGCCAGCGCCGCGGCGGTCGGCGTCATGAACAGGTCTACGACTACGATCAGGTCCAGGCGGCTGAACGCCTCCAACAGTCTCTTCGGGTTCGCCCCGTCCACCAGAAAATTGTTCCCCGCGATCCACGCGGCCTTGATGGGATAGGGGTCTTCAGAGAACATCTGGTCGATGAATACGTCCGCGTGGGCCCGCCAGTGGAAGTTCCGGGTGATGGGGTATTCCTGGGTCCCAACGCGCTTTTCGAAAAAGACCTCCGGGTCCATCACGTTACCGGTGAAGCTCCGCACCGATTCCTGGTCCATGGGGTAAGGCCACACCCCGAAGGCCGGCTTGGCGAAGGCCATGCCGCCGGGGACCTCCAAGTTGCCGGTGATGGCCCACAGGTCGATGACCCCCATGGCCACGCCGAAACCCTCGGGGCACATGTCTATGGGAACGCCCCACTGGATCGAGGCCGGCTTGCCGGCCGCGAACAGCCGGGCTGCCGCCCTGATCTGCTCTTCCGGCACCCAGGTGATCTCCGACACCCGCGACGGCGGATACTCCAGCGCACGCTGGCGGAGCTTGTCAAACCCGGAACACCACTGCTCCACGAACTCCTTGTCGTACAGGCCCTCCTCGATAATGACGTGGAGGAAACCCAACGCCAGCGCCCCGTCGGTCCCCGGCCTGATCTGGAGCCAATGCTCGGCCCGGGAAGCGGTCCAGGTGTAGTAGGGGTCGATGACAATGACCCTGGTCCCTCGCTTCATGCAGTCCACGATCCAGTTGCCGTAGAAGCCGTCGGTGCAGGTGGCCGGGGGATTGTATCCCCACAGGATGATTACTTCCGGGAGCCGGAAGTCCGGGTCGTCGTAGCGGCCGGGAAGGAACTGGCCGCAGTCGGGTACCGCGTAGTCGCCTTGAACCACCTTCATGGCGCCGAGGCGCGGGTGGTAGCAGGAATTGCCGGTGAGCCCGCCTTGCAGCCAGTTGGGGCTCCCGTAGCTGTAGGCCAGCATGAGGAGCCAGGCCCCCACATCCCGGCCCGTGCCCTGGATGAAAGCCATGCTCTCCGGGCCGTGGCGCTCTTTGACGGCCGCCATGCGCCGCTGCAGTTCGTCGAACGCCTCCTCCCAGCTCATGCGCTCCCAGCGGTCCTCTCCCCGTTTCCCCACCCGCCGCAGTGGATGAAGTAGTCGGTC
>CAYOAF010000150.1:0-18632 GCA_964401855.1 uncultured Dehalococcoidia bacterium
TGTGCGTTGCGGCCTGCCGCCAGAAACGCCGGGTGCGGTTCACCACGGCGGCCAATCTGGTGAACGAGTTGGTGGAGGCGAAACAGCAGTTGCAGCTTCGGCGAGTACTGGCCCGCTGGGCCCGGTATGATGTGATCGCCATTGATGAGGTCGGCTACGTGCCGCTGGCCGAGGTGGGCGCCGAGTTTCTCTTCCAGGTCGTGGCGGAGCGTACCGAGAAGGCGGCGGTGATACTGACGACCAACCTACCCTTTTCGGAGTGGACGCAGGTGATTCCCAACGCCCGGCTCTGCAAAGCGCTGCTCGACCGGATCACCGACCGCGCCCACATCATCGAGACAGGGACCGAGTCCTACCGCTTCCGGCGCACAATGGACCGCCGCCAGAGAAAGGAGTGATGCTCCGGAACGCTGACCCACGAAGCAGCACCAGGCGGCAGGGGTCGATTGTCATTGCGTCATCTACCCAGGGGGTGGGCCATTCCCGAGCATCAAAGTGGACCATTCCGGGTTGTCAAAGGCATCAGCTTGGCAGAGTTCAAACCCTGAGGGAACATGGGTCTGAAAGTGCTCGATTGGGGCCTCTTGGATCACCGGGCTCCGATTTTCACTGACCATTTGCCCATTGGTTGCGCGACTTGCGAACTTGGAGGTCCCGGGTTAAAGTTACCCGAAACGGTTCAATTGCGTACACGTCGTCACCACGAACGGTGGAAGGCCTCTTTCCCGTTCGTCCTGAGCTTGTCGAAGGACCAAAGGGAGCCTCCTTTGGAATCGTTGGACAGGACACCTCCTGTTGGCACTAAACCACAAGCCAGCCGTGGCTACCCGCGACCCCTCCCGCCGTGGTCACCAGGCTCAAGACCAGTAGAATCAAGTGCAAACGGTGCACCAAGGCAAATGTTTTGACCGGGTCCTTCAACGCATGCTTCTTGAACAACCGGTGCAAGAACAGCGGCTCCGCCACAAAAAGCACGAACATGAATATTGCCCAAACCATCGTCATCGCGTGAATCCACCAGAATTTTGGTTCTAAGTATCGATTCCACGCATCGATATAGTAGAGCATGTAGAAGCCTGAAAGACCGGCCAGCAGAGTCGTGACCTTTGCCTGCCACGCGAAGCGAGACTCAATGCGTTCAAAAAGTTCGATTTGATCACCGCCGGACTTCAGCTTGCGTATCGCAGGTATCAGGACGGTGGTAACCATGGCTACGCCGCCAATCCAGAGCACCACCGCCAACACATGGATGACCCTTGCCAGGGCGTATTTGTCCAACCTCCACCTCGATACTTCCGCGGATTACCGCTGATGCCTGGTGCTATGCCGCAAGCCCCGCCCGCCGGCCTCAGCCCGACGCCACCAGGTGCAGGTTCCCGTACTGGTCGACCTCGGCCCGTTGCCCGGTCAAGACCAGGGTGGTGGTATCACTCTGATATATGATGGCGGGCCCGGCCAGAGCGTTGCCCGCCTTCAGAAGTTCCCGGCCATAGGCCTGGCAGTCAATGAGCCCGCCGTCCTGCTTGAGGAACATTTTACGCATGCCCAGGATTGCTCCGCCGGCGTCGGTCCCGCCGCTCGCCAGCCTTTCCGGAACCGGCCTCGGCATTCTGCCCAGGGCAAGGATTTTGAAAGTCACCGCGACCACCGGCTCCCGGGGCTCGCAATGGCCGTAGGTCCGCTCGTGGATTTCGTGGAACTGGGCCAGAAGAGATTCCAGACCGGCCTTCGTCTCGGGAACTTCATGGACCGGCACATCCAGCTCGAAGTTCTGCCCCACGTAGCGCATCTCAATCGTCGTCGAAACCTGGCGCCGTTCCTCGGGGACCTGCTCTCGCTCCAGTGCAGCCTCACCCTCCGATTCGAGTTCGGCCAGGGTGCCGCGTATCAAGTCCAGATTCTCCGGGACCATCCTTACGAGCCGGGTCAGGCGCAGGTTTGCCTGAAGGTCGGCCATGAGCATGCCCTGCGCCGAGAACAGGCCGGGGCTGGGCGGCACGATTACCCGTCCAATCCCCAGTTCCGCCGCCAGCTCCGCCGCATGCAGCGGACCCGCCCCACCGAAGGCAACCAGGGCGAAATCCCGGGGATCGAAGCCCCGGGCGATCGACACCACCCGCAGGATTCGAACCATGTTGGCGTTGACCACGTCGATGATTCCCTGAGCCGCATCCACCGCCGACATCCCCAGCGGACCCGCCACCTTCTCCTCGACCGCGCGGTAGGCCAATTCGCCCTTCAAACGCATCTGGCCGCCCAGGAAGAAAACCGGGTCCAGCCGGCCCAGGACCACGTGGGCGTCGGTCACCGTCGGCTCGGTCCCTCCGGCGTCGTAGCACGCAGGTCCGGGCTCGGCCCCGGCGCTCTGAGGGCCGACCTTGAGCAAGCCGCCGCTGTCCACCCAGGCGATGCTGCCACCGCCGGTGCCGCATTCCACTACATCGACAATGGGCGACCGGATGGGAATACCGGTGATCCGCCCTCCGATGCCGCCGTGCTGGTCCTCCCCTATCCCAAACATACTGAGGGTCCTTGGGCGCCCCTTCTCCACCAGGCTGGCCTTGGCGGTGGTGCCGCCCATGTCGAACGAAATGACGCTCGGAATCGAGGCCTGGATGCCAAGCTCAGCGGCCGCTATCACCCCGGCCGCCGGGCCTGACTCGATGGTGGTGTGAGGGCGGTGGCGGGCCCGGTCCACGGACATCAGGCCACCGCCCGAGTGCATAATTACCAGGCGGCCCGACTCGCCGAGCAGCGCCTCAAGCTCTGACTCCAGCTTATCCAGGTAGCTGGTGAACAACGGCCCGACGTAGGCGTCCGCGGCCACGGTGCTGGTACGTTCGAACTCACGGAACTCCCGGGACACTTCGGCGGAGACGGCGATGTACACGCCGGGCAATTCCCGCATCAGTATCCTCTTGGCCTCCAGCTCGTGGGCTGGATTGGCGTAGGAATTGAGAAAGCACACGGCAACCGCGTCCACCTGCTGCTGCCGGAAAAACTTTACCGCCTCCAAGACGCCGGGCTCGCTGATGGGTACGACCACAGAGCCGTCGCTGGCGATGCGCTCCTCTACTTCGACCCGCAGGGACCGGGGCACCAGGGGAGCCGGCCGCTCCGAGAAGAAGTCGTGAGCGCCCGGCCTGATCTGCCGCCCGATTTCCAGGACATCCCGAAATCCCTTGGTCGTGAGGAGCGCGGCCTTGGCGCCTTCTCTCTGTATGATGGCGTTGGTGTTCACGGTCGTCCCGTGGGCTATGAACTCCAGGCCCGGAAGCCCTCGCTCCGCCTTACCTTCCAGCGCCTGAAGGCCCTCCAGGAAGCAACGGGACAGGTCCGAGGGGGTCGTGGGGACCTTGACGTTGAAGGTCTGCCCCGTATCCTCGTCGTGGAGGACGTGGTCGGTAAACGTGCCCCCGATATCGATTCCAATGCGGTACCGTGACATGTTCAAGACTTCCCGGCGCCCGGCGCGGGCCGCAAGCCCCCGTCAGGTCCCGGCTGCCGCAGGCGGCGAGTCGCCTCCTGGTCCACCTGCCCGGCCTCGGCATCGATGGCCACGCGATACACGCTCCGTGCCCTCACCAACGAGACTTTGCCGTTGAGGTGGTCCCGAAGCACCCTCTCTGGGTCCCGCTCCTCGGGCGGCCCAAGCCCGCCCCCGCCGGGAGTGACTACGGACAGCACCTCGCCGGGGTTGACTTGCACCAGGGTGCTCAGCCTGGACAAAAGGGTCTCATCAGGCTTGCCGGCGTTCAGAACAATGCGGCAGACCGGCGCCTCATACCCTCCGAAGAGGCCTTGAGGATGGACCGTGTGCCGCAGTGAGTGGGTGTTGATAAAGGAGTCGTCGAGGATCTTCCAGGCCTTCCGCACGCCCAGCCCCCCCCGGAACTGCCCGGCGCCCTCGGAGTCGGGGATGAACTCGAGGCACTCCACGTGCAACGGAAACTCCAGCTCGGCGGCCTCGATGGGGAGGTTCGATGTGTTGTGGCAGCAGTCGACGCCGTCTTTGAAGGCGGCGCCCCCCGTGCCGCCACCGACGGTCTCGTAGTAGATGAAATATCGTGAACCCCGTCCCGCGAAACCAATCCCATGGGAGCCGTGGGAGGCGGCGATGGCCTTGTGGGGCAACGCTTGTCCCAGCGTCCCCAGCAGAACGTCGACAACCAGTGTCACGGTCTCGTACCGGGCTCCTACCGGAGAGGGCGGCCGCGGGTTCACGATGCAGTCCTCGGGAGCCACCACCCTGATGGCCCGATGGAAGCCGTCGTTGACTGGTATGTCGAGGGCGATAATCCCCTTCAAGACCCAGTAGACCGCCGCCAGGGTGCCTTCCCTGGTAAGGTTTATGCCGCACCGGGCCGGGCCGCCCGTCCCGGCGAAGTCGACCAGTAGGTTTGGCTCCGGCGTATGGGAGACGGTGAGAGTGGCGACGATGGGGATGGGCTCATCGGAGAAGTGATCGTCATCCATGAAGTCCTGGTGCGTGTAGCTGCCCTCGGGGACCTCTGCGATGGCCTGCCGGGTACGTCTCTCCGAGTAGTCCATCATCTCGCCCATGCAGTTCAAGAGGAACCCGGCGCCGTACCGCTCGCACATCTCCTTGACCCGGCGCTCTCCAAGTTTCAAGGAGGCGATGTGGGCCCGCATGTCCCCTTCCCGCTCACTGGGGCCGCGCACGTTGAGCAGGATGAGTTCTTGAATATCGCGCTGGAGTTCACCCGCGCGGTATAGCCGCAGGGCCGGCATCCTTAGGCCTTCCTGGTAAATCTCCCGGGCATCCCCCACGGCTCCTTGGCCGGGCGCTTTCCCTCCAATGTCCGGCCAGTGACCGGTGTTGCCCACAAAAGCCACAAGCCGGCCCTCGTGTAACACCGGCATCATGAAAGTAACGTCGATCAGGTGGGAGGGCCCTCCGCCGTAGGGGTCGTTTATGATGAACACGTCGCCTTCCGACAGGCTCTCCGTCGGGTGGAAACGCCTGATGGCGCCAACGGTGCTTAAAAATGAAGACAGGTGCACGGCTATGCTGTTCTTCCCTTGGGTCACCACCCTGCCGTCGGGGTCTTGGATCACCGAGGAGCAGTCCTCGCGTTCCTTGATGTTGTTGGAGTAAGCCGCCCGCACCAGGGCGGCCCACATCTCGTCGGCGACGGAAATGAAAGCGTTGCCCACCACCTCCAGGGTGATGGGGTCTATCTGGCCGCGAAACTCTCTAACCACGCAATCACCTCTCAACAGGCAGAAAAAAGAGACGACTTCGTCTCTTTCCGGCGATCCTCATCTCCGTGGGAGACCCCTCGAATCGGGTCCCTCGGAGACGCATACCACTGTAACCTGGGCTCCAGTCCTCGTCAACGGCCTCACCCAGCCCAGGCTGCGCCAGGGCATCCCTTTCCCAATGCGAGAGGGAACGAGGGTGAGGGTAGCGGCATCCCAATATCACACCCGGCCGCCTTCGGCCCACGACGGGATAGCGCCGTCCCTAGGCCGTATAGTAGTATGTCCCCTGGAAACCCAAAAAGAAGCCGCGACAGTTTCGGTAGACGGAGGTAGGCATGGCAGATGAGACGGAAAGCCTGATGACCGGCGAACTCCGGGCGGCTATCGGTACAGAATTCCCTCCAGTCACCAGCTGTGATGAGCTGTCCACCAGCGAAGTGCGCCGCTTCGCTCAAGCGACCATGGATGACAGCCAGATATACTTCGATGAAGGCTATGCCCGGAGCCTCAAGTACGGCGGCATGGTGGCGCCCGGCTCGTTTCCCATCACCGGCGCGCGCCGCCGGGCGTCGGGAACGCCGGACCCTCTGGCATCGGTGTCCACCGATACCAAGGCCGAGGAATCGGTGGAGACGACGAAAGGGATCCCATGGCCCCCCCACCTGATAGTCTTCCATGCCTACAGCGACCTGGAGATACACCAGTTGGCCCGGGTCGGCGACCGGATCACGCAGCACCGCCGCCTGGCCGACGCCTACGAGAAGACGGGACGCCGGGGCCGGCTGCTCTTCATCGTCACGGAAAACACGTTCATCAACCAGAACGGCGACATCCTGTGCACCGAGCGCTACGTCGACGTGGGCGTAGAGGAATAGAGGAGCGATAACCATGGCTCAAACAACGAAACGGGAGTTTGTCTACGAAGACGTGGCGGTGGGCACCGAGGTCCCGTCCTGGTCGCTGGACTATTCGGTCCCGGTCATGGTGCGCTGGTGCGCCGCGGTCGAGACCTGGCGCCGGGACCACTACGATTACGAGTTCGCGGTGAATGAACTCGGCCTGGCCAACGTGGTCGGCTCCGGCTACTGGACTCAAGCATGCTTCTACAAGCTCCTGTACCACTGGGTTGGAGACGGCGGCTGGGTGTGGAAGGTCTACCACCAGCTGAGGAGCAACCTGCTTCCCCATCACACCTTCACCTTTGACGGCAAGGTCTCCGCCAAACGCGTTGAAGATGGCCTGGGCTACGTGGACCTGGACATCGTGCTAAGTCAGGAAGAGGGGACCGTTCTTTCTCTGGGCACGGCCACCGTCGTGCTGCCGCTCCGGGGCGGCCGGCCCGTACCGTATCCCTTCTTCAAGGGACGATAATCCCTGATTCTTGCTCAGGTTAGGCTCGGCCAAGGGTGGGCCTGAATGAAACGGCATCTCTGAACAGGACCGCCGGCGGACTTCGACAGCGCCTGCAACCCCCGGTGCACTCAGGCGCGGCGGAAAGGAGGGACACCCGATGCCTTTGGACTTCCTGCCCCTACCCGGAACCCCCGTGGAAGAACTGGATACCCCAGCCCTTCTCATTGACCTTCCGGTAATGGAACGCAACCTGAAGACGCTGCACAGCTTCTTCGCCCAGCGCACCTCCAAAGTGAGGCCCCACGTCAAGGCCCACAAGAGCCCGGTCCTAGCCCACCGGCAACTCGACGCCGGCTCGACCGCGGGAGGGATCTGCTGCGCCAAGGTGGGCGAGGCGGAGGTGATGGTCCATGGCGGCGTCAAGAACGTTTTTATCGCCAACGAGATAGTGACCCGCCCCAAGATCGCCCGGTTGCTGAGTCTGGCCCGCGACGCCAGCATGATGGTGGCCGTGGACGATCCCCGCAACGTCGCGGAGCTGTCCGAGGCCGCCCAATCCCAGGGCGTCAACCTGCGTGCCGTGGTTGACGTGAACGTCGGCCTCGACCGGTGCGGGGTCGAGCCCGGCCCCGGTGTGGTGAAGCTGGCAAAGCTGGTGGCGAATGCCCCGGGCCTTCAGTTCGCCGGGCTGATGGGGTACGAAGGCGGAATGTGGATCGAGGGCTTCGAAGAGCGCTCCATCGAAACCAAAGCCCGCGTCCAGAAGCTGGTGGACTCACGGGAACTGGTCGAGCGGGCCGGGTTACCCATCGAGGTGGTCAGCGCCGGGGGCACCGGCACTTGGAACATCACCAGCGAGATCGCCGGGGTCACCGAGGTCCAGGCGGGGGCTTACCCCTTCATGGACACCCACTACCGGTACGTGCCCGACTTCGACGTTTCGCTGATGGTCCTGTCCACAGTCATCAGCCAGCCGGCCAAAGACCGGGCCATCGTCGACTGCGGCCACAAGGCCATCGGGGTAACCCTTGGCCTGCCCGAAGTGGCCTGGCCCAAGGGCGCCCGGGTAGCCAAGCTCTCGGCGGAGCACGGCAGCCTGACGCTGGAAGGCGAGGCCCGGCAGCTTGCTCTGGGGGACAAGGTGTGGCTTATTCCCTCCCACGGCGGCACTCCGGTCAATATTCACTCGCATTTCTACACGATCCGGGACGGCAAGCTCGAAGCGGTGTTGGAGATAGCCGCCAACGCCCGCTTTACATAACATGGCAAACATTCAAGGCCGGCAACCGGCCTGGTCATCCCCGGGACTAACCAGCCGTCAGGACACAGACCACAGATCCCGAAGCCACGACGCGATCACCACGGTCAACACCGCTCCCCCGGTCGCCATTACGGCAATCGCGCGCGGCGCGCCCATGAGGTCGGCCATGGCGCCGATCGCCAGGAGACCCATGGGCAGCCCGTACACGGCCATGGAACGAATTCCCATTATCCTGCCCCGAAGCTCTGTAGGAGCCAGCCTCAAGACCAGCGAATCGATGCTCACGAGGCTGAACGATTGGCTGGCGCCAGACGCCAGCAGAATGGCCAGAGAGACGGCCATCCAAGAAGATTGGGTGAAAAGCAGGATGGTCGTGCACCAACCCAGCACTGCCAGAACCGCCATCATACCGGGCCTGGCGAACCGTCCTTTCGCGGCCAGGCCGAAGGAACCGACGAAAGCGCCCGTGGCGACTGCCGAGGTCAGCGCCGCGAGTCCTACCGGGCCTGTATGCAGCACGTCCCTGGCGAAGACGGGCATCATGCCGTGGGTGAGAGGGAAAGCGGCCAGGTTGATTAGGAAGGCGAAAAGCAGCAGGGCGAGGACCGCATCGTTCTGGCGAATGTACCCGCCCCCCTCCACCAGGCTACGCCACACCGAAGGCGACGAGTTGGCCTCCACCGGGCTCGCCGGGCGAACCAACAGGGAGCAAGAGATCCCCAGCAAATTCACTGCGACGATAGCCAGGTATACGGGGCCCATGTCGAAGCGGCTCAACATTATGCCGCCGAGCATCGGGCCCACTATCTGGCTCGCGTCCGATCCGGTGCGGTCCAGGGCCATGGCGTTGATCAGTTCCTCTTTTCTCATCACGTCACCCAGCAACGTTTGCCGGGTGATGTTGTCGAAGGCCCGGGCCAGTCCGCCCACGCTTGTGAGTGCGAAAACGTGCCAGAGTTCCAGACGATCCGTGACAACGAGCAACAATACCGCCGTGGACAGGGTCGTAATGACCAGGCGCACGCCGATCAGAAGCTGCCGCCGGTTGGAGCGGTCCACCACCACGCCGTAGGCGGCGCCAAACAGGGTACCGGTGAAGCGCAGCGCGCCAAACAGGCCAAGCAGCAGCAGGGAGTCGGTCTCGTTCACGACGAACCAGGAGAGGACCAGTAGCTGCATCTGCTCGGCAAATCTTACCGAGGCGTTGGAGGCCCACAGGAAGCGGTAGTTCCGCACCTGAAAGGACCGCAGGAGCCCTTCGGTCACCAGCAGCCTTAGCAATGGCTGTCCCTTCTTCGCCCCCGGCTGCAACCAACCACAGGACGAGCTTTGCTTTGTACATCACGAGGGCGAGGGGGCCAGAAGTGCCGGAGTTGAGTATAGCACCGAGGGAGCAAGGGGGATTTCCTCGTCGTAAAGTCCACCAAAGCAACGCCCATGAAGCTATTCAACGGTCGGAAACATCGACCAGGTCAGCCAATGGCGGCGAGTGCTTCTTTCGCTTTCTCCGCGGCCGCCGCCACCATCTCTTCAACGTCGTCGAATGATACCTCCATGCCGGCACGCAAAAAGACTAGCACCACCCGGCACACCGGTTTACCGGTGGCGCGTTGCACCGCCATCGCGTAGGCCCCGGCCTGCAGGGCGTACCGGTCCCGGCGATGGCTCAGCTCTTCGCCGGCTTCCAGCGTATCGGTCTTGTAGTCCACGACAGTGAGGCCATCCACGTCCTCGAACAGCAGGTCGATGAAGCCCTCGAACAGGGCGCCTTCCAGGGGGATACCGACGAACACCTCCCGGTAGTACCGGCCGGTGGCCACCGCCCGCTTCACTATCGGCGTGTCCAGCCCGGTCCGGGCGAGGCTTGCCACATCTTGCCATCGGTCCCGTATGCCCTCGGCGGCGGCCTGGGCCCGGCTGATCCCCTCCAGGTTCACCCCGGTAGCCAGGTCCACACTCTGCAACACGCTGTGAACGGCCCGTCCCAGGTTTGTGCCGCCCCGGCCTCGCCGGTAGGGTACCTCGCCGCGCTCCGCCTCTTCCTTGTCTACCTTGGCGAGAGCGGTCACCGCCAGGCTGGCCGGCCTGGCGGCACGCCGGATAACAGCTTCGCGCCGCAGGACCCATGCCGTCCGGTCCAGTTCGGTATCCACCGGGGCGTCGCCAGGTCCGGCCGGCGTGGAGAGTTCTTGTGCAACGGGTTTGTCCGGGATGGCTATCTCGTGCCAGAGGCCGTCGCTTTCCGAAGCCAGCTGGCTGATTATCGCCGCCGGGGACCCCTTGGCCCTGACCGAGTGGAACAAGTTTACGATAAGATGGTCCCTCGCCCGGGTCGCGGCCACGTACATCAGCCGGACCTTCTCCGTCTGGTCCGCAGCCCGCTCCCGTGCTTGCGCCTCCTCATATCCGGCGGTGGCAAAGGCCCCGGAGCGGACCTCCACCGACCCGGTGGCCCGGTCGAAAATGACCGGGTCGGTCCGGTGGGCGCGGTCGACATCCAGGCCCGCCAGCAGGACGATGGGAAATTCCAGTCCTTTGGAAGAGTGAATGGTCATGATGCGGACGGCATCCTCGTCGGTCTCGAGGACCGGAGCTTCCACCATTCGGGCCCCTTCCCTTGCCTGGCCTTCGATCCAGTCCAGAAAGGCCCGAAGGGAGCTGCCTCCAACCTGGGCGAAAACCCGGGCCCGCTCGACGACGAAGCGCAGCCTTCGCCACCGCTCCCGGGGCCGGGCTTTCCCGAAACAGGCCTCCACCATCCGGCGTTCCCGCAGGAACTTCTCGATGAGCCGGTCCGGCGGCTCCCACACCCGGTCCCGGTGGTACCGGCAGAGGAGGTCCAGGGCCTCCTTCACCGGTCCGCCGGCAGGGCCTGGGTCGAGGTAGTTCAACTTTCCGCCGCTTTCCACGAACTCCAGCATCTCCACGTCGCTGCAGGCGAATGCCGGCGACCGGAGCGCGGCCACCAGGGCCACCTGGTCGGCCGAAGCGTCGATGGCTCGCAGGCAACCGATGAGGTCCCGGACATCTTGAGTTCCCAGCACCAGAGACGGGCCCTCCACACGGTAGGGGATGGCAGCATCATCCAGCGCCTCCTCCAGAGACCTCAGGACGGTCCGCGTAGGCAATAGGATGCATATGTCCTGATACCCCGCGCCGCGGAGAGCCTGGGAACCGCCGTCCCGCACGCTCCAGGGAGCGGACCGGATGTGGTGAACCAGGGCGGCAATAGCTCCGCCCTCTTCCCGGCGGACTTGCGGCGCCAAAGCCTTTCGCGGTCCGCCGGCCCGGTGTACTCCGAGGGGCGGCGTGGCATCGGGGGGCGGCCAACTGGCGGAAAGGGGAATGTACGGGGCTTGCAGGCCCGGCCCGGCTTCGTCGGTCATCCATTTTCCGAACACGGAGTTGACCCAGGAAATGACCGGCTCCTGGGACCGGAAGTTCTGCACCAAGGGCGTGCTCTCCCGGCCCAGGAGGCCCCGTATCCGCTCCAGGGACGCGATGTCGGCCCGGCGAAACCGGTAGATGGACTGCTTGGTATCGCCGACCAGAAACAACTTGCCCGGCACGATCTCCATGCGCGTCCAGTCAGCGGCTCCGCCGCCTGGTCCGTCCTCCGCACCCGGTTGGCTGGCCAGGAAGAAAGCGATCTGCGCCTGGATTGGGTCGATATCCTGAAACTCATCGATCAATATATGGCTGTAGCGCCCTCGAAAATAACTCCTGACCTCCTGGTTGTCCCGAAGCAGGTCCCGGGCCCACACCAGGAGGTCGTGAAACTCAGCCTTTCCCAGGCTGCGCCGTTCATCCACATACGCCAGGACGAAGGAACGCAGGCTATCCAGCAGCGGCAGCAGCGCCGCCCGCCGCAGGCCTTCCAGCTCTCGCGCTTTCAAGTCCTCAAGTTCCCACAGGAGGTCTTTCATGGCCCGGCAACCGTTTGTCGCCGTAGCCGGGTCAACCTCCCAGTCCCCCTGCCTTCCCCTCGAAAACGACAGCTTCCCCCACCGGGCCAGGACACTGAAGGCCGAGCCTGGCTGGCCGCCGGCAGCGCCGAGCCGGTCCGCCAGGGCGGCCACCCGGCCCGCATGGGAAGCGAGGGGGTCGTCCGGCCCGTACCGGGCCAGAGGCAGCAACCTTCGAATTTCCCCGGCTGCGTCCACCAGGGACTGGACCGCCTGGGCTGCCGGTTCTTCCGCCGCCGGGAACGGGCGGGTCAGCAGGTCGTAGTCCCGGTGAAATTCCTTGACGATAGATGACATTTCTTCCAGCCGCAACCCCAGGGTGAGGGCCTTCAAAACGAGCGGACCGGTCTCCGCCGACTCCAGGGCCTGGTCCAGCCAGTCCTGCCAGCGCCGCTCGAAATCGAGGCCGGCCTCGATTTCCTCGACGGTGTCGAATGAGGGCGGGAGTCCGGCCTCCAGCGGCCGCTGCCGGAGCAACGAGCCCGCGAAGCTGTGCAGGGTCTGTATGGATGCCCTCTCCATGCCACGCATGGCCAGGAGACAGCGCTCTCTCCGGGCCTCGCCGCAGTCCGGGTCCTGGGCCAGGGTTTCCAGCGCCCACCGGACCCTCTCCCCAAGCTCGGAGGCCGCCGCTTCGGTGAAGGTGATGGCGGCGATGCTGTCGATATCGGCCCGGCCGGTTGCCAGCAGCTCCACGATGCGGGTCACCAGCGCCGTGGTCTTTCCGGTGCCGGCCCCCGCCTCCACGAACAGCGTTTCGTCCAACGACCGGGCAATCCGGTCCCGTTGGGCTTGGTCTACCGGCATGCCTCCCCCGGTCATTCGTCGGCCTCCTCAACCTCGGGCGCGGCGGCGAGGCTCACATAGGTAGCCAACTCCAGGTTTCCCCGTTTGCGGTCCCACAGGACATCCCGGTTCGCCGGGCAGATCCGGTCAAAGTCGCAGAACTGGCAGTTCTGCGGCTTTCCCTCCCGGCCCGGAGGGCCCGGGTTCGCTGGGAAGAGCCCCTGCCCTATGCCCGAGGCGATGCTCTCCACCACCTCCAGGAACCGGTCCTCCACCTGGGCCAAGGGGACCGTCCTCCGATCGAATCCGCCGCGAGCGGTCACAAACCAGTAGCAGGCTTCGACATCCGGCTCCCCTTCGACGCCGGAGCGGGCGGCCAGGGCATAGACCGGAAGCTGCAAGTGCCGGCCTCCGGCGAGTGGGTCGTCTTTCATGTCCTGGTAGTAGCTCGTCCCTCCGGATTTGTAATCGATCACCACAACCTTCGAGGCGCCGGCCAGGGTATCCACGCGGTCGATCCGGCCCCTGAAGCGGATTTGTACTCCGCTGTGCAGCATCAGGACCACCGGAGGGAGGCTGCCCTCATCGGTCATCCCGAAGGACCGCTCCGCCCAGAGGGGCCGCGACCCTTCCTCGGCCCGCCAGCGGCTATCTTCCTCCAGAAAAGCGTCCAGGTCCTGCCGGAATTCTTCTTTGACCGCCTGCCACAGAAGGTTCTTGCCGGTGACGCCCTCGGCCTCGGCCCGGTCGAACTCCTCTTCGGCTATCTCCCGCAGCAAGGCCAGGTGCCCGCTGTCCCACGGCTGGCCGAAGCCGGGCAGACCGTCATGGGCCGTCACCGTTTTGATGAAGCGCTCCAGGATGTCATGCATGACCACCCCTCGGTCCAAAGCCGAGATGACCAGGGCTTCTTCGGGCGGCTCAAGCGCCGAGAGGCTTAGAACGTCGCCCATGAAGTACCGGAAAGGACAGACGGCCCAGCGTTCCAGCCTGGTGGGGGAAACCTCGCTGTCCGCAGGGAGGGACAGCCGCCGGCTCTTGCCGGCCATCTGGAACAGGCTCCCGTCCCACTCCGTGAAATCCGTACCAAGCCGGCCCCGGTCCATCGCCAGAAACCGGCCCACTGGAGTAGACTCCGCAGCCAGGAAATGGTCCCCCAGTCGGTGGCTCAGGGCCCGCCACCGGGCCACACTCTCCACGTCATAGTCGTGGGCGTCCGCCGGGGCCAGCCGCTTCACGAACTCCAGGGAGTGCTCCGAGGAGTGGATGACCGACAGCCAGGTCTGGTCTCCCAGCTTCATGACGTCGGCCGATCTCACGGGGCTGCCATTCAGACGGCCAGCGGCCTCCAGGAACCAGGGCGAGGGGTACTGGCTCCATCGAGCGGAGGCGTTCATCCTGGGATAGGACAGGACTCGCTCCCCGCCGGAGGCCAGAGCGGCCAGAAACGACCGTCTCTCCTCGATCCGCCGGTCACGCCTTAGCGGCAGGCCGGCGCCCTTACCGGCCGCTTCCCGCATGGAATCGGGCAGCATCGGGTCTTCCGCCGCGTGGGGTGGAAAGGCCCCTTCGGCCAAGCCGGCCAGAATAACCAGGTCGAATTGCATCCCCTGGGCGGCGGCGGCCGGCGCCACGAATACCCCGGACCCGGTCTGCCCGGTATGCCCGGAGGGCGCCCCCAGCGCGTCGTTCAGCGTCTGGTGGAAGCCGGCCAGACCGGTCCCCTGTGACGACACCGCATCCAGTCCGGCCAGGTCGTCGACCAGCCCCAAGACGCGGTCGTAGCAGGCTCGATGCTCTTCCGGCCATTCCTCGGGGCCATGGGCATACTCTTTCAAGAGGCCTCGGGCCCACTTTGCAAACTCCTGCCATCTGCTCCCATCGGCTGGGGGAAGGAGCCCGGAAAGCCGCCGGACGAAGGCAGTGAGACGGTCCGCGGATGCCACCAACTCGCCCAATCCCTGGAGCCGGGAGGGCGCTTCCTCCTCGATGGCCGCCGCGGCAGCCAACTGCCGGGCCAGGCGGTCCCGGTACCGGCTGACCCGCTCCCGCCACTGGCCGGCGCCCTTCACAACCCCGGCTTTGCGAGATACAATCTCCCACCGGACCAGCTCATCCGCGGCCAGGCCGCCGCCCGCGCCGAGGCCCACCGGGGACTCGGCTACCCAACCCATGACGCTGTTCCTGCTGAAGTCGCTTTCCACAACGGACAGGAGGGACATCAGCAGTTTCCCGGCCGGCGTGTCCCGCAGCGGCGCCGGGTTGGGCCCGGCCACCGGTATCCCGGCGAGGAGCAACTGGCTCGGGACCAGGGAAGCGTATGGGTTGGACTGTCGGTACAGCACGGCCATCCGATGAAAGGGCAGACCGCCCTCGGCCCGGCCAGCGATGTGGCGAACCACCCACCTGACCTCTTCCTGGACGTCCGGGGCGCACACGAGGTGATGGGCGTCAAAGCTCCCAGGCGCCGGGCCGGTGGGTTGCGCCGGCCCCAGGGCTGCCTGAAACCTGGCCGCCACATCCTTGTTCACGGCATCGGGCTCCTCGTCTCCGGTGAGTCCGAGGGTCATGGCGCACCGGCCCGCGCCGCCCAGGGCGTTCACCAGGCCGGCTTCCCCTGGTGAAGGCGGCCGCGTCAGGTGGAAAATGACGAGGCCCAGGTCGCGCAGGGTGCCGGCCGCCGTGCCATCCCGCACCGCCGCGGCGGCCGCCCAGTACAGCTCTTCAAGGCCGTAGTAGCCGCCGAGCTGCTCCCGGAAGGCCCGATACCAACGAACCATCTGGGAGCGCAGAGGGTCCATGCCCTCCAACGCGGATAGCTGGTCAACGGACAACCTCTCCAGGTCTCTGAAAGTGCTCAACAGCGAGGAGTGGAGTCGCGGATGTTGGGCGACCGGCCCCAAAGGCCCATCGCCGGCCATGCCGCCAGCCAGGGCGCGGATGGTTTCCTGCTCGGTAAGCTGAGAAAGCGGGGTTTTACTTCGTTCCGCCAGGGCGGGGGAACCGAGGAACTCCGCCAGCCTGGCCGGGACCATGAAGCGCACGTTGACCAACCCCTGCCCCGACGCCAGGTCGCGGCGCAGGGACAGCCCCGCGTATTGGGTGGGCACGACGACCGTCACCGGCGCCAGAACGTCGGCTCTCTTGGCCTTGGCGATCAGGCGGATCAAACGCTCCAGTGCTAGAGTAGCGTAAGCTTCCAGGTACAGGCGTGAATCTGCCACGTGCGGGATCCCGGTTTAAGGGTTCGCCAGATGTGCGAGCTGAACAGGTTTGAGTCTAGTGCAGGGTTACCCCGGAGTCAACAAAAAGCATTGCATCGAAATGAGGGCGGCCGCTGGCCTGCCGGGAGGTTTGACGGCCCAACAGGGCACTGCTACACTCAGGTTCGTCATCGGACCGGGCCAGGTAGCGCATCCCCATCCCACGCCTACAGGAGGTCTCCCATGCCAGCGAACGATCGCTTCGAGAAGCTCTTGTCCCCCGGCGCCATCGGGACCATGAGGCTGCGGAACCGCATTGTCATGGCCCCGATCGTCACCCAGTTCGCCACCGACACCGGCGCCGCCTCCCAGGTGCACCGAGATTACCTGGCGGAACGGGCCAAGGGAGGGGTAGGGCTCATAATAGCGGAGGCCACCTACGTGGACCCGCTGGGCAAGGCCTTCGGTTGCCAGTTGGGCATCGACCGGGACGAGCTGCTATCCAGCCACGTGCGGCTGACTGAGGCGGTGCATCGCTATGAAGCCAAGATCGCCATTCAGCTGCACCATGGCGGGGCCCGCGCCAATCCGAAGTTCACCGGGGGCCGTATCGTGGCGGCCTCTCCGGTCAAGGACCTTCACACAGCCCCGGAAGCGATGACCCTCGAGGAAATCGCCGCGCTGGTGCGGCGCTTTGGCGAGGCGGCAGACCGGGCCAAGCGGGCGGGTTACGACGCCGTGGAGGTCCATGGTGCCCATGGCTACCTCCTCCACCAGTTCCTTTCCCCGGCCTCCAACCTGCGCACTGACGAATACGGAGGCAGCCCGGAGAACCGAATGCGTTTCACGCTGGAGGTGATACGCAGCGTCCGGCAAGCGGTGGGGCCGGATTACCCGGTGTTATACCGCCTCAGCACCGAGGGCGGCTATGGACTTGAAGACTCCGTGGCCTTCGCCACCCAGTGGGCCGAGGCGGGGGTGGACGCCCTCAACGTGTCCATCGGCGGCACTGCACCCATCACACTGCTGCCCCCGGAGACCAGTCCGATGTCTATCCCGCAAGGGTATCTTGCCGACTATGTTCACGCGGTCAAGAAAGCTGTAAACATTCCGGTAATCGCCGTGGGGGAGATACGTGAGCCGGCGGTGGCGGAGAGCATCCTCGCTCAAGGCAAGGCCGATTACGTGGCTCTGGCCAGGGCGCTGATGTCCGACCCCAACTGGGTAGCCAAGGCCTCCCAGGGCCGCGAAGGGGATATTCTCAAGTGCATCTCCTGCGATGAATGCCGCTTCTGCCTGTACCGGGGTCTCCCCGTCCGGTGCCTCATCAATCCCCAGTTGGGCCGGGAGGGATGGCTGCATGAGCCCGAGCCGGCGGCCACGTCCCGGAAAGTGATGGTGGTGGGCGCCGGCCCGGCCGGAATGGAGGTGGCCCGGGTCGCGGCCCTGCGCGGGCACCAGGTTAGCCTCTACGAATCGAAGCCGGCCCTGGGCGGCGGCCAACTCACCCTGGCGGAAGCTCCGCCCCACAAAGAGAAGCTACCCTGGCTGGGAGAGTACTTGACGCGGCAGCTAGAGCGCCTGCCGGTCAAGGTCCACGCGGAGTCTCCGGTGGACTCCGCCACGGTCGAGCGGGAAGCCCCCGATGTCCTGGTGGTGGCCACGGGAGCCGTTCCGGTCATCCCGGACATACCGGGAATCGACGGCGAGAACGTCGTGACCGCTTTCCGCGTGCTGGAAGGCGAGCTGGCGACCGAGGGAAAGCAGGTGGTGGTCCTTGGCGGCCGCCGCGTTGGGACTGAAACGGCCGAGTTCCTGACCCTCCGCGGCGCCAGCGTCACCCTGGTGACCCGTTCGCCCCTTTCCCAGCTGGCCATCGACGCCACTCCCACGTACCGGGTGCCCCTCCTCAGACGCCTGAGGAAGGCCGAGGTGAAGTTCATCGGAGACCACGACGTCAAGGGGATAAACGGGCAGGGCCTGACCCTGCTCGGTCCCGGCCAGAATGAAGAATTCATTGCCGCCGACCTGGTGGTCATCGCTCGAGGCGCGGTCTCGCAACGATCCCTGGCCGACGAGGCCGCCGGACTGGTGAAGGAGGTTCACGTGATAGGCGACAGCGTGGAGCCCCGCAGCATCGCCGAGGCCATGTACGAGGGCACCATGGCGGGCCGCCGGATCTGACCCGGGAAACTTAGACTATGCCTTCGGTTTTGAGCTGTTCCGCCTGCGCCGCATCGTAGTTCAGGAACTGGGCCAGTATCTCCTCGGTGTGCTGCCCCAGAAGGGGGGCAGCCGTAATCTCCACGGGCGAGTCATCCAACCTTATCGGGCAGCCGATCATGTCCACGGGGCCCCTTTTGGGCTGATCCACCGTGGTAATCATGCCCCGTTCCCGCAAGTGCGGGTCCGCCATCACCTCCGCGCTGTCCAGGGTGGCCCCACAGGGCACGCCGTTTTTGGCCATCGCGTGCATGACCTCCTGCTTGTCATGCTGCCGCGTCCAGTCGCTGATCAGTGCCACAATCTCATCGATGTGGTCCACCCTGTACTTTGGGTCGGCGTAGTTCTCGTCGCTGAGAAGGTCTTCCCTATCGATGGTGTTGAGAACACCCTTCCACATGGAGGGGGAAACCCGGGAGATGCTGATGAAGACATAGTCGTTGGAGCCGCCGCCCTTGCAGGGATAGATCCCCGCCAGTGAACCGGTAGTCGAGAAGTTGCCCGGCCGCTCGATTATCTTGCCGTTGGCATACTGTCCGGTGAACTTGACCCGCAGGAGGTTCAGCACCGCTTCCTGCATGGCGACCTCTACTTTCTGGCCCTTGCCCGTCTTCT
>CAYOAF010000151.1:0-6275 GCA_964401855.1 uncultured Dehalococcoidia bacterium
GATATGATCCGCTAATTCGTTCATCAACGAAGGGTTTACGCCTGCCGCTGGTTCGTCCAAAAGGACCAACCAGGGCTCTGACATTAGTGCTCGAGAGAATTCCAATAATTTTTTTTGACCGGTAGATAGGTTCCCAGCGTACTCATCACGAAGGGCAATAAGATTGGTGTATTTGAGAATGTCCAGGGCTTTTTCCTGTGTGTCTTTTTCTTGACGAGATACGGCCCATGGAAGAAGCCAGGCTTTTAGCAGATTTTCACCTATCTGGTCGCTTGGCACCACCATCAAGTTCTCCAGAACGGTCATTCGTTTCAGCTCTCGGGGTATCTGGAAGGTTCGGACCACGCCCCTGCGGAAAACCTGGTGAGGCGGAAGCCCGTCGATGCGCTTGCCGTCGAAGAGAATCTGGCCGCCGGAGCAACGCAAGAACCCGGTTATCAGGTTAAAGAGGGTGGTCTTCCCGGCGCCGTTGGGACCGATCAGCCCCGTAATGGTCCCCTCTTTGACCTGAAGGGAGCACCCGCTGACCGCCCGGAGGCCGTCGAAGTCCTTCACCACGTCCCGTACATCCAGGATGATCCGTCCATCGGCCATGTGCCGGCTCACCGTACCTGCAATGTATCTGGCTCTTGGGCCGGGCCAATTATCGCACAGGGGGCCAGCGTCCGCCACTTCCCAAGGAGACCACCGCCAGGCCAAAGGGCCGGGATGACGGACTGGGTCTCAAGCCAGTTACGAGACTCTAGTACTCAGTCAACTTGGTTTTGACAGGATGTGATTCTGAGGAGCGGAGCGACGAAGAATCTCAGCGTTGCGCTGAGATTCTTCGCTTCGCTCAGAGCTTGTGAGTCTATTGGGCTCGGAGCCACCCAGGCGACTGATTTTGTATTTGATTCTCGGCCCGTGCCGGGCCGAGAATCAAATTTCTTCACAAACTCTCAGAATGACAGTTCGCAGATTTAAGTTGACTGAGTACCAGACGATGGGTCAAAGCGCCAGGTATGCCCTTCTGACCTCCTCATTCCCCTCTAGCTCTTGGGAGCTGCTTTCAAATCGGACCTGGCCCTTTTCTATCACATAGGCCCGGTCGCTGATATCCAGGGCAAACCTCAGATTCTGCTCGGTGACAAGGATGGCCATTCCCTCTTCTTTTAGCTTGCGGACCTGCTCAGCGAGGCGCCGGACCACCAGGGGCGCCAGGCCCTCCGACGGCTCGTCCAGCAGCAGCAGCCGGGGGTTGCCCATCAGCGCCCTGGCGATGGCGAGCATCTGCTGCTCCCCTCCGCTCAGGTGCCCACCTTTGTTGCCATCCAGCTTTTCCAGGTCGGAGAAGAGATCGTAAACCCGCTCCACGCTCCACCCTCCGGCCATGCCGCGGGGTTTCCTTCCGGCCACGGCCAGGTTCTCCCTGACGGTAAGGTCGGGGAAGATTCTCCTATTCTCCGGGACGAAAGCGACGCCTTTACGGGCGATGGCATGCGGCGGCCGGCCCTGGATCGCTTCACCCCGGAAGGTGATGGTTCCTTGAGAAGGAGGGGTCAGGCCGATGATGCCGCGCAGGGTGGTGGTCTTGCCCGCCCCGTTTCTTCCCAGCAGGGCTACCACGTCCCCTTCGGCGATCGACATGGAGATACCGAAGAGGACGTGGCTCAGCCCGTAGAAAGTATGGATGTCATCTACTTCCAGCATCAAACTGTCTCGCCCAGGTAAACCCTTTGGGCATTCTCGTTGGCCTTGACCTCCTCGGGGGTCCCGGAGGCGATGATCCGGCCTTGATGCATCACCGTGACCGTTTGAGAGACGGAGAAGACCATATCCATATCGTGCTCGGTAAACAGCAGGGTCAGTCCCCGCTCCCGGGTGACCCGTTCTATGAGATCGATGCTTGAAGCGGTCTCTTGAGGAGACATTCCCGCAGTGGGCTCATCGAGGAGCAACAGGTCAGGATTGTTGGCCAGCGCAATGGCCAGCTCCACCCGCTTCTGGTCACCGTGGGAGAGGGAGCCGGCGGTGTGCCCGGCAAGTTCGTGGAGGCCGACGCTCTCCAGGATTTGAAGGGTTTCCGGCCGGGCCAGGTTTCGAGCCGGGGAGAAAAGGTCCAGGCTCTTTCCTTGTTGGGACAGCACCGCAACTTGAACGTTCACGAACACCGGCAGCCTGGAGAAGATGTTGATCCGTTGAAACGACCTGCCGATCCCCCGCCTGCAAATCTGGTGGGGGGACAGCCTCGTGATTGGCTCCCCTTTGAAGATGACCGTACCCTCATCCGGGGGAAGGTGTCCTGTCAGCAGGTTGAAGAGGCTGGTCTTGCCCGCGCCGTTGGGACCGATAATGGAGCTGATCCCCCCCTTCCGGAGGCTAAAGTCCATCCCATCCACGGCGCGCACGCCGCCGAAGTGCTTCTTCAGCCCTTCAACCTCCAGGATGAACTCGCTAGCCGCGTCCATCAGCGCCGGTCCTGAGGTCCATCCGCCCCCGGCCCAGGGAAAGCCGTAGGCCCGGACGTTGGACCCTCATTGGAGGGTGTGCCCGCCACTCCAAGCCTCGACGCCGCCAGCCGCGCCGCCCTCTGCAACAAGCCGCCGATCCCCAGGGGAAAGAAGATGGCCACCACCACCGCCACGGTTCCCAGGGTCAGGCCCTCGAGGGTCAATATGTCCCCTAGATGCTTTTCGGTCAACTCGGAAAACACCCCTTGCACCGAGTCTCTGAGATACACCACCAGGCCCGCGCCCAGTGCCGGCCCCCAGAACAGATGGACACCTCCCAGGAGGGACATGAGCAGCACCTGGGCCGAGAGTAGCCAGAACAGCATCTCAGGGTGGACGAAGTGGTTGTGAACCGCGAAAAGCCCCCCGGCCAGGCCCGCGAAGAACCCCGATATGACAAAGGCCAGCAGCCGGTAGTGCCGCACCGGTATCCCGACGAACTCGGCCCTGCTGGGGCTCTCCCGGATGGCCTGAAGGGTGTAGCCGAAGGCCGAGTTCACCAACAGGTAGAGCACCAGCAGGGCCGCCGCCACGACGGCCACGATGAAGAAGTAAAGAGACGCGCTTCCGGGTGAGGAGATCGGGTCCGGGATGGACGTGGCGGCGACGGCCAGGCTGTCGTCGCCGTTGGTGAAGCTGACCCACTTGTTGGCGACGCTCCAGGCCACCTGCCCGACCGCCAGGGTGAACAGGGCAAAATAGATTTGGGCCAGCCGCAACGCGAGGAAGCCCATGACCAGGGCGGCGGCGGCTCCCAAGATGGGCGCCGACACCAGGGCGGCGGCGAAGGGGACCCCAGTTTTGGCGAGGAGGAGGGCCAGCGTGTACCCACCGATGCCAAACAGGGCGGCGTGGCCGAAGGATACCAACCCGCAGTAGCCCAAGAGGAGGTTATAGCTCACGGCGAAGAGGGCGAAAATAACGACCTCGGTGAGCAGAATAACCTTGAAGCCGGAGAGGAGGAAGGGCGCGGCCGCCAGCAGCCCGGCGCCGGCGAGCAGGGGCAACAGGGACCGCCAGGCATCAGGGCCGGCCGCCATTCTCTTCCCAATCGCACTGCGGATTTTCAACCCTCACTCCTCCAGGGGCTTGCCCAGAAGCCCCCAGGGCCGCAGCAGCAGGACCACGGCCATGATCACGAAAACAAACGCCAGGGCAAATTGAGGGAGCAGGAGGACACCAAAGGTCGTGACCTCGGCGATGATGAGCGCCCCGAGCAGCGAGCCGCCGAAGCTGCCCAACCCCCCGACCACCACCACGATGAAAGCCAGTAATATGATCTGCACGTCCATGGTGGGTGAAATTGCCACCCCTCGTCCGGCGTCCAGGGCGCCCGCCAGCCCGCCCAATCCGGCCCCCAGGGCGAAGACTATCGTGAACAGCAGAGGGACGTTGACCCCCAGGGCTCCGGTCATCTCCCGGTCCGAAGCGGCAGCGCGGATGGTCCTCCCCAGCCTGGTCCTCTGAAGCAGGAGCCACATGGCCACGGCCACCGCCAGCGCCACGACGATGAGGAAGATGTTGTACTCGGGGAAGGGGCGCCCCATGACGGACACGGACCCCGAGAGGAGTTCCGGCCGGCTGACGGACTTGAATTCCCCGCCGAAGGACATCCGCATAACGTCGGCGATGATGAGGATCAGGCCGAAGGTCAGCAAGAATTGGTGGAAGTGGGGACGCCGGTAGATGCGGCGCAGCAGCGCCACCTCAAGGGCCCCACCGATCAGGGCGACGATCAGAGGAGCCAGGACCAGAGCGATCCAGAAGTGCCCTGGGGTGTCGGCGAATCGGGAGACCAGCCAGTACGAGGTGAAGGCGCCCATCATGTACATGGAGCCATGGGCGAAGTTCACGACCCCCAGCACCCCAAAGATCAGGCTGAGCCCCGAGGCGATGAGGAAGAGGACCATGGCCATCGAGAGGCCGCCCAGGAGTTGGAAGACCACACAACCCGGGTCGGACAAGCAGGAGGTGAAGCTCGACACGCTCAGCAGCATAATCGGGTGGCTGGGACCTCGCGCCGGATAGTTATTTCCCTGCCCGGCGCGCTTCGACCTCGGCGATGCTGAGGATCACGTCGCTCCCCGCAACGGGGACGAGATCGTTCAGTATGGGGAATGGGAACTCCTCGCTCTGGGCGCTGCTCCCCACCCAGATCATCGGGTCGGCCTGATGGTCGAAAGCGCGGATGGTCGTCCGGCCAGTGGGTGTGTCGATGGTCAAGCCTTCCAGGGCGTCGGCCACCGCCTCGGTCTCGGTGGTGCCCGCCTCCTCGATAGCCGCCGCCAAGAAGTGGGTGGCAACATACCCCTGCAAGGCGCCGATCATCGGCTGCTCCCCGGTGGCGTTGAAGTAATCGCTGGTGAATTTCTGCGCCGCCGGGGCGTCCAGGCTGTACCAGGGGAAGCCGGAGCCGGCGACGATGCCCTCCGGCATCTCCCCGCCCACTGCCTTGAGGATGTCCATGTCCATGTTGTAGGTCACCAGCGTTGTCTGGTCGAAGAACCCGAAGGGAATGGCCTGCTTGATGAAGTTGATCTGGTCCCCTCCCCACATGGAGGCATAAACGGCGTCGGGCTGCTCCTCCAGAATGGCGGTAATGAAGGGCGTGTAGTCGGGGTTCAACATGGGTGGCCACAGCTCCGCCGCAACCTCCACCTCGGGCTTCAGCTCCCGCAACTTGCCGATGAAGTCGTTGACCGCGTCGTGCCCGAAGGCGTAGTCGGGGCCGATGGTGACGTATTTGGCCTCCGGGCGCCGGGCCATCACCGTCGCCACGGCCCGGCCAGATATGACGGTATCCGTGGAGCTGCGGAAGACGTAGCGGTGGCCCAGATCGGCGGTGGTCGTCGAGGACTGGGCAAGGGCGTCGATGAAGATGATCTCATTCTCTCGGGCAAACTCGGAAACAGCTTGGGCCACGCCGCTGCTGATGGTCCCCATGAGAAAATCGACACCCTCCTCCAACACCAGGGACTGGGTCTCGCGAACGGCCACCGTAGGGCTGAGGTTTGTCTCCCTTACGGCCAGCTCTATCGGGCGCCCCAGGACCCCACCTGCGGCGTTGATTTCGTTGACCGCCAGGCTGTGGCCCTTCACCGCTCCCTGGGTGTAGACGGCCGCTATGCTGCTCAGCCCATAGAGAACTCCGACTTTTATGGGCGGCTCCGGCGGAACCGTAGGTGTCGGTGTCGCCACCAGCACCTTCTCAATCACCATCGGAGTCGGGGCCTCACCGCCGCAGGCGGCCAGGGACAACGCCGCAAGAGAGAGAGTCACCACCAACAGGAACAGGATCAAGCTTCGCTCTGAGGCCATTCGGTCCACCTAAGCTATAAAAATTGTGACTGGGCAGTTGGGTCAATGGAACGGCCCAACGCGGGCCGGGAAGCAACGGAACTCAGCACCCGAACCAGGATCGGGCTGGAGCCTCGCCAATGTTGACATCCGCCCCGTCCTCAGCCGGGCAGAGGTTTCCCTGAGGCACAGTGGGCTTGATGCGGGATGGACGGGTCAGCAGATCAACATCTCGGTGGAGCCGGTGTTCCTACTCCGGCTGAGCCCCGAATCGTCGTTAGAATAGTTGCATATCTGCTAGCTGTCAAATGGAGGGTGGAGCGAGGCGCTAGCGGGTACGGCTTGAACCACTTTTCCTTTCCCTTTGTGAAGGGGAAGGAAAAGTGTACTGTCTCGTAAATAGCTTCACACCCGGGAGGTTGTGCGACATTTCATCCCCGCGATCGTCTTTCCGGCGAAGGCCGGAATCCAGGGAAGCGTTAGCTGGAT
>CAYOAF010000152.1:0-19428 GCA_964401855.1 uncultured Dehalococcoidia bacterium
TTCTACCGGGCCGTGTTTGACAATGGGGTTTCTGGGGCGCTAGCATACTCAATGCGCTTTAGTAAAACGGATAGAGTATTGATGTGCGGCCTTGAGCAGCGCTAAAGCTGAGCGGTACTCAGACCTGCCCAGAAGCTACCACCTTTGGAAGTGGCGGGTCCTGCTGGCATTTGCCGGCTTCTACCTGTTCCTCTACCTGGGACGCTTCAACTTCTGGCCCGTGGCCCCTCTGGTAAAAGACCCGATAGACGGCCTGGGCATTAGCAACGTTGAAGTCGGTATCGTCAACGCGATGCTGCTATGGGGGTTTGGGCTGGGAGACCTGGTCCACGGGCGGCTGGCCGAGGCCTACGGGCTCCGGTTGTGGGTGATGCTGGGCGCGGTGCTGACCGCGGTCCTCAACTTCATTACCAGCTTCGCTACCTCCACCGTGACCATGGCCATACCTTTCGGCTTGGCCGGGTTCGTGAACGCGGCGTGCTGGTCCCCCGGCATCAGCATGATCTCCCAGTGGTGGCCCCGCCGCGACCGGGGAATGGCCATGGGCATCGTGGGCACGGCGGCGGGTGGGGCGATGCTGATGATGTGGTGGATCACCGGGGCCGTCGGCGCGGAGTTCGGTTGGCGGGCCGCCTTCCGGTACCCACCTTTGATCATCGCGGTTCTTGGCATAGCGGTCTACTTCTTGGCCCGTGACCGTCCCAACGATGTCGGCCTGCCCGAGTACCTGGAGGAGGACGCGGTGTCCGCCAAGCCAGAGGCAGTGGCGCCGGAGCGGCTTCGGGGCTTGGGACCCTACAAAGAGCTGCTCTCCAACCCGCGCTTTCTGCTGGCCAGCCACGTGAAGGGCCTGGAAAACGTGGTGCGCTACGGGCTGACGACCTGGGTCCCTCTTTACTACTTCGAAGAAGGCGGACTGTCGATCGAGTCCACCGTTTTTCTGACCATCCTGTTGCCTTTGGGGTACCTGATCGCGCCGCCCCTGTCGGGCATTATCTCCGACCGGCTGCTGCACAGCGCGCGGCGGCCCATGGTCATGTTCTCCTGCACCGTCAGCTCCTTGGTACTGGTCGCCATCGCTTTCGCGCCCCCGGTGAACGTCACCCTGGGGGCCGCCCTGCTTTTGTTGGGCGGGATTTCAATGGGGATATCGCCCATGTCCACGGTGGCGGTGGACATCGCCGGGCGGCGCATGTCCGGGACCTCTTCCGGGTTGCTGGACGCTCATGGGTATGCCTACGCCGGGATGCAGGCCATCGTCTTCAGCATCGTTTTGGACATGGCGGGCAGTCCTTGGCCGATTGTCTTCTTGGCGATGGCCGGGACCAGGATTGTTTCCGCCGCGATGATCTCCAGGGTCAAGGTGTAGCCTGGCCCCGTTTTCTATTCACAAGCGTGCTGCCTTGTGAATAGCTTTACTTCGGCTAAGTTGTGCTACATTCCCTCTCCAGGATCGTCTTTCCCGCCCTTCCGCGGACCGGGGGACCCAGAGAGTCGTTTGCTGGATCCCGGCCTTCGCCGGGATGACGGACCGGACATCAAACCATTTGCGAGACACAAGTGTGCTCAGTCAATCTTTTTTTTGCAGGATGTCATTCTGAAGAGTCCTTCCGCGGAAGAATGACGAAGAATCTCAGCGCGGCAACGAGATTCTTCGCGGAGTCTATCCTGAGCCGAGTCGAAGGGCTCAGAATGACCACTATCAACATCAGGTTGACTGAGATACCAGATTAGCGTTGCACTCGCCTAAGGCGGTTCTGCGCTTGGACGAGACTGCAACGGTTGGTCTTGACAACCGATGGCGATATACTGCAATATGTAATCGCAACCAATTGCAGAAGAGTCTGATTACACGGTGGATCAAGAACTAGCCGTAGAGGCTCTCAGAGAGAAAGGGTACCGGCTCACCCCCCAGCGGCTCATCGTCCTCTCCATAGTGGCTGAGGGCGCGGACCATATGGGAGTGGACGAGGTATTCAGGCAGGCCAAGGAAGCCTATCCCTACATGGACATCGCCACTGTGTACCGGACCCTCCACTTGTTCCGAGACTTGGGGGTGGTGACGGAGGTGGCCATAGGGGACCGGCTTCACTATGAGTTGACCGGCCCGCAAGGGCGCCACCACCACATGGTCTGCCGGGTCTGTAACGAGGCCTTCAATCTTAGCCCCCACTACCTTGAGGAGTTCCGAAATACTCTGAACCGGGAGTTCGGTTTCGAGCCTGACCTGAAACATTTCACCGTGTCCGGTGTCTGCTCGGACTGCCGGACTGCAGAGATGCGCCGGGAAGCATGAAAAGTCGACCTGATTGAGCAGGTGATAGCATGGAAGAGAAACTGGCCGAGCTTGGCCTGATGGCAGCCCTGGGCCTGGGTGTGGTCCTTGGGCTGAGACACTCTTTGGACCCCGACCACGTGGTGGCGGTATCCACCATCGTCGGTGAGTATCGAAACCCCATGAAGGCCTTCTGGGTGGGCGTCTCCTGGGGCTTTGGACACACAACCACCCTCTTCTTGCTGGGCGTCGTTATCATCACCCTTCGCCTGACCATACCCGACCGCCTGGCCTTGCTCTTGGAATTTGCCGTGGGGATCATGCTGGTCGGTCTTGGAGCCCAGGTCATCTACAACTTCCGGAAAAAGAAAGTGCATCGGCACAGGCACGGCCACGTGGAGAAGGCGCATCTGCATTACCACTCCCATGCGCAAGAGCCTGAGCCGGCTCAGGGGCACCACCAGACCTTGGGCATTGGCAAGCCGTTCTTGAGGAAAAAGTCCTACTTTGTAGGAATGGCCCAGGGCATGGCTGGGACCGCCGCCCTGACCCTCCTGGTGCTGGCTTCCATCGAATCTCCCATAACCGGCATAATATACCTCCTGCTGTTTGGAGTGGGCTCGGTGCTGAGCATGGGCCTAATGACCATCTTGATCGGGCTTCCCTTTGTTTTTTCGGCCAACCGCCTGCCCAACCTGAACCGGTTCATCCAGTTCAGTGTGGGGGCGGTTAGCATCCTTTTTGGCTTCGGTTTGATGTACCAGATCGCTTTCGTTGAAGGCCTCTTCTAGGGGGCTTTTACCGGTACCTCCTTCCGGATACACCAATCCAAGAACCTCCGCACAGGAACACCGGAGAGCGCCATCACTCTGAATATGGCGCCCTGCAACAACCCTTCCCCGATGAATGTTGACATCAGTTTGTGTTGCCCTTTTCCCTCCTCGCGTTGAGTCTCCGGGGTAGGGCTGTGTGCTGAAGCAGATTTGGCAGGGTATTTGGGCCGTCGTGGACCCGAGACTCAGGCCGAGAGACGAGCTTTTATCATCCAGTGTGCCACCTGGGAGAAACTTCCCCGATCGTCGATTGAGTGTGCTTGCTTTCGACGGCCCCCTTGTGTACCCTATGGCCCAGGCCCAGCCGGGTGATCGGAACGGCCGGGCGTTATTGCAATCGTCCTGGTTGGTGGCAAGATCTCCACCAAGCGGGATTTGGATGCCTCGTGGAGTTTCTCTCGACCTTCCTGGGAAGGACGAGCGGTTCTGGGTGGCGAAGTCATATCCCTTGTAGCCGTCTCCCTGTTTCCGTTGATTCGCACCTGGTTTTGCGGCTAACCTGGCAGAGCCCTTGCGGTGAAATCTTCTACGTTTAGGATTGCATTCATTGATGTGCCTGGGACTTCATCAAGAATCGCTCATGGGAAACGTAGCGGGCGGCCCATGCTGATATGAATCCACCGGACCGACTGAAAAGCGCCGGAGCGAGCAGACCCGGCCGTTCGCGCACCTTCTCCTCTCTCAGGAACATCAACTACCGGTATCTCTTGGTCAGCAGCGCCTTCATCAGCGCCGGAAACCAGGTCCAGCAGATAGCCATGGGCTGGCTGGTGCTTGAGCTGACGGACTCACCCTTCTGGGTAGGCGTTGTCCTGGGGATACGGGCATTGCCCATTCTGCTGGCGGGCCCTCTTGCCGGGGTCGCGATAGACCGGCTGGACAGGAAGAAGCTCTTTCTAGCCGCTCAGCTAGCCCTCGTTGCCATGGCGTTCCTTTTCGCCCTAGATGTGCAAAGGGAAACGGTAACGGTTGCCCATGCCCTGATCTTCAGCTTCTTGTTGGGGCTAGACTCGGCGCTGAGCCAGCCAGTGCGCCAGGCGTTGATAGCGAACACCGTGCCGCGGGAAGACCTGACCAACGCTATTGCCCTAAACAATTCAGCCAATGGAGTAACTCAGAGCATCGCCCCGTTGATCAGTGGGACGATGATCGCGGCGTTGGGGGTCTCCGGCAATTTCTACATCCAGGGCGCCGCCTATCTGGCCGTGTTCATAATCATTCTGCCCATGAGGACACCCTATCGGCAAGGGGTTGCTGAGCACACTTCCGTAGCGAAGAATTTCATGGAAGGGATAAGGCATATCCGGGGCGACTCGGTCCTCTTGCTGTTGATACTTCTGGTCTTCATACCATCCCTGTTCATTCACTCGACCCAGAACCAGCTGTCTGTTTTCGCGGTAGAGGTTTTCCGGGGTGGGCCGTTGAGCGGGCCTTTGAGGCTGGGACTACTGGGTGCGGGTATGGGGCTAGGCTCCTTGATGGCCACCTTCACCATTGCTTCTCTGGGCAACTATCAAGCAAGGGGCATGCTCAACACGGGGTCGGTCATCCTGGTGACCGTGACGCTCACCTTGTTCGGGCTGTCGTCCTACCTGGGCCTGGGTCCGTCCCTTATTGTTATTGGCATTATGGGCTTCTTCAACACCGGTTTCCGGCTGGTCAACAACGCCCTGGTACAGTCCAGGATTCCCGATTACCTGCGAGGCCGAATTACCAGCGTGTACGTGCTGGACCACGGCTTCCAACCCGTGGGCAGCCTGGTGCTGGGACTTCTGGCTGAAGGCCAGGTCTTGGGTATTCAAAAGGCCGTAATCTTGGTGGGGTTGGTGGCCGTGGCCGTAACGGTCTTCATGGGCCTTCGATTCCGGCAATTGTGGAGCCTCAAGTAAGGCGTTCCCTACCCCCCCCATTGGCGAGGTCATCCCCCTGAAAATTGCGCTCAACCAATACATCGCTAATCCCGGCGAGAACTGGAATAAAGTTGTCTTGGCCCTTTCAGGCGGCAGGCGATAAGCGGATGGTTTGAGGAGGTACCCGATGTCCATTCAGGCTGTTGCGATTCTCAGCCCCGGAGATATGGGGCACGCCGTAGGCCAACTGCTTCGAGAGCATGGGCTGCAGGTAGTCACCTGCCTGGCCGGGAGGTCCGGCCGGTCCCGGGCCCTGGCGGAGAAAGCGGGAATCCTGGACATACCGGACCTGGAAGAGATGGTGAAGCAGTCCGACGTCATCCTCTCCATCACGGTGTCCGATGTAGTGCCCGCCCTGTGCCAATCAGTGGCCGACGCCATACGCGCTACCGGCTCGGACGTGCTGTTCGCCGAGTGCAACGCCATCGCCCCCCAATTAGCCCGCCGCATGGAAACCGTCATCGAGACCGCCAGAGGCCGCTTTGTGGATGCGTCCATCATCGGCGGCCCGCCCAAAGGCGGGTCCTGCCCTCGCTTCTACGCGTCGGGGTCCCGTGTAGCCGAGTTCGAACAGCTTCGAGAGTTCGGGCTGGACGTGCGCCCCATGGGGTCCGAAACCGGCTTGGCGTCGGGAATCAAAATGTGTTACGCCGCCATGACCAAAGGGTCGTCAGCTTTGTACGCCGAGCTGCTGATGGCCGCCGAACTGATGGGCCTGTCCGACCATCTGCGGGAGGAGTTCCGCGCCAGCCAGTCCGGCATGTACCAACGGATGGAGGGCGGTATTCCCGGCGTGCCCGCCAAGTCCCGGCGCTGGATCAGCGAGATGCAGGAGATCGAAGCTACGTTCAGCCACCTGGGCCTCACCCCGTTCCTGTTTCAAGGCGTGGCGGACGTATACCGGCTCATGGGCAGCACTCCGCTGGGTGATGAGACGCCCGAAACGAAAGACCCGAACCGGACCCTGGACCAGACCATCAGCCAATTGGCCGACCACGTCGATCCGAAGCGGCGGCAGGGATGAGACGTTTTCCGAGAGGCTAGGCGGCACCTAGCCTCATTCAAGCAGCGTACCGGGTCTGCACGGCCGACTGCTTGCCGGGCTGCGGCGGAAAGCGCCGGGGGGGCGCCGGCCTCGCCAGAAAAGGGTCCTCAAAACGCTGAGGCGGTGCGCGGATCGCTCTGACGATGGGACCCTACGGCTCCGTCTGGGTGGTCTGGCTGCCCGCGATGGTGATGGTCATGTGGGCCATGGAGGTGTCATCCGGGGCGCCGTGCCAGTGGTTTTCACCGGCGGGAATCAGGACCACATCCCCCTCGTAAACCGATAGGACTTCGCTGTCGGTCGCCACTTTGCCGGCCCCTTTGGTGATGACCAGGAGTTGGTCTCCGGAGTGGGTGTGGAACTTGGTGTGGGAACCGGCGTCAAAACTGACGATGGCGAAGTTGAAGTTGTTGCTCTCACCGCGCTGCAAAATGGCCTGCCTGTGGACCTGGGTGCCGGTCATCAAGCCGCCAACCATGTCCACCTGAACCCGTGGCATGTCGCGCATGGTTACCTTCTTCATGGGCTGCCTCCTTGCCAGCGGCATAGGCTGATTTTGGGGTCGCTGTTGCCGGTTGTTGCTCCTCCCGTCACTCCCGGCCGGCCCACCGGCGGGAAGCGGGCGCCCCGATAATGATACCCCGCCGATACCACCAAGTCCACACGCGCCCCAAGCTGGGCAAAAACGGGGAAACGGCGCCGGTCCATGCCCGGCGCCGGGAAGGCCGGTCAAGCCCCTTGCCGTCTTAAGCTGGGCCTTCGACCCGGCGGCCCCCGTGGAATACGGCTACCACCCGGCGCAGGGCGGCGAGGTTCTCCACCGGATTCCCCTCCACCAGAAGAAGGTCTCCATCTTTCCCCGCCTCGATGGTACCCACGGAGTCCAGGATCCCCAGGGCGTTCGCTGTGTTCCTCGTGCCGGCCAGAATGGCCTGCATCGGGGTAAGCCCGGCTTCCTTCATCGCCAAGAGTTCTCCCTGGAAGTCGCCAAACTGGTACAGGCCCCATCCGCAGTCGGACCCTCCGACCAGGTTTACCCCCATCTCGATCAGCCTTCCGAACTGGTCCACGCGCGCCCGGCGTCCCTGCTCCAGCAGGTCGATGGCAGCCAGGTCCTCGGCCGGCAGGTCTTCCCGGCCTCGTTTATGGCACAACAAAGCCAGGCGCAGCGTGCCGAGGTGCAGCGTCGGGTTGATCCAGACCCCGGAGGCGGCCAGACGCTCGGCGGTGGCCTGGTCGAACCGGCGGGAACCGTCCGGGTCGAAGAACGCGCAGTGGAATATCATATCGACACCGGCCTCCAGCGCGTTGTTGATAGAAACCGTTGACCGGCAGTGGGCGGCGACGGGCCTGCTCCGGTTGTGGGCCTCTTCTGTTGCGGCCTGGAGTTCGCTCACGGTTAGTGAGGGGCGAAAGGGGTCGCTGGTCGCGGTGCTGCCTCCTGAGGCCACCACTTTGATAAGGTCCGCCCCTTCTTTGATAAGCTGGCGGACTTGACGCCGTGCTCCCTCGGGTCCGTCGGCCTCCCCTCCCATGAACCAGAGGTGGCCCCCGGTGATGGTGACGGGCCGCCCGGCGACCAGCACCCGCGGCCCATCCACCAGTCCCAAGCTCAATGCCTGCTGCAGCGAAAAGCCGGTACGGTTCCAGGACCCGCAGTCGGCCAGGGTGGTCACGCCGGACATAAGGGCACGGCGCACGTTCCGGGCCGACCGCAACAGGCGGATATCGTCGGTCTCCTCGTCCACTTCCTTGCCGGAGCGCCCGTCACCGGGCATGTTGGTATGGGTATGGCAGTCGATCAGGCCGGGCAGGAGCGTGGCCTGGGGGAACTCCAGCACCCGGGGCTCGTTCCCGGCGTCCAGCCCGCCGAGGGGCCCGTTTCGTTCGCCCAGTTGCTCCCGAGGCCCCACCCAGAGGATGCGATTCCCCCGGAGCACCACCGCCGCTCCTTCAGTGGAGGTTTCGCCCAGGCCGTCGACCAGCCAGCCGGGCTGGATCACCTGCAGGTCCGTTGTCGATGATGCCACTGTCTACCTCCCGGTTGCCGCCTGCCGCCCCAGCGGGCCTGGTAATTATAGCCTACCTTTGCTCCCGCAGCATGAGGAAGGCGAGGGGAATGGAGGAGACCAGTATCAGTAGCAGCGCGGCCGCCGCGGCCTGGGCAAAAAATGCCTCGGAGGTTGCGGCCCAGGTGGAAGTAGCCAGAGTGGTGAAACCGACGGGGCTGAGAATCAGCGTGGCCGGTAACTCTTTCATGGTCAGCAAAAAGACCAAGGCCGCGCCGGAGATGATGCCGGGCCTGACTAGGGGTATTGTGACGGATGAGAAGACACGCAGCGGGGACCGGCCCAGGCTGCGGGCGGCCTCCTCCATGTGGGGGCTTATCTGAAGCAGGGAGGTTCTTACCGCCCCCATGGCAGGGGAAAGGAAAAGGACCACATAGGCGAAAATAAGCAGGCCCGTGGTCTGGTACAGAGGCGTGGCGTACTTAGCCCCAAAGAACACCAACGACAGGGCAATGGCGATGCCTGGCAGAGCGAACCCGATGTAGGTCACCCGTTCGACGAGGGTGCTGAACAGGCCGGGATAGCGGACCGAAACAATCGCGATGGGCAGGGACGCCGCCACTGCGGCCACCGCCGTTAGGGCCGAGACATACATCGAGTTCCAGATGTTCCCCCAAACTATCAAGAGCGGCTCCCCCGCCGCCACCCCACGGACCACCCAGTAGCCTAGAATGGACACCGGAAGCGTCAGGGAGGCGATGGCCACGGCGGCGCAGAAGGCCACCACGGGCCAACGCCAGCGGCCCAGCCGGACCGGTACCGAAGGCCGGGCTACCCCGGAGCCACTGCTGTAGTACCGGGACCGGCCTCGAGTGAAGGACTCCGCGGCCACGATCCCCAACGCAAATCCGACCAACACCAACGACAGGGCTGCGCCCAGGGTCCGGTCAAGGGCGGACTCGTACTGGACGAAGATGGCCCAGGTGAAGGTTTCGTACCGAAGCAGAGAGACCGCTCCGAAGTCGCTCAGGGTATACAGCCCCACCAGGAGAGCCCCGGCGGCAATAGCGGGCCTAAGCTGAAGGAAAGTCACCCGCAGAAATGTTGACCAGGGGCCGAGCCCCAGACTACGGGAGGTCTCCTCCAGCGACGGGTCCATGCGTTGCAAGGCAGCCCGCACGGTTAGGAGGACGTAGGGATAGCTGAGGAAGGTGATGGTCAGGAAGGCCCCGGGGAAGCCGTGGATATCCGGCAGCCGTTCGATCCCAAAAGGTCCGTCCAGCAAGCCTTGCAGCATCCCCTGGGGCCCCAGAGCAACGACGACCACGAAACCACCGACGTAGCTAGGAATCACCAGAGGCAACGCTGCCAATACCGCCCATATTTTCCGATAAGGAAGATCGGAGCGCACGGTGAGCCAGGCCAGGGGGACGGCCAAGGCGATGGAGCCCAAGCTGACGGTGACGACCAGCAACACGGTTCGCCCGAGGATTTGCAGGACCCGCAGGCGGAACAGCAGATCCCAGGCCTCGGTGCCGGCGCCCAGGGTGCGCAAAACCAGGTAGACCACCGGTAGCAATAGGAGCGCCGCGACCCCGGCGGCCGGTAGCAAGACGACGGCCGGAGCCCAGCCGGACCTGTTCCACAGGTCCGGCTGGGCGTGATTATCTCTGGTTGCCGGTCTCAGGGCCGTAACCCCGACGCCTGCCCGTGCCTACGGGAGTCTCCCGGCATCTCGAAGGAGGGCCTGCGTACCTGCAAAGCCGGTCAGGTCCTGGACAGGGATTTCGGGATAGTTGAGTTCTGACTTTCGTGAATCCTGAATCACGCGGGCAAGCGGATGGATACGTCGAAAGCCCCCTTCCTGGGAGGAAGACGCTCCTGGCCCCAACGGGTCGGTCACGTTGATGAACGTGGACATCCCCAAAAGGTAATGGTTGTAAACGCTACCGCTGGCTGTCTTCTCCACAATCGTGCAGGCAAGTTCGTAGGTACCTGGACTCAATTGCAAATTCAAAGTCGCTGTCTCGCCGGGGGCGATGTCTTCTATCTCAGCTACCTCGTACTCCTGGTGCCCGCCTAGATTGCGCAGCACCTCAACCTCGTGGAGGTACTGGCCAGCATTGCGAACGACCAGACTCGCGGGACCGGACGGCACAGTTTCGCTCGTCGAGGTGATGAACCACTCACCGATGACTATTTCCACCTCAGCACGCTGCGCACCGGCTGCTGCTGCATCAACGCTTTTGATGGGTTCATCTGGTAGCGGACCCGCTTTCGAGCACGCGCCCAACAACAGTACTGCCAACACTACGTATCGCCATGCCTGAGCCATCTTGTTTAACGACCGTGCCCTGGCCATTCTAATACACCCCCGCGTCTAGGAGAAGCTTGAGCGTCCCCTCCAGGTCGGACAGGCCACTCAAGTCAATGTCAGGGGTATCAAGTTCAACGAGCGGAACTAGATCGGGGTGCACCGGGATGCCGGCCACCAGGGGGTATTCAAACGTGGTATCGGCAAAGGAGCGCTGCGCCTCTTCAGAAAGGAGATATCCCACGAACTCCTGGGCCGCCTCGACGTTGTTGGAGGCGGAAAGGATACCCGCGCCGGCAACGTTGACTATAGTACCTGCACCTCCGTACCCGGGATAATAGTTCCTGGCCTGAAATGAGGGTCCCTCTTCTGCCAGGAACCGGAACAAGTAGTAGTGATTGACGAAGCCGACATCCACTTCGCCCGCTGCCACGGCCTGAACCGTGGCGCTGTTGTTCTTGTAAACCCAAGGTTTGTTGGCCAGGACCCCTTCCAGCCACTCGCGGGTACCGTCTTCCCCGAGAATCAGCCTCATGGCGGTGACGGAAGCTTGAAATGAGGCGTTGGTAATTGGCCAGCCGATGCGGCCCTTCCATTTTGGGTCGGCGAAGTCGAGAATGTCGTCCGGTAAGTCGTCCTCAGTCAGTTTCTCAGTGTTGTACACAACGGCCCGAGCCCGTCCAGAAAGCCCAATCCACTTGCCGTGAAGGGAACGGGCCCAAGTGGGCACGCGGCGGAGCGTCTCTTCTGGCAAGGGGGCCAGCATATGCTCCACGGCGCCCAGTCCTCCGGCGTCTTGGGCGAAGAACACGTCGGCGGGGGTCCGGTCTCCCTCCTCCAGCAGAGTCGCCGCCAATTGGGGAGTCCCTGCGTACTTCACCAAAACCTCGACCCCAGTCGCTTCACCGAACTGCTGGATGATTGGCCCGACTAGTGACTCGCTGCGGCCGGAATAGATGGTCAGGGTCCCGGCCGACCCCTCTGTTTCTCCGTTGCCACAAGCCGCGAGAAGCGCCACCAGCAATAGCGAGATTGCTATCGACGGCGCGAGGAATCTCTTGAGTTGTTTGAATCCGAGCAAGTACCCTCCTGCGATAACCCTAGATGTCCCTAGCGTGCGCCCATCGGGGCCAAGCCTTCCCGCGCTTGGAAAGTGATACAGCCTGATCTCCAAGGAGCCCACCTAATCGGCGGCAACAGGCGCGGCGCCGCGGCCGGCCCGGGCCGGATGGTATGCCGACGACTTGAAAGAGATCCGGCTGACCTGTTATAGTGGCTGCACTTACTGAAAAATTATGCTATACTGAATAGCGTTAATATGTACGCACTAATAATTAGTCAAAAGAATATCTGCTTGAGAACCAACTGTCAACCCCCCAAAGACCCCTGGAAACGGACGCGGCGGCACCGGTAACTTGGCCTTGAACCCGGAAGGAAGGCGCGAACTGCACCGCCTAATCACAGAATGGAGCGGGTCAAATAGCGTGCCTGCCAAATATACGGAATGCCTTTGTTGTAAGAATCAATACGTGGTGAGAGAAAATATTAAGAAAGGCGCACATATTAATAATAGTGTTGATACTGCTTAATAGAACTTGTCGGCATATATAATGATGTTAAACAACAGAGAAATCAACCTCAGTTCTGCCTCGATGGATGGCGCTTTGGGTAACGGGATATCTGGACCAGGCCGCCGTCTGATGGCAGATCTGGGGCGTTTATGTTAGGCCTCGGAACGCCATCGCCCGGCAAGGCGAATCAAGTGGCTCCAGAGCCGGACCTGGACCGCTGGAGGCTTCCCCTGGACGGCGATGACCGGGCGGCTTTGGAATGCCGCGGCCTAGTTAAACGCTTCGGCCGCGTGCCGGCGGTGGAAGAATTGAACCTGACGGTGCGTCCGGGCCAAGTGCTGGCGCTGCTCGGTCCCAGCGGCTGCGGTAAGACTACTGCGCTGCGCCTCATCGCTGGGTTCGAACAAGCCGACGCTGGCACCATCACCCTGAGAGGCCGGCTGGTTTGCAGTCCGGGTAAAGTGATCCCACCCGAAAAACGGCAGGTCGGCATGGTGTTCCAAGAAGGCGCCCTTTTCCCTCACCTGACGGTGGATCAGAATATCTCTTATGGGCTTCCCAGGACCCACCGGCGCAACGGCAAAACAGAGGAAATGCTGGCCTTGATTGGCCTGCGAGGTCTGGGTCACCGGATGCCCCATGAGCTTTCTGGGGGGCAGCAGCAGCGAGTGGCCTTGGGCCGGGCGTTAGCGCCCGAGCCGGACGTGCTGCTGCTGGATGAACCCTTCTCCAATTTGGACCTCAAACTGCGAGAGCAGGTGCGTCACGATGTGATGCAGATTGTCCGGGCCAGCGGCGCCACCGCCATCTTTGTCACTCACGACCAGGAAGAAGCCCTGCTTGTGGGCGACATGGTTGCGGTGATGAACCAGGGCCGCGTTCTCCAGATTGGCTCCCCCGAAGATATCTTTCATAATCCGGCATCGCGCTTCGTGGCCCAGTTCATTGGCACTGTGGACTTTCTCCCGGCGTGGCGCGATGGAGATAAACTGATGACCGAGGTGGGCTCGGCGGCTTGGTCGTTCCCTACCGACCCGGCTCAAACTCCAAAGATCTCCGAGGAGATCGCGCTTCCCGGACTGGAGGTAATGGTCCGCCCCGATTGTCTGGAATGCTACCTAAGCGAGCAAGGCGGGGGTGTCATCACCGAGCGGGAGTTTCAGGGCGCCTTTTATCTCTACCGGGTGACGCTTCAGTCCGGCCGTTCAGTCCGCTGTCTAGCGTCGCACACCTCGAGATATCCGGTGGGCCAGTTGGTGGAAGTGGCGCTGCGGCCGGGACATCCCTTGAGGCCGTTCATTGACCAACGGGCCGTTGACACCTGACACGACGCTTCTGTAGGCCGGTTTGAGTCGATGTCCCGGGAGGCGCCGCACTACGTAGGTGCTTCTAATTGTTCCCATAACCCCGGGCCGGCCGCCCCACTAAACCCGATCTTGATGTAAGATGCAGTAAACCCGTGCTTGTGAGGGCTGCCGATGCCGCGACGGAAAAAAGATGCCGGACGGACCAAAGTTGGGGAGGCTGCCGCTCCCGCCGAGCGATTGACCCCGGTAACTGAGAACTACCTGATGTGCCTCTACAAGCTGTGGGAGGACTCGCTAATCCCCACCCTCACACAGTTGACCGATACCATCCGGCGGTTGCCTGCTTCGGAAGGTCTGGGCACCTCGGTGCCCTCGGTGGCCGGCATGATCCGGCGAATGCGGCGCCAGGCCCTGGTAGACGTCGGGCCGGACAAGCGTATCCGGCTGACGAAGAAAGGCTTCGAAGGCGCCGAGAACATTGCACGGCGGCACCGGCTGGCTGAATGGCTGGTAGTCCGGCTGCTCGGCATGGACTTGCACAAGGCTCACAGCGAGGCCCACCGGTTGGAGCACGTCATGTCCAGTGAGTTCGAAGAGAAGCTGGCGGAACGCCTGGGCTACCCAAGGCGGTGCCCCTTGGGCAGGCCCATTCCGGGCTCCGGTGAGCCCAAGATGCCGGTTAATGCCCTGACCCTGGACAGTGCGTCACTCGACGTGGCCTACGTGGTGCAGAGGGTTCCCGAAGAAGACCCCCAGCTACTGCATTTCTTGGTCCGCTCCCTGATCATACCGGACCATGAAATAACCGTGGTGGAGGCGGCCCAATACCTGGGTGTGTTGATGGTGGTCACCCAGGGGGAAAGGGTGTCCATCGGCTACAACGTAGCGCGGCAGATCCTGGTCAGCCTCCCGGAGGCGGCCTAAACTAACTTCTATTCAGGAGAGTCTGCCGCACGGTAGCCCACCCCTCGGCCATACTCCGGCACGGCAATGGGGGAAGAGTTGCATCGCGGAAAACCTTGACCAGGACGAACACTGGGCCGGGCTGGGCCATCACTTCCTCCAGCCCGATTAGGAACTCCTCCAGCTTGTCGAACTGGTAGGTCTTTACATAACCTGCGCTGCGGGCCATGGCGAGGAAGTCAACGGCGTCGAGGCCTTCGACCGGTATCCCGCCGGTGGAGCCGCGAGACGCATCGTCGAACACGAAGTGAACCAGATTCTCCGGCCTGGATTCGCCGATGGTGGCCAGGCCGCCGAGGTCAGTGCGCAGGGTTGCGTCGCAGTCGAGCACCATGACCTTGGCGCCCGGCTGGGCCAGGGCCACCCCCAGTCCCACGGCGGGGGCCCGGTCCATGCAATCTTTCAAGTCCAGGTCTAGGTCCCGGCGTTGGGATATTGCGCTCCAATCCCGCAGTGCCGCCGAGGTCGCCACTACCAGGGCATCCTTACGGTGGTAATTGACCGCCCGAGCCGCTTCCATCGAGGGAATCACCGGGGTTGTCCTCCTCTATGCCGGCTGGCTCGGCCATTCTGGCCATTGGGCCGGAACTCCTGGCGGCCACCATCAGAAACATGGAGCCCAGCACCACGCCGCCGCCCAGGATGCCTATTCCGATGTTGGGGCGTGAGATGCCCTGGAACAGCAGCCAGAAGCCAAGGGCGAAGGCGGCATACCCCGACAACCTGCCGAACAGGCCCCCCAGCGACAATTTCAACAAAGGTAATCTACTTGCCGCTCAGGGCCTCGGGCATCTCCCGCAGTGCGGTTTGTACATTGCGCTTCGGCCGCACTCGCAGCGGGAGAGGGGTGTTCTCGACATGCGGCTCAACGGCCATGTGCACGAATACGGGACCCTGGGTGGCCATTACCTGGTCGATCCCGGTGGTAAGGTCCTCCAGATTGTCGAAGGAAAAAGTTGCGGCATAGCCGGCTGCCTTGGCCGTCCCCTGCCAGTCCACCTGCTCCGCGCTGGGCGTAGGCTGGCCGCCGGTAATGGCGTAAATATCGTTCGCGAACAAGAAGTGGTACAGGTTCTTGGGCGCCTTGTTGGACAGGGTGACCATGGTGCCCAGGTTCATCAGCAGGCTACCGTCCCCGTCCAGCACCATCACCTTCCGCTCGGGATGCGCGAGGGCCAGGCCGAGGCCGACGGACGAGGCTTTGCTCATGCAGCCCGACAGCGGGAAGTCCAGCTTTTCGTCAGTGGTAACGCTGGGCAGGCCGAGCCGTGGATTGTTAGCGGTCATGGTGGAAACGATTACCGCGCCATCACGCTTGCTGTTCAGCACTCGAACTACGTCGGAGTTCTGAATCATGGTTTATTGTCCTCCCTACAGGCTGGTCTAGGCCCTGAACTCGCTTCCCATGAGCACCGCCACGGGCTTTTGGGTGCGATCGGCTTCCTCCAAGGCGATGCTGATCCGGTCGACATCCTCGTCGGCCTCAACCAGGTAGTAGGAGATACCCCAGGCATGAAGTATATGCTCGATAAAACGGGCCGCCGAGTCGGCGGTGAGGCCGTGGCGAGCCCAGCCCCGGTATCCAACCAGCATCACCAGAGGCTGGTTGATGTCAAGGCCCAGCCCCCGGATGGAGTCGCCGGATTCAAAGATTCCAGTGTTCTGGATGAGGACCACGGGCTTCTTGCCGCCCACCCACAGACCGGCGGCTATGGCCATGGTCTCCCCTTCCCGGCAGACCGGCACCAGGTCCAGCGACGGATCGCTGATCAGCATCTGGTACATGAAGTTGGTCTCGCTATCGGGAAGCCAGACAACGTGGGTGATGTTGTTCTTCTTCAATTCGGAGATGATCGACGCGGGATGAAGTGATGCTTCTTGCAAACTCATTGCGGCTCCTTATTCGGGCTGTCCGTATTTGGCCAAGCCGACATATTATATTCAGGTACTGGATTCGCCGTCAACATGGGCTGATTCGCCGCCGGCCTAGAACTCCGCGTTCTTCGGGGTCCTGGGGAAGGGTATGACGTCCCTGATGTTGGTCACGCCGGTGACGAACTGGACGGTCCTCTCGAAGCCGAGACCAAAGCCGGAGTGGGGCACCGTACCGTAGCTGCGCAGGTCCAGGTACCACGAGTAGTCCCGTTCGGAGAGCCCCGCCTCCAGCAACCGGCGGAGCAGCACATCGCGCCGTTCCTCCCGCTGGCTGCCGCCGATTATCTCACCGATCCGGGGGACCAATGTGTCGAGGGCCCGAACCGTCTTGCCGTCGTCGCCCAGCCGCATGTAGAACGCCTTGATCTCCTTCGGGTAATCGGTAACAATGACCGGCCTGCCTATCTTCTTTTCGGTGAGGTAGCGTTCGTGTTCCGACTGGAGGTCCAACCCCCAGTCGACGGGAAACTCGAAGGTCTCACCGGATTTCTTCAACAGCGCTATCGCCTCGGTGTAGGTCAGTTTCTCGAAGCTGGATGCGACGATGCCCTCCAGGGTGGAGATGGCGGTCTTGTCGTACCACTGGTTGAAGAACGCCATGTCTTCTTCACAGTTGTCCAGCACGTATCTGAAGATGTACTTGAGGAAGTCCTCGGCCAGCTCGGCCAGCCCGTCCAGGTCGCAGAACGCCACCTCCGGCTCCACCATCCAGAACTCGGCCAGGTGCCTGGAGGTGTTGGAGTTCTCGGCGCGGAAAGTCGGTCCGAAGGTGTATACGTCGCACAGGGCCTGGGCGAAGATCTCCGCCTCAAGCTGGCCGCTCACCGTCAGAAAGGCCGGTTTGCCGAAGAAGTCCTCCTGGTGGTCGACCAGGCCGTCCTTTCTGGGCAGATTCTCCAGGTCCAGGGTGGTGACCCGGAACATGGACCCGGCGCCTTCGGCGTCGCTGGCGGTAATGATGGGGGTCTGGACGAAACTGAAACCACGTTCCTGGAAGAAGCCGTGGATGGCGGCGGCCATGACGTTTCTCACACGGGCCATGGCCCCGAAGGTGTTGGTCCGGGGCCGCAGGTGGGCGATCTCCCGGAGAAACTCGGGGGTGTGCCTCTTCTTTTGCAACGGGTAAGTCTCAGGGTCGGCCGGACCGACCAGGTCTATCTCTTTCGCATGAATCTCGTACTTCTGGCCCTTTCCCGGCGAGTCGACCAGGGTGCCCGACACGCTGACGCTGCATCCGGTGGTGAGGGACTCCACCAGTGCATGGTCGGGGAATGTCTCGTCGGCCACCACCTGCATGTCCGTCAGAGTGGACCCGTCGCTGATCTGGATAAAGGAGACGGTCTTCGAAGACCGCCTGGTCTTCACCCACCCCTGCACCAGCACTGCGCCCCCCGCCTGCTCACGGTTGAGAATGTCTTTGATTCTGCTGCGGCGCATAGGCTTCCTCCTATTGTCTCCCATTCTAGCAGCGGAGGTAGCCGGGACCAACCCTTCCGGCGCCGCCGGATTCAACGTGAAACCGGGGGATACGAACCCACTCTAACTCCCCCACTTCGTAAGAGGGGAGAACCGGTTGGTGCAAACCGGGTAGACTGGTGATATTAAAACCGGGCACATGGGTAACACTTTCTTAGAAAATGAAGGGGATTGCCTTGAGGAGGAAAGTGGTGCCTTAGAAAAGTACGAGTCCTGAAGTGAAGCAAATTCGGTTCCTAGCGCGGAGGAACAGAGGGGAAGACCCGGTCATTGCTGCGGCAAACCCGACAGCACGCAGGCCGCGGCTAAAGGGGGGGGAGCCTAGCCTGCCATTATCGGCTGGGTCTCCACGCTGTCCCACTCGTCGGCCCAGCGTTGGATGGCCTCCACCACCTTTCGCAACGCCGCGCCTTTGGCGGTCAGAGTGTATTCCACCGCCACCGGCCGCTGCGCGTACACCCTTCTCCTCACTATGCCCGCCTCTTCCAACTCCTGTAGCCGCTGTGACAGCAGCCGGTCGCTGAGTCCGCCGACGTGGCCGGAAATATCGGTGAACCGGCGGGCGTCCCCCAGAAGACAGCGCAGGATCAGGCAGGTCCATTTCTTGCCAAGGATCTCCATGGCGCGGCCATACCGGGGGCACGGGTTCCAAGGGTCCACAATAGTCTCCTCCTTGGTTGGCTCGTGTAGCGATATTCTAAATAAAAATTAGGAGCTTGACAACCCTTAACGCCAGTGCTAACATTAAGTAAGTCGCTTGAAAGACGTTGATCGCAAGCCCTTGAAGAGTCTAGCGATCAATCTAGAGACCCGGTATCGGGATTCTTTTCACCATCGGACTCAGGGTGCTTGGACAGGTCGGCCACGGGAGTGACCCTCCCTGCCCCGCAAGCGGGTTCTCAGATCCATTTGAACTCGATGGGAGATTTGTTGGGGGGTAAACCACACTATGACGACACAAGCGATACAGGGAACAGCAACGGCATTTGAAGCCATGCAGCGCCCGAAAAACGCCGCGCTACGGACGGCCGGGCTGCCAGAAACCCGCGGCGCAGGCCGCCTTAGCAATTTTGCGCATCGGGTTTGGGCCATGTCTTTCAAGCTAGGATTCGCTGGGCCATCGGGAATAGCCTACCAGGATTCCGCGGCGCTTTCGTTGAAAGACAAAGCGCTTCTCGACTCCCTGAAGATGGGGCACGGCTTCTAGTCCGCTGCCGCCGACGAGGGCTTCGACGAAAGCCTAGAGTTTCGGGCTGGCCTGGCGCCAGCCGGTTGCTCGCTCGTAGGCATAGGCGACGCAGAGCAGGGTCTCCTCCGACAGGTGCGGACCGATGAACTGCATCCCCACCGGCAATCCCTGGTCGAAGCCGCAGGGCACCGACATTGCAGGCAGCCCGGCGATGCTGGCGGGAAGGGTGCACGCGTCGATCAGGTACATTTGAACCGGGTCGGCGGTTCGCTCTCCCAGCCGAAAAGCCACCACGGGCGACGTGGGAGCCACCAGCGCGTCAACCCTCTGGAAGACTCGTTGGAAATCCTCCCGGATCAGCGTCCTTACCTGCTGGGCTTTCAAGTAGTAGGCGTCGTAGTAGCCGGCGGAGAGGGCATAGGCGCCCAGCATAATCCGCCGCCTGACTTCCGGGCCGAAGCCTTGCCGGCGGGTCCCCTCCATGTCCTTCCACATGCTCTCCCCGCCCCGGTACCCGTACCCGTACTTGACCCCATCGTAGCGGGCCAGGTTGGCCGAGCACTCGGATGGGGCGATGATGTAGTAGCAGGCCAGGGCGTAT
>CAYOAF010000153.1:0-2547 GCA_964401855.1 uncultured Dehalococcoidia bacterium
GCGCGCCCGCTACCTGGGACCGGGGTGGGATTTGATGAAGGTACGGGGCTCCCGGTATAACACTGGCGAACTCCTGGACAAGGCCCGAGAAATAGGCGCGGGCAGCAGCGGCGCCTGGTCCGCCTCCGACTGCGGGTCCGCGGACATAGCCTCCGCGCCCTTTGGCGACGTAACGGCGGGCAACCTGAGCGCCCGTTCTTCCGAGAGGCTCGGAATCATGGTCAACGCCGAGGGGCGGCGCTTCGTGGACGAGGGAGAAGAGTTCCACCACACCGGGGGCGTAGCTCTAGGTAACGCCGTCTGGTCTCAGCCCGGAGGCATAGCCTTTCAGCTATTCGACCAGCAGACCGCCCACATGCTGGACAAGGAGCGGTACCACTCCGGGAGCCCCTCAGTGACCGCCGGCACCGTGGAAGAACTTGCTCACAGCCTGGGGATAGACCCTGAGACCCTGTCGGATACCGTCGCCCGGTACAACCAGGCGGTGCAAGAAGGGACCTTCAACACCATCATCAAAGACGGCAAGGGCACCCGCGGTCTGGAGCCCCCCAAGTCCAACTGGGCCCTGCGCTTGGACCAGCCGCCCTTTGTGGCCTACCGCGTCACCACAAGCATCGTATTCTCCCACGGAGGCATCGCGGTGGACGGGGAGGCCCGGGTCTTGGATGCAGCCCGCCAGCCTATACCCGGCCTTTATGCCGCGGGTGAAGCCATCGGCGGCATCTTCTACCGGGCCTTTTCTACCGGGGCCGGACTCATGTTGGGCTCCGTCTTCGGACGCATCGCGGGCAGGAACGCGGCCAAGCAGGCCTAGTGAGGCTTCAGGTCAGGCGTAGCGAAGCAGGATGTGGGCCAACTCCCTGGGCCGGTAGAGCGTCACCTGGTGGCACGAGTCGATTGAAACGATCTCAACGCCGGGGAGCCTTTGGCCCATCCGCTCCTGCACTTCCGGTGGCACCACCTTGTCCTGAGTGAGCACCACGTAGGTAACGGGACAGGGTGGAGGGCCGTCTCCCAAATCCAATTTCGTCTTCAGGACCCGAATGGGCAGCGGCCCGAAGAACCCCAACAAGTGGATCACTTCCATCGGGTCCATTCCGTTGCATATGAGACGGCCAATCACCAGGCGGGGAAATTTGAGGCTCTGGCGGGAGAGCTTGCTCAAAGCGGCCAACAGCCGGTAACCGGTGCGGACCCGCCGGGGCAATGCGCTCAACATGCTCTTCTGGCTGACGGGCACAATGGCGCCCACCAGCACCAGGCGCTTGGGCGGCTTCGGTAGCGCGGCGGCTGCCTGAAGGAGCAGACCACCAGCAAAACCGTGTCCGACCAGGACCACGTCCTTCAATCCTTCCCGTTCCACCGCCCGAACTATCGCGTGAACGCACTCTTCTAGCCGGATCACTGCGGTATCACCGTCGGCGTCCGCGCCATGCCCGGGCAGGTCCAAAGGATAGACCAGATTAGCGGGACGCGACGCGTAGAGCCGCGGCGGGTGCTCAACCGGCGCGGTCAGGTACCCCCAGACCCGGCCCCAACTCCAAGCTCCCTGTCCTGCACCGTGCACCAAGAGGTAGTCAGTCATTCTTTCATCCTGGTTTCTGGTCCTCCGCGGGCTTCAGGGGTCCCCAGGGCCGTAAGCCCGATGGACGCAAACTCCATGCCTGCGAAACCCGGCGCTTTACCACACCGCTCCTAACGACCCAAAGCCTCGCGCACCGCCTGCAGAAGAGGCTCATCCTCTTCGGGGAGCACCGACCGGGGGTCCAGCAGCACCCGGTCGCCCTCGATGCGTGCCACGACCGGCGGGTCGGCCCGGCGCAGCTTTCCCATCACTTCCTCGGGCCCACCGGAGACGTCCTCACTAGATAAAGTCAGCACCCACGAGGGCAAGGTCTCGCCCGGCAAGCTGCCGCCGCCGATGGCCGAGCGGGCCGATTCCACGCCGGTGCCCCTCTCCAAATGCTTTTGCCAGAGTTGGGCCCGTTCCCTGACGCTCTCCTCAGAGGCGGCAATCATCCGCCAGACGGGTATCTCGGTTACCGCTTCCCCCTTCAAGTAATGGAGCAGGGTGGCGGTCAAGGCGGCCAGGCTGAACTTGTCGATTCTCGTCGCCCGGGCCAGAGGGTGCCGTTCCAGCCGTTGCACCAAGTCTCGGCTCCCCACCACGATTCCCGACTGGGGGCCGCCCAACAGCTTGTCCCCGGAGAAAAACACCAGGCCGGCCCTGGCGGCGACACTCTCTTGAGGGGTCGGCTCGTGGAGCAAGCCGTAGCCCTCAGTGGGAAGCAGGCAGCCGCTGCCAACGTCGTGCAGGACGGGCACTCCGTACCGCTGTCCCAACTCCACCAGCTCCTTGGGCTCCACCGCCTCCGTAAATCCTTCCACCCGGAAATTGCTGGAGTGGACTTTCAGGAGGGCCGCAGTGTTTTCAGTAATGGCGCCCTCGTAGTCTCTGGCATAGGTCCGGTTGGTGGTGCCCACGTCCACCAGAGTACCACCGCTCTGGCGCAGCACGTCCGGTATCCGAAAGCCGCCGCCGATTTC
>CAYOAF010000154.1:0-13105 GCA_964401855.1 uncultured Dehalococcoidia bacterium
CCGACTGGCGTGTCCGGAGGCATGGACCTGTGATGCACCCTCGTAGATCACCTCCGCCCCACGCCGAAAGAGGTCGTTTATCGTACCCGCTATCGCCCGTTCGTTTCCTGGTATGGTTCCAGCCGAGATAACTACGGTATCGCCCGGCTCTATCTTGATAGTCTTATCTATTCCCATGGCCATGCGTGAGAGCCCCGACATCGGCTCCCCCTGGCTGCCGGTGGTCACCAACACCACTTGCTCCGGTGGCAATTTCCGGGCTTCACTCAGGGGGCGCAATATCCCGGGAGGTATCTTCAGATACCCCGTCTCCGACGCCACATTCACGTTGTCTACCATGCTGCGGCCAACGATGATCACCTTCCGGTCATACCGCTCGGCGGCGTCCATCACCTGCTGGACCCGCGAGATGAGGGACGCGAAGGTGGTCACCATCACCCGGCCGGGGGCTTCTCGAATGGCTTGGTCCAGGGCTTCTCCGACCACCTGCTCGGAAGGAGTGTAGCCGGGCACTTCGGCGTAGGTGGAGTCGGACATCATCAGTAGGACCCCCTGGGAGCCATACTGGGCCAGGGCGGCCAGGTCAATTTTCCGGCCGTCGACAGGGGTATGGTCGATCTTGAAATCACCGGTATGAATAAGGGTGCCCGCCGGGGTTTCGACGGCAATCCCCATGGCGTCGGGAATGCTGTGGCAAACCCGGAACCAGGTCGCCTGAAGGTTGTCCCCGAACTGGTAGGCAATCCCCGGCTCGATAGCCTCAAGGACGGCGTCGCGAGTCGCCCGGCGCTGCTTGAGCCTCACCGAGATAAGGCCATGGGCCAGCTTGGGCGCATACACTGGGACCTTGAGTTGAGCCAGCACGAAGGGCAGCGCCCCAATGTGGTCCTCGTGCCCGTGGGTGATGAGTATGGCCCGGACCCGGTTCGCCCGCTCCAACAGGTAGGATATATCTGGGATGATGAGGTCCACCCCCAACATGTCCTCCTCGGGAAACTGGACCCCGCAGTCTACGACGATCAAGTCGCCGCCGCATTCCACGACCATCATGTTCTTGCCGATTTCACCCAACCCGCCCAGCGGGATGACGCGCACTTGTGGGCTCAACTTTCTGGCACTTCCTAGAAGAGGCTCAATTGCTCCGGAGGCGGAGCTTCTTGCGGGTCTGCCGCGGCGCCCGTTGGGGCGGCTTGGCCTAACCCCGCCAGAATGTCCGGAATAGCTTTGAAGTCCTCGATCATGGTGGCGCGGAACTCCTGCCGGCGCAGGGCCGCCGCCGGATGCATCACCGGGTAGATGAAGCGGCCGTCCTTTTCCCGGACCTTGCCCCGAATCCGGCTGATGCTCTCTCCGGGGAAGAACCGGGTCATGGAAAACCGGCCCAGGGTAATGATGAGTTTGGGGTTGACCAGTTCGATCTGTCGGTCCAGGTACTGGCTGCAGGCGGCGATCTCCGCCGGCAACGGGTCACGGTTTTGAGGCGGCCGGCATTTGAGCATGTTGGCGATGAACACCCGCTCGCGGCTGGTCCCAATCGACGAAAGCAGGCCCTCCAGGAACTGTCCGGCCTGGCCGACAAATGGCCGGCCCAACCGGTCCTCGTGAAAGCCGGGACCCTCGCCGATGAACATCAACTCGGCGTCGGCGGGGCCTTCTCCGGGCACGGCGTTGGTGCGCCCCTGCCAAAGTGCACAGCCAGTGCAGCGCCTGACCAGGACGGCGATCTCCTCCAAGCTGTTCATGGCGTCCCAACCTCCCATTGACCCGGTAACAACCCGTTGGGCCAGGACTGCTCCCGGGAACCACAGGCACAGTGAAATGGAGAAGTTTCCACCCGGACGTCCCGCCACCGGGATTGCGTATCCCTCGCCCTGGTTCGGCACGCCGGGCGGGCGCCCAGGGAATGTTCCTCTGGCCGTCGGGGGAGGGAGCCGGTTCCGGCGTTCCGTCAAGGCGCGGCCGGGCGGCTGCGGTCAGGAGTCTTGAACCCCAAAGGCTTTCAAGTGGTTTACGGCATCCTCAATTGTGGCGATCTTGCCGGCGTCCTCGTCGGAAATCTCCACCGGCAAATCGTCGGTGGAGAACTCCTCCTCGAAGGCCATAATCAACTCCACCAGGTCCAGAGAGTCGGCGTTGAGGTTTTCCACGAACGAAGAGGTTGGCGTTACGTCCGCTTCATCGACCGCAAGCTTGTCGACCACAATGGCTTTTACTCGATCATAGACAGAGGGCAAACTGTCATCTCCCTTCAAGCGCAGTATCATCGAGGGCAACCTCCCCCGTCTCCAGCCCAGCCATCACTGATCCAAGGACTCCGTTGACAAACCGGGCAGAACTCTCGCTTCCAAATACCTTGGCCAGTTCTACCGCCTCATTTATCGCGGATTTACGAGGGATTTGGGGGGTAAACAACAACTCATACAAGGCGATGCGCAGGATGTTTCGGTCCACCAGTGACAACTGGTCCACCGGCCAGGCGGGAGCGTAGCGTTCGATCACGTTGTCCGATGTGGGCCAATTATCCGAGACCCCCCGGATCAACACCTGAGCGAAGTCAACCGCCTTTGCCGGCAGCGAGTCCTCGCCGGCCAGCCATTCCATGGATTCTTCGTCTGGAAAACCCTTGATGTCAGCCGCGAACAGGGATTTGAGGGCTACTATCCTTGCCGTTCGTCTCAAGTCCATGGACTTCATGGTTGGCACGGGGTCACCAAAATCTCGCCAAACGGCCTAGGTGGAATCTCCGATTAGCTTCTGTATGGACGCCGAATCGGACAGAGTAACCGTCTCGACATTCTTGTCTATGCGTCGAATCAAGCTGGTCAGGACGGGCGTCGGCCCGAATTCGACAAACTGGGATACTCCCGAGCTAATCATATACCTTACGGAGTCTTTCCACTGGACGCATCGGCAGAGGCCTTCGACCAACTCATCCTGCACCTCGGCGCCAGTGATCAGGGGTTTACCGGTGGAATTGGCGACTATCGGGTGTTTCGGATCGCGGAAATTCAGGGCGCTGACGGCGCCGGACAGGCCTTCCCGGGCCTCCATCATGCAGGATGAATGGAATGCACCGCTGACTGGTAGGGGTATGGTCTTTCTGGCCCCCCGGGCGGAGGCCAAGTCCATCGCCCAGGCGACGGCGATTCTATCCCCACTGATCACTATTTGTCCGTCGGCATTGATGTTGGCCAACTCCACTCCGGTCTCAGCGCAGATGTGCTCCAGGGCCAGTTCATCAAGGCCGATAACGGCCGCCATGCCGCCAGGCCGGTTTAGCGAGGCCTGCTGCATCAGCCGGCCCCGCTCCCGCACGAGATTAACCGCGTCACCGAAGTCGACGACGTCTGCAACCACCATCGAGGTATATTCGCCCAGGCTGTGCCCAGCCACCATGCTGGGAAGGGCCAATTGAGGCCCGACGGTTTCTTCCAAGGCCTTCCAACACGCGATGCTGACGGTCATGATGGCCGGTTGGGAGTTGACGGTATCCCGAAGCTCGTCATCAGTCCCATTGAACATCAATTGGGATAGGGAGAACCCTAGACTGTCATCGGCTTCCTCGAAAACCTTCCGGGCGGCTCGAGACGCGGCGCACAGTTCCGCGCCCATCCCGACACTCTGGCAGCCCTGTCCCGGGAACACATAGGCTTTGTTGGCAGGGCGACTGTCAGTAACTACATCCATCTCATGTACTCGGCCCCTGCATCCAGAAACCGGATGTTTGGGTACAAGTTTCACTCCCTATTCAATTATCTTGGTCATTATCCGTTTTCATCACCCGTTTGTGCCGTCTTTTGATGCCATGGACCTGACGGCACCCCTGAACCCAACGATTGAGAAGGTTCACGCTAATCCGCGGTTTCGATCACCTGCCGTCCCCGATAGAATCCGCATTGCCGGCACACCGTGTGCGGCAGTTTGGCATTACGGCAGCGCGGACAGAAGGACGGGTTGACGGGCCTCAACCTGTAAGAGCTGAACCGCCGGCCCTTCCGCGCCCTCGTTAGTTTTTTGTTCGGTACTGCGCCCATTCGCTAAACTCGCTCCGACTTGATTATGCTCTCCGGGATCCGCCCCGGTCTTCAAGAAATCCCTTTATCTCTATTCAGTGGTCAACCGCCGTCGCCGCACTCAAGGAAACGCCAAAGAGTGGCCGAACCCGCCTCACAACTCGGCGTAGACACTACCTCCGTCATAGGTTCCTGAAGCCGCACGGGGCGGAAGGCTTTCGTATTCGCCGGCCGGCAAGGCTAACCATCATGTTGGTACAACAGCCCCGCGAGGGCCCCCCAACGGGAGTCCCCTGAGGAGGCATTACAGTTGCACCGGTTCATATTCTGTTCGGCGCCGCAAATCTGGCAAAGACCCAAACAGCCGGGACGGCACAAGGGTTTCATGGGAAGGTCGGTCACGGCGTACTCTCGGATTACCTCGGTAAGGTCCAGAACATGCCTGCTATCGATGACTCTCCGGCACTCCGGTTCACCCGGCAGAAACACGCTTCGGCCGCTTTGAGTGTCCACCAACGGGAAGAATTCCTCTTCTATCGGAAGGGTGGAGGAACGGTCAAAAACGCCCAGGCATCGACTGCAGGTCAAGGCGCACCGGATTTCCAGGGCGGCACTCACCAGGACCCCATGGTGCGTGCGCAACATATGTACCAGGCCGCAGGCCATCTCGGTCATCCGCTGCGGTCCGGTGAAGTTTTCGTCCAGTTGGTAGCTACGTTCTGAGCCAATTGGCTCTTTCAGCAGTTGAGCGACGTTATAATGCATAAAATCTCGGCCCGGTACCATTAAAGGCCGGCGGTTATTACCGGTAGTTATTATAAGAGACTGTACACCTATAATGTCAAGGCCAAACAAATAACCGGCCCGCGGATTCCCGCGCCGGAAGGATTTTGGATGCTCCGGACGACGGAAGACAGCGGGCTATAGATTTGCGCCCTCCCCCACGGCGTTTTCGATGAATTCTACTATCGTACTGGTGGATGTGCCAGGGCCGAACATGCCGGCTACGCCCAGATCGGTGAGGGCTTGCCGGTCTGCCTCCGGGATGATGCCGCCTAAGACCACCAGAACATCGTCCATCCCTTGTTCCTTCAGCAGGCGCATGACCTCGGGCAGGATTTCCAGGTGGGCGCCGGAGAGGATGCTCATGCCCACAACGTCCACGTCTTCTTGGGCGGCGGCCTGCACTATCATTTGGGATGTCTGCCGGATACCGGTATAAATCACCTCCATCCCCGCGTCCCTCATTGCGCGGGCGACTACCTTCGCTCCCCGGTCGTGGCCGTCCAGACCCGGCTTGGCCACCAGTACACGGATGGTTCGGTTTTTGCTCGTCATTGAATGCCCCGGTCATTCATATCATGTCTGTCTATCTAGCACAAGTCCCCCGGCAGGCTAACCCAAGCTCCCGGTCCCTCCCGGCGTCGGCTGTTGGCGGGTTTCCACCAACTCGGTGAGGATGCCGAAGACCGACTGGGGATGGATGAAGGCGATGTCGCCGGACAAGCCTTCCCGGGGTTCCCGGTCCACGAGTTGCACGCCCAGGCTCCCCAAGGCCCCAAGCTTGGCCGCCAGATCAGTCACGTTCAAGGCCAAGTGGTGCAAGCCCTCGCCCCGGCGCTCGATGAAACGTCCGATCGGCGTGTCACGGCCCAGAGGCTCCAGCAGCTCCAACCGGGTCTGCCCAATCTGGATGAGGGTGCCTCTCACTCCCTGGTCGGGCAGGTCTCTCACCGTGGCGGGGGGAGCACCAAAGACCTCCTGAAAGAGTGCCAGGGCCGCGCCGATGTTCTTGACGGCCACGCCCACGTGGTCTATGTAGTTCACGCTGCAAATCTCGGTCACTTTCCGGTTACCTCCTCGGGCATAGGCCCGGCAGCTTCCCCATGATGGCCCTCCTCGAATCCCAGAGTGACCCAACATGCCGGCTGAGCCGTTCCACCTTGGGAGGACCGGCCGAACCTGTTCTCTACCCTTTTCCCCAGTGGAAGGCCGCGCTCAGTTTACCAAATGCGCAACAGCGGCTGTGGCAGGTTCCAGCCCGGGCATTTCGCCGCTTCCGCCTACAGGGGATATTTGGCCAGCACCTGCCGGGCGATGACCAGCCTTTGTATCTCCGAGGTCCCCTCATAGATGGTGGTGACCCGGGCGTCCCGGAATATGCGCTCCACGGCTGCGTCTTTGAAGTAACCGTAGCCGCCGTGCACCTGCAGCGCTTGCGAAGACACCTTGACGCACATCTCCGAGGCCATGAGCTTGGCCATCGACGCTTGATCCACGAACGGAAGGCCGTTGTCCTTCAACGTAGCGGCGTTCATGGTCACAACCCGGGCGGCGCATACCTCGGTGGCCATGTCGGCCAGCATGAACTGGATGGCCTGGTGCTGGGCAATGGGACGGCCGAACGCCTCCCGTTGCTGGGCGTAGCGCACTCCGGCTTCCAGGGCCGCCTGGCCGATGCCGACGCATTGGGCGGCGATGATGATCCGGCTGGAGTCCAGGATTTCCATGGCGCAGCGGAAGCCCCGTCCCTCTTCGCCCAACCGGTTCTCCTCGGGCACCGGGGTATCCTGCAGCACAACCTCGCAGGTGCTGGAGCCTCGCATCCCCATCTTCCCGTGCAGATGATTGACCCCCAGCCCCGGGGCATTCCCCGGGACCACGAAGGCGCTTATACCCTTGTGGCCCAAGGCGGGGTCCTGAGTGGCGAATACCACCATGGATTCGGCCTCAGCGGCGTTGGTTATAAACATTTTGCTTCCGTTAAGGAAGTAAGTGCCTTCTCGCTTGGTGGCCGTGGTCCGCAGGGCGGCAGCGTCGGAGCCACCGCCGGGCTCGGTGAGGGCCCAGGCCGCGACTCCTTTTCCCGAAGCCAGGGACGGGACCAGCCGCTCGCGCTGTTCTTCGTTGGCGAAGCGATATATGGTGGTGGTCCCCAGGGAGAGGTGAGAGATGAGGGTCACTCCAGCGGAGGCATCGCCCCTGGACACCTCGTCGGCAACGATGACCATATTCCGGTAGCCGCCGCCGCTGCCGCCGTATTTCGGGTCGATACCGATGCCGGTCAACCCCAGTTGGGCCATCCCCCTCCAGTTTTCCCAGGAGAACTCCTCTCTCTCGTCCACCTCCAGGGCCCGCGGCATCAGCTCCCGGTCGGCGAAATCCCGCACCATTGTCTGGAGCATCCGCTCCTCTTCGGAAAGTATCAGGTCGGCCACGATCCACGCCTCCTATATCCTAATCAATCCCGTGGGCTGGTTTCCGGTTCGTTACCCTGACAGTTTGTGACCTTACTTGTTCTTGAGCCTTTTGAAGCTACTACTGTAAGGTATTAAGCTCAATCGGGCGCTCTCGAAGGCACAAGCGCCTATCGCATTCAATGCCTTGTTATGCCCACAAATCATGGAAGATACCTGTCGATATCGAGCTCACTGTGAAACACACCCAAGATGTCAATGGCGGCCGAAGTTTCTAGAAGGTACGCGATACGGTAATGTCTGTAGAGCAAGACTCTGACTTCGCCCTAGGCCTCGGTGCGATACTTGTATCCGATCTCGGGAAAGAGGCGAAGCACCTGGGCTTTTTCGTAGATTTCAGAGACGACTCTATGGGCCGCACCCGGATTATCCGCGGCAATGTAATCGTGTATGTCGCGAAGCCAGCGGTGTGCCTCCTCGGTCCATCTTATTTCTGCCACGTGCGAATCCGATGTTCCATCTCCTCGTTCGTCACCACACGCCCGCTCCGAGAATCCGAGAGGCCACGTTCGATCATCCTTTCGAAAGCCAAGTCCCGCATGATTTCTTCGTACGTCGCATCTTCCGGTTGAGACTGAATAACTTCAGTCATTTTTTCTTTGACGTTTGACATATCACACTCCGGTCAAAGACTTGGGCGTAAAGGGTTCGGCATCGGCGGGGCGCGGCAGCGGCGCCAACTTCATGCGCTTGTTAGCCCGCTCTCTGCATTCTCTTCGTCAAGGTACTGCTTCGCGTGCTTGTTCCGGCTGCCCATGAAGTACTTGGGGTTTATCGATGCCACCACGAAAATGTTTGCAATTAGCCTGTCGACCTCTTGGAGATAAAGGTCGTACTGCGGCGACGAAGCAGTCGCCACGTCAGTAGTGGCTCCTGAGGATGGCCGCTCGATGCTGACCAGACACGACATGCCCTTCTTCAGCACCGAGTCGGGATACCTCAACTCCTCAAATGCGTGAAGCGTGGAGACGCCACCGTCGAACTGGTCGAGGGAACCATCCCTGAACTGGGCTTTGAACCCTCTCCACACACCTGGCAGATCGTGGCGAAGCTTTTTCAACTCCGCGAGGTTCTTTCTCTTTGACAAACCACCTTTCAGGTATATTTCTACGGCGTGGTGGAGGAGATTGCCCACAACCGGAACAAGGCCCGCAAAGGTACCGTAGCGGCCAGCGACGTAGTATTGAGTCGCTGTGGAAAAGAACACCTCGAGAGCGCTGACGCTCATCGCGTCCCCTCATCGGGCACCCGGCTCAGTGCTTGTGGCATAACCTTCGATTGTGCAGGAAAACTCCGCATACACAGCCGATGGAGGAAACCGGGCTGAAATTCTTCGATTTTCGCTTGCTCCCGGTCACTATATGGCGGGGCCACTACTTGGTCAAGTGAGAGCACACAAACGGCACGACGCCCCAAGAAACTGCGGGGCCAGACGCTCAAGAAAAACCCGGTAGTCTTCTTTCAGAAAGCTACAATCTCCGCCTGCTCGCCGTACACGTTCCGGAATACCTGGCAAACCTCACCCAGAGTGCAGCAGCCCTCCACGCACTCCAAGATGGCCGGGACCGTGTTGCCGGCGCCCCTGGCCACCTCGTCCAGCCGGGACAGCGCGGCTTTCACCTGGGCGCCGTCCCGCTCTTTGCGGAAGCGCTTCAGCCGTTGGGTCTGGCGCCGGGCCGCCTCCGCGTCCACCCGCATCAATCCTTTGACCGGGGGCGCCTCGGTGACGAACCGGTTGACTCCGACGATGGTGCGGGCGCCGGACTCCACTTCCTTGCGGTGACGGTAGGCAGCCTCTCCGATCTCCTGGACCTGGAACCCCTCCTCGATGGCGGACACGGCGCCGCCCAACTGCTCGATCCGGCCGATGTATTGCAAAGCTTCCTTTTCCAGTTGATTGGTCAGACTCTCGATATAGTAGGAGCCGCCCAGGGGGTCTACCACGTCCGCTGTGCCGCTTTCGTAGGCCAGTATCTGCTGGGTGCGCAGGGAGAGTTGCGCCGACTCTTCAGAGGGCAGGGCCAGGGCCTCGTCCCGGGAATTCACGTGCAGCGATTGGGAGCCGCCCAGGACGGCGGCCAGGGCCTGGACGGTGCAGCGGATCAGGTTGTTGTCCGGCTGCTGGGCAGTGAGACTCACCCCGGCGGTCTGGGTGTGGAACCGCAGCATCATCGACCGGGGGTCCCTGGCGCCGAAGCGCTCCTTCATGATCTTAGCCCACATGCGGCGGGCGGCGCGGAACTTGGCTACCTCCTCGAACAGGTTGTTCTGGGCCACGAAGAAGAACGAAACCCGGGGGGCGAACCAATCCACATCCAGCCCGGCGTCGATGGCAGCCTGGACGTAGGCAATGGCGTTGGCGAAGGTGAAGGCCAACTCCTGGACGGCGGTGGCGCCGGCCTCCCGGATGTGGTATCCGCTGATGCTGATGGTGTTCCAGCGGGGGACATTTTCCGCGCAGTACTTGAACACGTCCACCACCAGCCGCATCGAGGGCCGCGGCGGGTAGGCGTAGGTCCCGCGGGCAATGTATTCCTTGAGAATGTCGTTCTGAATGGTGCCGCTCAGCTTTTCCGGGGCGACCCCCTGTCGCTTGGCGGCGGCGATGTAGAGGCACAAGAGAATCGAGGCGGTGGCGTTGATGGTCATGGAGGTGCTGACCCGGTCCAACGGGATGCCCTCGAACAGGACCTCCATGTCTTTCACGCTGCAAATCGGCACGCCCACCTTGCCCGCTTCGCCCTTGGCCAGAGGATGGTCCGAGTCGTAGCCGATCTGAGTGGGCAGGTCGAAGGCCACCGAAAGCCCGGTCTGCCCCTGTTCCAACAGGTAGCGGAACCGCCGGTTGGTTTCGGTGGGGGTGGCGTAGCCGGAGTACTGGCGCATGGTCCATACGCGGCCCCGGTAGGTGTTGGGCTGCACGCCCCGGGTGTACGGGTACTCCCCCGGGTAGCCAAGTTCCCGGCAATAGTCCAGGTCCTGGGCGGCCAGGTCCTCCGGGCAATACAGGGGTTCGATCTCGATCCCGCTGTCGGTGCGGAACTCCCCCTGCCGCTCCGGGAACTTCTTTATCGCGGGGCCGAGGGTTTTCTCAAGCCACTGCTTCTTACTCTTGCTGAACATCGGCATCTCCCGGACAGGTGTCCTGTCCAGCGGCCGGAGCGGGCCGGCCGGAAATCTCACCCAATTGTACGCCGTGGATGAAAGGCGCTCAACCTTGGGCAGGTTTCGGTTGCGCCGTGGCTACGAGGTGGCTAGAATTGGGCCTACTCAAGACACGCACTTGTGTTCGGCTGGCCTACCGGCAGAAACACCAGCTGGTACGACCCAATCAGGACTGCCTCTAAAGCGTCTCATATGGCTGGCTCAACAGAATTCTGATTATTATGCAGACCGGCACAAGCATCATTATGCGACCAGTGAGATTCCGTGGATGTCGGCTTTCGACTCAAAGCAGCCGCGAGAATCTGTCATGATCGCATAAGGCGGGAAATCTGTTCGAAACTGATGATTGCTAACGAATCCACAATTCACTACGAAATCAAAGCACTCCGATTCAGTCGATACGGAGAGGACGGTTTTTCGGTCGCGATAGCGCGGGGTGATGCAACCGTCAACGGAGTCGTGTCGAGATTTGAGCTAATTCTGGCACCAATTGCTGATGGGCAGTGGCGCCTCGTGAATCTAGGTTGGCTTACCAACAGCCCTCCACCCCCAATCTTAGGCGAGCAGCAATTCATACAAGCGTTGGTGAGCCGCTCGGCGTGACTTCTTGACACAATCAATATGTGACCCAGCGAGCAGACTAGCGGCGGTGCAAGGCTTCGTCTGAACGAGCGGGTGATCCCGGAGGCCGTCCAGGATAGAGTTCTAGTCTCGTTTCGCCCGAATCTCCTTGACGTTCCAAGTGCACGTCGGCAGCATCTCTGGGATCACATTGAGCGACGCGCTGACGCAGATCCTTTAATGCCGGCCCCGAGTCGAGAAATGCGCCTAGCTGGAAAGGGGTTCCACAACCGTTTATAATTGGGCGGTAGCTCTCGCCTGGGCGGGCGTAGCTCAATGGTAGAGCTCCAGCCTTCCAAGCTGGTCACGTGGGTTCGATTCCCATCGCCCGCTCCACTCCAAACTTCGTCACCGAAGCGGACCCCGAGCCAGGCAGCAAGGGAGGCCTGGCCGGGATGACGCGACAGCAACTCCAAGACCCCCCTGCTGGCGGGATGCGCCGGCCCATCGGAGATGGTGTAACGGGCCCTACCGGCCAGCGGCCTTGAGGATCCAGTCCACGTTGGAAGGACCGGGGGGGAGCGACCCGTCGTCGATGCCGTGCATGGCGTCGACCACCGCGTCGGTGAAGGGCGTGGGTATCGACAACTCCCGGCCTTTTCGGGTCACCAGGCCGTTCATCTGGTCGATCTCGGACCGGCGTCCCTTCTTCACATCCTGGGCCATGGAGGCCAGCCAATTGGTCCGGCCTCCGCGGCCGGTCATGTGGCCGTCAAGCTCCTCGAACACATCACCTCTGTCGGCCTCGGCCCACATCTTGGCCGCCTTGCCGCCGGCGTCCACCACTTTCAGGCCCATGGCCAGGCCCACCTGGGCCGTCTCCTTGGCCAGGTTTATCCGGATCAACCGGCACCGTGGGTCCTGGGCCATCTCCTGAGACCCGAGCTGGGTCATGGCGGAGATGGCGTTGCCCATCGAGTTCTGGCAGAGCTTGCCCCAGCGTTCGCCCCAGAGATTGTCGGAGGCGTAGGATGCGTCGACCTGGTCCAGCAGCTTCGCGACCTTCTTCGACCGGGGCGTGATCCGCTCGTCCTGCTCCCCAACCCGGAAGACGGTATGGCCGTGATTCCGGCCCAACGGGCCTCCCCTCACCACGTGGCCGGGCTCCCACAGGGCCACCTCGATCGAGGATGCCACGCTGCCGAGTTCCCGGTCGCTGCCCACGATGTCGCCGATGACCGGGTCATTCCAACAGTTTTGTATCGAGAGAAAGAATCCCTCGGGCTTGACGTGCCGCTTTATGAAGTGGGTTGCCCACTCGGTATCGTATGACTTCACCGAGATGATGGCGAAATCGAAGGGCTCCCGAATCCCTTGGGCGTCGCTCAAGTGCATCGCATTGACGGGAACGGTAAAGTTGACCTCTTCGCTACTCACCCGGAGGCCCTTCTCCCGCATGGCTTCCACGTGCTCGGGCCACATGTCGATGAGGGTCAGGTCGTGACCCTCTCTGGTTAGAATGGCGCCCACATAGCTGCCCACGGCGCCGACTCCAATCAACCCTATCTTGTCTCCCACCAGTCATACCTCCTACGTCGAACGGCCGGCCGGCTCCCCTGCCTCCTGGCATGGAGCGCCGGGACGTCGCTTGTCTTGGTCGTATCCGGGGCACATCCCGCCAGGCGGTGATAATACTAGTGCAGCTAGGGCAACATCGCAAGCGGGCTTTGGGCTAGGCGATAAGCCGGGCGGGAGGGCCGCGGGCGGGGCCAAAACCAGCAGCAATGCCGGGATCGGGCGCTACGCCGGCTAACCCCTTCCCGGCAGACAGGGCGCCGGGAAGGCCCTAGAGGCTGTTTCAAAAAGTGGTTCGACAAGCTCACCACGAACGGTGGAAGGCCTCTTTCCCGTTCGTCCTGAGCCTTGTATCTTGCAATATAGACGTGACAGACTGTGTGAGCCTCGGTCCCAGTTTCAGGTAGACCGTTCGACAGCGAGGTCGTCACGTCTCCTCCCCGGGAGAGCCCGAACAGTTGTGTGGGCGCAATAGCCCGAATTTGCAAGGCAGGGCCGGCGCAGGGAGCAATGTAGTGAGGAGGGGAAATGGAA
>CAYOAF010000155.1:0-5143 GCA_964401855.1 uncultured Dehalococcoidia bacterium
CTCCAGCGGACCCGCGAGCTATACCAGGTCGCCGAAGTAGCCCGACCGTATGGCCCACAGCCAGAGGTAGACGATCCGCTCGTTGTGGAGCGCCCAGTGCCCCATGTGAGTGAACTTGGGCAGCAGCACTAAGTGGGCGCCCTTGGTTTTTTCAGCGTACAGCTTGGTTATGAAGTACTCCTGTTTGTCCTCGACGCGCTTCCCGATCTTCCAGTGGAGCTTGTCGTTCTCCCCGTCGACGAGCAAGACCTTGATCCGGCTGAGGAAGTCCTCGTCCGGCTCCTCGAAGTGCCTGAAATACTCCCCCGGCGGCAGGCCGGTGATACGCCGGTATTCATCCAGCACCTCGGGGTCTCCCAGGTGCTGGGTGTTTTGCAAGGCGGGGTTGAAGGCCGGCGTCGTGTCCTGGGTAAGCTCGAAACGCTCTTCCAGGCCGCCCCATGGGGTCAGTTCCGGAATGTCCTCATACCCGGAGGAGTGACGGTATTCGTCCACGGTGCGGTAGGTGATCTCGGAGAGGCCGGTCTTCCTGGACAGGGGCCCGCCCTGGGGTTTGGTCTCCTGACGCCAGCGCAGCAGCCATCCGTCGGGGCCGCCGCTGGCCCAGCCGACGATGCCGGCCACCTCCGCGTTGGCGACGTACTCGGCCAGGCTGACCGCCATGGGCCCTCCGGTTGAATGTCCCATGACGAAGAGCTTTTGACCCACAAGGTGCTCGTCGACCAGGAAGGTGATGCCTTGCATGTACACCTGGTAGGTGGCCTTGAGGAGCCTATCCTCCAGCTCCTCCTCTGTGACGGCCTGGTCCAACAGGTAGAAGGGTTTTCGCTGGGTGACGGGCGACTCCCACTTGCCGCCCGGAGGCCAGAGCCCTGGATAGCTGGGCGTCAGCACCTGGAAGCCCTGGGCGGCAAGCACGCTGGCCAGTCCCGGCCGGCCATCAGGGGTGACCTGGAAGTCCAGTTCGTTGACGCCTCCGCCGTGGATCAGCACGAAAGAGTAGCCCGGTATCGCTTCCCGGGTGGGGGTGTACAGGGTGCCGTGGATATCCCAGTCGTACCCGTTGCGGTGGAACCGGGCGGTTACCTCCTCGCATTGGAACTCCGTTTCAAGGAAGGGAGCGCCGATGGCAATGAAGGTGTCCCAGTTCAGCGGGATCAGCAAATCCTGCCCGCTCAACTGGGCGATGTAGCCCTCTGCCGCCGGGTTTGCCACAGTCATGATTCAGTGCTCCTACGCTCCGCCTTGCTGTGAGTACCAGTCGATGATTTCGGAGCCGGTTGCCTTCCACACGCCGCCTTGCCCGCAGATGTGGGCTAGTATCTGATCCAGGTACTTGAGGCGGTAGGGCTGGCCCATCATGTACGGGTGGAGGTTGAGCACCAGCATCCGCCCGCTTTGAGCCCCCTCCCGGTGCAGGACGTCGAAGGTGTCCTTGACGATCTCGGTGTAGTCCATAATGGCCATGCTGCGCAGTCCCAGGGCCTTATCGTCGTCCAGATCGACGGTCACGGGAAGGGAGTACATCGCGCCCCCCTCCACCCGCATCACGTAGGGCTGCTCGTCATTGCCCCAGTCGCACACGTACCGGATGCCCTGTTCGGCCAGAAGGTTGGGCGTGCGAGCCGACTCGCTGTACTCGACCCCCAGCCAGCCGGCGGGCTTGTGCCCGGTTGCCCTCTCTACAGCCTGAACGCTGGTCCGTATGTGGTCCCGTTCCTGCTCCTCGGACATCCTAGAGGTGATGAGGCGGCGGGCGGTGATGCCGTGGGCTATGAACTCCCACCGGCGCTTCTGGCCCTCCTTCACCAGGAAGGGGTTGTGGCCGGCGATGGTGGCGTCCAGGGCCGCGGTCGCCCGTATCCCGTACTTGTCCAGGAGCTTCATGATCCCGAAGACCCCCACCCGGTTGCCGTACTCCCGATAGGAGAACGAACTGATGTCCGGAGCGGGCCGAATCCGGGGCGGGCCGTAGCGGAGGCTGAGGGTGAAAGCATCCTCCGGGGGAATCAGCTCGTAGTGCTCGAGGTTGACGATGACGCAGAAGGCGACGCTGGCGCCGTCGGGCCATTTCAACCGTGGCCGGCTGTTGATGTTTGAGAAGTCGTAGTAGTCGTGGTCCATCCCCGGCATACGCGTACCTGACATTGTCTAGCCTCCCTCGATGCGAATACGTGCACGATTTCCCGGCCTAGGCGGCGCTTCTGCTCTAAGCCGGGTTTAACTCAGACCGGCGAGCCTCCAGGTAGGCCAGGACCTGGTCGTAGTAGTTCGCCATGTAGTACTCGGCGATCTCATCGGCGGTCGTCTTCCACACGCCATCATGGGACAGGATGTATGCCAGGATCTCGTCCAGGTACTTGATCCGGTGAGGCGCTCCTATGTAGAACGGGTGCAGGGCGATGCACATGACCCTGCCGCTCTCGGCCCCCTGCTCGTACAGGACATCGAACTGGTCCTTGCAGATCTGGGCGAAGTACTTGGCGTCGGTGCCGTTTTCCATAGCCGCGGCGCTGTCGTTCACCTCGAGGGTGTAGGGCAGGGAGATGAGTTTGCCCTTCTTCACCTTGACCGGGAACGGTTGGTCGTCATGGAACCAGTCGGTGTGATAGATGAGGCCGGCCTCCGCCATCAGGTCGGGCGTGTCTATGGTGTGGGAGATGGCGGGGCCCAGCATACCCTTCAGCTGCTTGCCGGTTTGCTTCTTCAGCGTATCGATGATGTCCCGGTAGAACGCCCGCTCTTCGTCGTTGGACATCCCGGTGAGGACATGGTTGTTGTAGATGCCGTGGGACATGTAGTCCCAGTCGCGGGCGACCATGGCGTCCCGAATCTCGGGGAAATGCTCCAGGACCGCCTCATTGAGCGAGGCGGTGCATCGGAACTGGTGCTTGTCTATCACCTCAAGCATGCGCCAAAAGGCGACACGGTTCCCGTAGTCGCGGGTCCGGTAGCGTTGCATGTTTGGCGGAGGCATGTCGACGTGGCCGACCTGGAACAGCCGCGGGTTGGGCGCCGGGTTGTACTCCAGGTATTCCACGTTGGGAGAGAGCCAGAACGCCAACCGAGCATTGCCGGGCCAGGTAATGACAGGGCGATCGATAATCGGGGAGTATTCGAATCGGTCGGGTTCCATCATCTTCCTCCTGTTTGCGGGTCAAGGGCTGGGCGGACTGTGGGGCCGCCGGCTCCGCGGCGCATTTCCGGACCGGTAGTTAGCCCTGTGGTTTGCATTGTACGCCAAATATCGGCTGGCGGAAGCCTGTCCTCAGCTAGCCCAGGCTGCGCCAGGGCATCCTCTCCCGTTGGGAGAAGGAACGAGGCTGGGAGGGGACGGCCTCTTTTCACTGGGGTGGATATCATGTATCTTGAGTGAGTGACACGACCGGCCCCGCGTCGGCGGACACGGCAAAAATCAGGGCACTGCCGACTCGTGAAAGGCCTCTTGAACCCTACCTTGGTGTGCGCGATGATTGAAGATGGAAACCATGGTCTTTCGATTCTGGACCGGCTGGCCCGGGGCGACCTGCTCATATCCGACGGCGCCGCCGGGACTTACCTCCAGGGCCACGGGCTGGAGCCCGGCGCCTGCCCCGAGGAGTTCAACTTCAGCCATCCCGAGGTGGTCCAGGGAATGGCCCGCGCCTATTTCGAGGCCGGCTCCGCCCTGGTCCTGACCAACACTTTTGGCGCCAACCGTTTTATGTTGGAGAAGCACGGCCACGGCGACCGCGCCGGCGAGTTCAACCGGCTGGGCGCTCAGCTCGCCCGCAGCCAAGCGCCCCTGGGCGGCTACGTTTTCGGGTCCGTCGGCCCCTCCGGCCAATTCCTGGAACCGTTGGGAGACGTAAGCGAAGCTGAAATGCTGGACGCCTTCGTGGAGCAGGTCACCGCTCTGGAGGAGGGAGGCGTCGACGGCGTGGTCGTCGAGACCATGACGGCCGTGGAAGAGGCCGCCCTGGCCATCAAGGCGGCCCGGGAGAGTACCGGCCTGGTGGTGGCGTCCACGATGGTTTTTGACAAAAGTCCCCGGGGTTTTTTCACCATGATGGGTGTGACCCCGGACCGGGCGGTCAAGACGGCCTTCGAGGAAGGGGCACACATCGCCGGCGCCAACTGCGGCAACGGCATCGAGGTGATGGCCGAACTGGCCAGGGAGCTGCGTCAGATAACCGGCGACGGCTACCTGTTGGTCCACTCCAACGCCGGCATTCCCGTTCTCAAAGACGGCGAGGTGATGTATCCCGAGACCCCTGAGTTCATGGCGGAGCACTTCAAGGTCCTCGCCGGCCTGGGCATCAACATCATCGGCGGCTGCTGCGGGACCGGACCGGCCCACATTCGCGCGCTGGCCGCCGCTTTGAGAGGCTAGGCGAGACGATGACCACGGCCGGGGCAACAGGGCCGCCTCGCGTGGCCGACGTCATCCAGCGTTACGGGCCATGCGTTGAACTGGTGCCGGTGGACCCCCGCTTTCATCACATCAGCTTGGGGTTGTACGTGAAAGACGGCGCCTGTACCGTGTGGACGTTCAGCCAGAAACCGGGAGCCCGGGACCGGGTGGAGCAGGTCCGGGACCAGCTAGTCGCCCAGGGCGGCCTGACGCCGGTGGAGGGGACCCATAACCAGGTCAGGTTTAGCTGCGGATATTTCCACCGGCGGGCGGTGAAGTTCCTGCTGGCCCGGGCGGTGGGTCAAAAACCCGGCCAATCCCCGGCCGGGGGCCGTTTGTCCATGGAGGATACCAGGACTGGGCTGATCTTGACCGTCGAGGGAAAACAAGAGAAATCAGGGTGGGTCTACCAGGTGTCGGGTGAAGGGGAGGCCCCCAACATTCCCATGCGGCTGCGAATGGTCGCCGCGGGGTTCATGCGCTACGGCGGGATGGAAAAGGTGAGCGACACCGAGGTAACCTTCCCTTGCGGCCGCCGCCACGATGAGTTGGTACGCCTGCTGCTGCCTTACTCTCGCAACGTGACCGCCGCGGAGAGCATGATGGAGGCCGAAGCTCGACGCGGCCAGATGACCACCGGCACTCTCGGTTTCTCACCCACCTAAATTGACATTCTAATTGGCCCCCCACCCCCCCCCCAAAATGGTTTTTTGTGGGGGGGGGGGGGGCCCCCCCCCACCCAACAAACCA
>CAYOAF010000156.1:0-7284 GCA_964401855.1 uncultured Dehalococcoidia bacterium
GGCCGGCTCCGCCGCCTACGAGGCGTTGGTCCGGAGCGCCACGGGCGCCACGGCGGGCGCCAACGACGGCATCTGGGTTTCCGGCCAGGGGGAGGCCAGCGCCTCACTGGATCTGGCAGCCCTGAACCTGGGAATTGCCGCCTTCGCCGACACGGTGGCAGAAGTTCGCACCAGCGCCGCGGACGCTGGAAACCCTGAAATCCAAGGGTGTTGCCGAAGGAGACCTTCAGACCAGCTATTTCAACATCAACGCCAGGTACACCAGCCGGGAAGTCACCAGGTGCTTCAGTGACGGGGAAGCAGGGGAACCCGAGGAAGAGCCGGCTGTACTCCCCCTGGGAGTTCCTACCGCTCCCAAAGTGATGGAGCAGGTTGAGGTTGAGGGGAAGGCAAAGACGGACAGCGAGTGCGTGCTGGAGCGTGAGCAAATGGTTCTGGACTACCAGGCCACCAATCAGCTAAGCGTCAAAGTCCGAAACCTGGACTCATTGAGCGGAATCATCGACCAGGCGATCGAGGCGGGCGGCGACCTGGCTCGCTTCCAGAGCGTCGGCTTCAGCATCGAGGAACCCGGGGCATTGAAAGAGCAAGCCCGGGCCGCCGCCATCCAGGACCTGCGGTCCAAGGCCGAGCAGATCGCCGTTCTGGCGGGAGTAGAATGGGGCAGACTTAGCTACATCACTGAGACGGGCGGCATGGCGCCATCGGTGATGGTGGTGATGGAGCGGGCGGCCCACGTCCTTGATGCAGCGCCGACCCCCATCATGGCGGGAGAACTAGATGTAAGGGTATCGGTTCAGGCGGCCTTTGAGGCCCAGCAGCCGGAGGCCTAGCAAACCCGATGTGTAGGTTTCTTGGGTGAGCCAACTCCTAGCCGGACCGCCTCTACTTGCGGCCAGAGTTGCGGGTTGCTAGAATTTCCTCAGAGGAATCGAGCCGCGCCATATTCTGGCCGGAGGAACATGGTCTTAAGCGACCGGACGATCAAAGAGGAACTGGAGAAAGGGCGAATAGTGATCTCGCCGCTGGACCCGTTGGACATCCAGCCCGCCAGCGTCGACCTGCACCTGGACCGCAAGATACTGGTCTTCACCAACTCTTTGAGACCGTTCATCGACGTTAGAGAGGGCCTGGAAGACCTTACTCAGACTGTGGAGATACCGGACGACAACCCCTTTATCCTCCACCCGGGTGAATTTGTCCTGGGCAGCACCCTGGAGAACATCGAGCTGCCCAACGACCTGGTGGCCCGGCTAGAGGGGAAAAGTTCACTGGGCCGAATGGGACTGGTGATCCACTCCACCGCCGGCTTCGTCGACCCGGGTTGGAAGGGCCACCTGACCCTGGAGTTGAGTAACCTGGCGCGCCTGCCCATCACCCTCTACTTCGGTATGAAGATCGGCCAGATCTCCTACCTCCGGCTCACCACCCCGGCGGAGAGGCTCTATGGCTCGGAGTCCTTGGGCAGCAAGTATCAAGGACAGACCGAGCCCACCGCCAGTCGCTTCCACTGGGATTATAAGCCTTGAGGCTTTCAACTATCAGTGGTGAGGCCTACAATCGAGCGCATACCATCAACGGCGATGTTGACATGACCCACATGCAACGAGCGATCAGCCTGGCCCGGCAGGTCCTGGGCGCCACCAGCCCGAACCCCGCGGTGGGCGCCGTCATCGTCCAAAATGACGTGGAGATCGGCTGCGGTTCCACCTTGCCGCCGGGACAGCGCCACGCCGAGATCGGTGCTCTCCAGCAGGCCGGAGAAGCATCCAGAGGCGCCACGCTCTACACCTCTCTGGAGCCCTGCTGCAACTACGGCCGCACGCCGCCATGCACCCGGGCCATCATTGCCGCCGGGATAGCGAAGGTCCACCTGGCTGCCGTCGACCCCAATCCCTTGGTCTCGGGCAAAGGTCGCGCCGAACTCCGGTCCGCCGGGATAGAGGTGGTGACCGGCGAGGAGGCCGAAGCGGCCCAAGAGCTGTATGAGGCCTTCACCAAGCACGTCACGACCGGTATCCCCTTTGTCAGCGCCAAGTTCGCCATGAGCTTGGACGGCAAGATCGCGACCCGCACCGGGGACTCCAAGTGGGTTACCGGCCCTGAATCCCGAAGCGTGGTTCAGCAAATGCGGCGGGAGAGCGATGGGGTCCTGGTGGGCGTGAACACCGTTCTGGCTGACGATCCTCAGTTGACAGCCCGCGACTCGGAGGGCAACCCCCTCCTCCGCCAACCGTTGCGAGTGGTCGCGGACAGCCGTTGCCGCACTGCCGGAGAAGCGAGACTGTTTGAGGAACCGGGGCCCATCCTCATTGCCGCCACCGGAAAAGCTCGCCCGGAAAACGTGGTGCGGTTGGAGAGGGCTGGAGCAGAGGTGCTCCAGCTTTCTGCTGGTGAAGACGGCCGCGTGGATATGCGAGAGCTACTAGCTAAGCTGGGCCGCCGCGACGTGGTAAGCTTGTTGGTAGAAGGTGGTGGGATGGTCCTTGGCTCCCTGTTTGACGCCAGGCAGATCGACAAGGTGTATGCGTTCATCGCGCCGGTAATTATTGGGGGCGCACCGGCATCCTCCCCGGTCGAAGGTCGAGGAGCAGAGCACATGGCCGGCGCTTGGCGGATGGAAGGAGCCCGCATCCGCACCATTGGTCCGGACTGGCTAATCGTGGGCTACCCGGAGAAGAAAGGCTAGGATGTTTACCGGCATAGTGGGGGAAGTTGGAGCGGTAGCCTGCCTGGAGGGCTACCGCCTGCGAATCCGGGCCAGCCTGGTCATGGACGGCATGAAGCTGGGCGACAGCATTGCCGTCAACGGGGCCTGTCTCACTGTTGTCGAGCGCGGCGAGGACGAGTTCAGCGTGGAACTGTCGCCGGAAACCCTGCGGCGGACGTCGTTGGGGGCCCTGGACGCGGGTCACGGAGTGAACCTGGAACGGCCCCTGGCGGTAAGCGACCGCCTTGGCGGCCACGTTGTTCAGGGCCACGTCGACGCCACCGGGCGGATCACATCCAGTAAGCCGGAGGGAGGATGTGTCATCCTCCGGGTCGGAAGCCCCAAGAAATTGATGCGGTACATCGTGGAGAAAGGCTTTGTCGCGGTTGACGGCATTAGCCTCACCGTGGTAAAAAAAGGTACTTCTTCGTTCACCCTGTCCGTCATACCCTACACATTGCAGAACACCAATCTACGAGAGAAGACTGGGGGCGGCCGAGTGAATTTAGAAGCCGATATTGTAGCCAAGTACATCGAAAGCCTCATATCAGGGCAGCCGGCGGGCCGATGAACGCTTGGGCGAAGGAAGGACGCCATTATGCCTCTGTGTAGTGTGGAGGAGGCCTTAGCGGACCTCAAAGCCGGCAGGTTTCTCGTCGTCGTCGACGATGAGCAACGGGAGAACGAAGGCGACCTGGTGATGCCTGCCGAGATGGTGACCGCGGAGGCGGTCAATTTTGTCGTTACCCACGCCCGGGGCCTTCTGTGCATGCCGATCTCCGGCGAACGGTTGGACAAGCTGGAGATGCCGCTGATGGTCGTCAGCAACACCGAGATCAAACATCACACCGCTTTTACTGTCTCGGTGGACTATAACAAGCACACCACCACCGGCATCTCGGCGAGCGACCGGGCCGCTACCATCCGCGCCATGATCGATCCCAGTGCCCGGGCGGAAGATTTCTCCCGTCCGGGGCACTTGTTTCCCCTGCGTTGCCATCCGGGCGGAGTCCTGGCCCGGGCCGGGCATACCGAGGCTATCGTTGACCTGTGTAAAATGGCGGACTTGTATCCGGCGGGCGTGGTCTGCGAGATCATGAACGAAGACGGGACCATGGCCCGGATGCCAGACCTGGAAACCTTCGCTGAGCACCACGGCTTGAGGATTCTCAGTATCACCCAGATCATTTCCCATCGGCGCCGCCACGAGCGGCTTATTGAGCGTGTGGCGGAAGCCCGCCTCCCCACTAAGTACGGCGAGTTCATCGCCATCGCCTACAAGAGCGCAGTGGATGTGGGAGAGCACATTGCGCTGACCATTGGCACGTGGGAGCTGGACCAGCCGGTCTTGGTCCGGATTCATAGCGAGTGCTTGACCGGGGACGTGTTGGGCAGCCTCCGATGTGATTGCGGAGAGCAGATCGACATGGCCTTGAAAATCCTGGGCGAAGAAGGGGCCGGTGTGTTCCTGTACATGCGGCAGGAGGGCCGAGGCATCGGGTTGCACAACAAGATCAAGGCGTATTCACTGCAAGACGGCGGCCTAGACACAGTAGACGCCAACCGCTCGTTGGGGTTCGAGCCGGACCTACGCCATTACGGGATAGGCGCCCAGATAGTCCAAGACCTGGGAATCAGCAAGTTACGCCTTTTGACCAATAACCCCCGCAAAGTTGTTGGTCTTTCCGGCTTTGATCTGGAGATTGTGGAGCGGGTGCCGGTGGAAGCTTCGGTCAACGACGAAAACCGCGGTTATCTCCGGACCAAACGAGAGCGGATGGGGCACATTATCAGCAGCTGTTGAGGCAGGGGCCTCTCTACAACTGACCCGTCCATTTGGCGTAGGGCCGGCCGGCCGCCCCTACGCTGTTTTTATTCCCACTTTAGACAGGAGATATGCCTGGATGAAATCATCCAGGTACCCGGCGAGCACTGCATCCGGATTGGTGCTCTGGTGGTTGGTCCGGTGGTCTTTCACCGACTTGTACGGGTGTAGCACGTAGCTGCGAATCTGGTTGCCCCACTCCGGGCTGACCCTCTTGCCCCGGAGTTTCGCCAGTTCCTCGGCCCGCTCCTCGTTCTGCCGCGCCAAGAGCTTTGCCCTCAGGATGCGCATGGCAAACTCCCGGTTCTGGTGCTGGGACCGCTCATTTTGGCAGCTTATAACGATGCCTGATGGAACATGGGTCAGGCGGACCGCGGAAGCCACTTTTTGCACGTTTTGTCCTCCCGGACCGCTGGCCCGGAAGAAGTCCAGCTTCAAGTCTTCGGGCCGCACTGTTACCTCGGTCTCCTCATCCGCAACCGGTATCACCTCGACTACGGCAAAAGAGGTGTGCCGCAGATGGTTGGGATCGAAAGGCGACAGGCGGACCAGCCGATGGACACCCCGCTCGGCACTGGCGTAGCCGAAAGCATGACGGCCCCCTACCTCCAGGGTGGCGTTGCGGAGGCCCGCTTCATCTCCGTAAGAGAGGTCCATTATTTGCACTGGGCGCGACTGGATCTCCGCCCACTTGGCGTACATGCGGAGCAGCACCTCCACCCAGTCCTGAGAGTCGGTGCCCCCGACCCCGGCGTGGATGGTCACGATGGCCGGCCGGTCGTCGAAGGGCCCGGACAGTGTCAGGTTGATCTCTTCTCGCGCCAAGGTCCGGGTAATGTCGCCGGCCTCGGCCTCCAACTGATCCTGTAAGGAGTAGTCGTCCTCCTCCAGGGCCAGGTCGGTCAACTCCAGCAGGTTCTTTGAACCCGATTGAAGCCCACGCCACAGGGCCACCGTTTCTTTGAGGTGGCCCAATTGCTGCATTTTCAGCTGGGCTGGCCGGTGGTCGTCCCAAAAGCCGGGATTGGCCGCTTCCAACTCCATGCGGGCAATGGTGGTTTCCTTGTCGGCGAGGTCAAAGACGCTCCACCACGGACTCGATCTTCTGACATATGGTTAGCAGGTTCTGCTTGAGCTGTTCCATACTCACTCCCCTTTCCCCCTGTCTAGTGCCCGGCCAGCCGGGTGTCTGCTCCTCGCGCCCACTTGGTCCGGGGGATGTGCGGGCTCGAAAATGTTCCCAAGTCTATGCTCATGGAGGGCTCGCCTCCATTTTGCCAAGCACGATGAGGCTTTCCAGGTCTTCCATCTCATCGGGGAGATGCTCAGCGAAGACCTGCCTGACTGCCTCAAGCATACCGAGGCCAGCTTGCCCCAACATGCGGGTCACGTCAGTTAGGTCCTGGACCCTACCCGATTCAAACCTTATCAGCACCAGGTACGCCAAGGGCAACACCGGCAACCCCTGGGCATCCCGGTTGAGCTGGGCCTCCTTTAGCGCATGGCTGAGCCATGTTGCCTCCATTTCTACTACATCCAGCTTCGCGCCATACGGGCTGGTCCAAGAGGAGCCTCCAACCGAAAGATCACTTTGATACTGGAAGCCGGAGGCCGTCAAGGCGGCCCGCACTTGTTCCCCGTCTTCCCGGCGCACCGCGATGTCCAAGTTCCGAGTGGCCCGCTCGGGCATGTACAGGCGTGTTGCCACGTCGCCTATGACGGCCCACCGCAATGTCGTCAGAACCGGCCTTAGGTCCGGGAACTCCACCACAGCGGTCCGCCTTTGTAAGAATGAATCTGAACTCCCCGCGCCGGGTCGTTGCCTTCGACGGGCCACATCGATCAGCCGCCGGCGCGCATACCGCCTCAACTCCATAACTCTGGCTTTGCGGCAGTATTGGGAGGTTGTGTGTGGTTGACAATATGGACTGGTCTGAGCCATCTCACAATCTCATCTTTCGATTCATCGAATAGGGAAACAAGAAGTAAATCGCCGGACTCGTGGCGGCTTGCCTGGGCGACGAATTCAAGCGGGTCTCCTTCTGCCGCCAATGCATTGCCAGTTGCTGTTTTGGGACTGTTGCGGCACGTCGTCGCTGGCCCTGCGGCCCATTATAGCTAGCCTGAGAGATGGCTGCAAACACCCACAGTCGATCGCACCACACTGGCGAAGAATTTTAGCTTGCAGAAGCGGCGCCGAGGGCCTCCCGCCTGACCTACCGGGGGGCAGATCGAGGGCCACATGTCCTCGTGGCCAAGCGGTACGTTCACCCCAAGCACGAGCGGCTGGTCAGCCGGCAACTAGCCCAGTTCAAGGAGGCTGTTGAGGAATCCCTGCCGGTCTTGCAGGGAGGGCCGGAGTTGACAAACGCCGGGAGGACAGGGGTATGCTCTATCGGCCAATCTGTATGCTGTGGATGAGGGCGGCGAACCCGCCTACCCGGAGGTGCTGAGCTTGGACTGGCTGCCGGCCATACCGTTAAGCGCGGGAGTGTACTTGTCGGGCTCCCTGCCCACCGGCTATCTGATGGTGCGACTTGCCAAGGGTCTCGACATTCGCGAGGTGGGCACCAGAATGTCGGCTCCCTGAATACCTACCAGCAGGTCGGAGTCTGGGGGGGCTGCTGGTGCTTTTCGTAGACGCCGGCCACGGCGCGATGGCCGAGCTGGTCCCCGGCTGGGGAGGCGCCCCGGACAGGGTCTTTTTCCTGACCACCCCGAGGGTGGTGGCGGGCCATAACTGCCCGGA
>CAYOAF010000157.1:0-18462 GCA_964401855.1 uncultured Dehalococcoidia bacterium
CGCCTCCGTGACTTCCACCGGAGACACCTTCCGGGCCTGAATCTTCGGCGCCAACTCCGATATGGTCAGCCTGAGCAACTCGAGGTCAGCCATCAACGTCACCTCCTTCATCGACCTTCAAGAGGCGGCTGGACATGACGCCGGACAGGTCCAGCTCTCGAAGCTTTTCCGCCTCAGCGAGGTAGCTGTCCAATTCGGGCCGTATCATCTCCATCTCCGCTTCGGAAAGGTCGAAGCCGTGAAAGGCACGGATCATCCGGGCCAGAGTCTCCTTTGGAACGGGCATTGCCTTCACCTCCTACGAGAGGCCGTCATGGGGCAGAGTGTACATGGGGGAAGTGGAAGAGGCAACAGCGGGGCTTCTTGAACCGACACCCCTGCGCTGGCGCTCCAAACCGATGGAGGGGGCTAATCCCCGCTATTCCGAGCGACTCGGTCTAGGCACGGCGAAGCTTGGGTGCGAGGAAGGCCAATGTGCCTATCATGGCGATGCCCGCGGCGGCGTTGATGTTGGCGGTCACGGGCCCTCCCCAGGCCCCGGCGATGGCGCCGGTGTTCAGGCTCCCGAAAAAGTGGGCGTAGATAGCCAGCACCCGCAGGCCCATGATGCGTCCTCGTAACTCGGGCGGCGCCGCCCGCAGCAGAACGGTTAGGATCAGCACTAGGGTCGATGCGAAAGCCATCCCCGTGACCAGCAGTATGGCCAGGGAGACGGGGAACGAGGTCGACGCGGAGAACGCCACCATGGACAGGTGCCAGACTACAACGGCCAATACTAGGAGCTTGCCGATGTTCTTGAGGTTTTGGACCGAGGCCAGGATGAAGGACCCGATTAGAGCGCCAATGCCAAAGGCCGACATCAGCATCCCCAACTCCGTCGGCCCCTTGCCCAGAACATCCCGGGCGAAGATGGGCATGAGGCTGACATGAAACGGGAACCCAGTGAGATTGATAATGACGGCTGCCGTCAGGGCAGCCCAGACCACCTGCTGACTCTTCACATACTTCAATCCTTGGATCACCAAGCTGAGTACCGACTCCCTCCGTTCGGAAATAGCTGATCGTGTGGTCCTAACCAGCAGTGAGGTTATCCCGCTCGCGAAATAGAAGATGGCTATGAGGGCATAGGCTCCCTCCGGACCGCGTACTTCAAACAGGCGGCCGCCGAGAAACGGTCCGATGATGAGTGTGATGTTCATCCCCATGTTGGTCAAAGCCACCGCGTTGGATATGTGGTCTTCCGTCACGCTGTCGGCCGTGAGAGAGTGAGCGGCAGGCATTAGGAATATTCTAGCCAGCCCCCCCCCGAGGGTTATTGCGAAGATGTGCCATACCTCAAGCAAATCGCTCAGTATCAGGGTGAGCATCACCAGGCCCAGAAACGCCATGGCGAATGACGATGCCGCCATGAGCCGCTGGCGAGGCATCCTGTCGGCGACGGCCCCGGCGAACAGGGCCAGGAAGTTGAAGCTGATCCGGGCCGAGGCGGCCAGTCCCACCAGGAAAGGGGAGTCGGTCTGAGTGAGTACGAACCAGCCCAGCACCACCATTTCCATCTGCTGGCCCATTCCCATCAGCATAATAGCCGACCAGACCAGGCCGAAATTGCGCTGGCGCAGGATTGCGAGGGAGTGCGTTGCCTTATGAAGTCTGTTGGTCAGTTTCAATTGAATCGAGTTGCCCCATTACCCCTTGGGCAAGTAGCCCCCGTCCCTCCGGCGGAATGGGGTCCATGGTCGTGAGACAGATACAGGTGGCGCCGTGGCGCCGCTGGATTTACCCGGCGCATCGCGGCGCCGTTTCGGGAGAAGAAGGCTCCCAATTCACTCGATCGAAGGCCGAGGCGGCCGGTGCAGGCTCCGGGACCGCCTCCCTGGCAGATCGGTCCGGGGCCTGCTTCTTCTGATCTGAGGGCCGGTCACATCGATACCAGGGCCCGTGCATTCTATCATGGAGCGATGGTAATGTCGGAGGAGACCCCTTGTCCGCTTGGAGATTCTTGCGGGCTGCGCCTGGCAGCCTTGCCGGTGTGGCGGCTTGACTGCCAGCTGGATGCCGACTACACTCGACACCGTCGGCGGTTTCCCGTGGCGTCGGCAGCACCAGCCCAGCGCGTGAACCAGCGGCCTCTCCCGCATTAGTTGCCCGGTGACCGTGACCGCGGCCGGGCGCTTCGGCAGGAAACGGCCAGGGTGATTTCGACCAGGAGGTGTGCCTTGGAGAAGAGCGAGCTTGTAGCGATCCTCCGTAGCGACAAAGCGGAGTTCCAGCGCATTCGAGACCGGGATCCCAGGGCCGAGGTGGACCTGTCCGACGCCGACCTAACCGGATGCGATCTGACGGGAGCACCCCTCGCCGGGGTCAAACTCACGAACGCCTGCCTCCGCGACGCCGACTGCACCAAGGCCGTTTTCCGGTTTGCCAACCTCTGTTGCGCCGACCTTCGGGGCTCCAAACTGGAGGGCGCTAACTTTCACCAGGCGCAGCTGGAGGGAGCCAACCTGGAGGATGCCGCGTTGGGGACCTCTGAGAGCCCGCCGCGGATGTGCCTTCACGCGGACAGCTTCCGCCGGGTGCGGTGGAGCCGGGAGCAGCTGGAGATGATGCTGCAAATCCTCAACGAGAACGCGATCTGGGAGATCCAGTATCAACTGGTGCCCAAAGAGGCATCCCAGAGCTAGCGTACTGTCAACCTAACGTTGATACCTGTCATTCAGAGCGAAGCGAAGAATCTCAGCGTGACAATGGGTTCCTCGTCGCTTCGCTCCCCGGAATGACATTCTGTAAGACCCAAGTTGACTGAGGACTGGTGCGCTGTCTTGTAGATGGCCTCACACCCGGGAGGTGGTGCGACATTGCATCCCCGCGACCGTCTTTCCGGCGAAGGCCGGAATCCAGGGAAGCGCCGGCCGGAGCCCGGCCCTCTCCGGGATGACGGTCCGGGGATCAAGCCACTTACGAGCCGCTAGACCTGGCGAGGCCAAGGGAATGCCGGGGCGGCCTTGCGGCGTGAACCGGCCCGGCTTCACGTCCTCTTGGGGCCCCACCAGACCAGGGCGGAGCGCATGCCGTCCGGCCATACCCATTGCCCCTCCCGCGCCACGAGCCGCTGGTTGAGCACGGCGCGGATGGTATCGTCGTAGGCGGTGGACTCCCCCAGGCGAAGATGCCGCTTGGCCCGGGCCACCGCGCCGTCGAACGTCTCGTCGGTCCAGCACCGTGCCTCCGGCTCCATCAAGACCTCGGGGTGGATGCCCGCGTCGAGAAGGATGTTGTAGGCCAGGACGAAGTTGGGACTGTCGTGCCACCGCCCGTGGATGCGCTGGGCCAGCTCGCCAACAACCCCGTCGTGGCTCGGCACCCTCAGGACCATCGCGCAGAGCCTTCGCGCCACCCGCTCCATCTTGGAGACGAAGGCCGCCAGGTTGGGGCTTGAGTACATGGCGTGAGAGCAAAAGGCCACATCGTGTGCCTCAACCGCCGCATCCTCCCAAGTGGACCCCAAGATAGTGATGTTGGTGAAGGCTGCTGCTTTCTCCTTGAGCAGGGCGAGCATGGCTGAGGACGGCTCCAGGGCGGTTACTCTTTCCACGACCCGGGCCAGGGGAACGGCCCATCGGCCGATGCCTGCGCCGATGTCGACGAGGGAATCAACCGGGCGCAGCAGGTCCGCCAGCGCATTCACCAGAACGTCCCGCTCGCCGCCCCGGCGTCTCCTGGCGGACGCTTCGAACCTGGCTGCCCGCTCGCGCCACGGGTCGTCTCCCCGCCGGCCTCGCTCCGGCGGCTTTCGTACCCGGAGGCTCAATTCGCGCCACAGAGATAAGCGCTCAACCCGTGGGTCTGCCACCCTTTCATCCTTTCCGGCCGCCGCGGGGCTCACACCACGCGGCAGACCGTTGCTGTGCGCCCGGCTCCCGGCGCCGGGATTCTACTGACCCCTTGAATAGACAGCAAGATTTGATCGATGGGCCAAATCCCAGTTAGCAAAGGGGGACTGAGGGGGATTTACTCCTTGCTGGTGACCTGTTCACGGCCCAGCAGGGTCAATGAACCATTTCCCCGCGAACGAAGGCCCGGGTTCGCTGGTCTTCAGCAAGGGCAAAGATACTTTCCGCCGGGCCAACCTCTATCAGCCTGCCATCCAACATAAAGGCCACTTCGTTGGCCAATCGCTCCGCCTGAAAGACATCCTGTGTCACCAGGACAACGGTGGTCCCGCGCTGGTTTACAGCCTGGGCAATCAAGGCCTCCACCAAGGCTACACTCTGTGGGTCGAGGTTGGCTGTGGGCTCGTCCAGCAGCACAACCCTTGGCTCAAATATCAGCGCCCGTGCGACGGCAACTCTCTGGGCCTCCCCGGCAGACAATGAACCCACCCTCGCTTTTGCCAGGTGGGATAGGTTCAGGGCTTTGAGGGTCGCCTGGACCCTGGCTTCGACGTTCGCCCCGCCCCGGAGTTGCAGGCCGTAGGCCACGTTTTGCTCCACCGAACCCCTGAAGAACACCGGCGTCTGGAAGACCATCGTCACCCTTCGGCGGACCTCCAAAGGAGGTAGCTTCCCGTTAAAGAACGTGGTGTCTCCGAAGACCACCTTTCCCGTGGTAGGCGGTTCGAGGAACCCCATCATTCTTAGAAGCGTGCTCTTCCCGGCGCCGTTCGGCCCCATCAGCACCGTGATCGAGCCGCGTGGAACCTCCAAGTGCTCGACGTGGCACACCTCCCGTTTGCCATAGACCTTGCCGAGCCCTTCCAGGCGATACTCTGTGCCGTTCATCGTTCGACCAAACTGCGTCCCTGCAAGGCTATCCAGGTAAGACTCACCAAAAAGGAAAGGGCAAGCAAGATGGCCCCCAGAACGATCGCCTGCTCGAAGAAACCCATTCGGGTTGACTGGACGATGGCGGTCGTGAGCACCTGGGTTGAGCCCTTGAGGTTGCCTCCTACCATCATCACGGCCCCCACCTCAGAAACAATGCTGCCAAGGCCCGCGAGAAGCGCGACCAGGACCCCCACTCGCGCCTCACGCAGGACCACGAGGGTGGTCTGAAAGTCATTGGCGCCGAGGGTAGCCGCCTGTCGTCGAACGGCTTCGCCCACGCCCATGACTGCCGCCATGGTAAAAACGGTGATGATGGGAAACGCGATGATAACCTGGGCCACGACCATGGCCTTCGCAGTGTACAGCCAGCCCAACCCGCCCAGGGGGCCGCTGCGGGATAGCAGTAGGTAAACGAGCAGGCCGACCACCACCGGGGGGAACCCCATACCCGCATAGACAAATGCGATGGCCAGCCGTCTTGCCACGAAGCGGCGAAACCCCAGCCAGACCCCGACCGGTATCCCTATGGCGCCGCTTATCAAGAGCGCACTGCCGGAGACCTCCAGTGAAACCAGCACAATATACAGGATGTCTGTCAGATTAAATGAGTTCAAACGGGTTAGCCTGCGCCGACGCGATCAAATGGCGGTGAAGCCCCTATCCTTATTCGGTCAATGGGCCCGTCGCCTCAAGAAGTGCTACCGCCCGGCCTTCCACTCCACGCTGTTGGGGTAGAACAGGGGATGACCATAGGTTTCCAAGCCGAAAGTGGCGATGCGTTCCTGGGTCTCGTACCTGGTAATGTACTCCACGAACGCCAGAGCCATCTCATGGTTGACTTTGGGGTGGCGCTCAAGGTTCACCGGGATCACTACGTATGGGTTGACAAGCGAAGAGTCTCCCTCCAGTAGGATCTTGAGGTCCAACCGGTCCTGTCGCGCCAGGTACGTCGCCCGGTCGGAAAGGGTGTATGCCTGGAACTCATTGGCAACGGTCAAGGTGTCACCCATTCCCTGGCCGGTGGTCTTGTACCAAACCCCGGTGGGATCGATACCTGCCTGCTGCCAGACCCGAAGCTCTTTTGAGTGAGTTCCAGACTGGTCGGCGCGCGAAACAAAGACCAACTTGTTGTTCACTCCCCCCTGCGCTATCCAAGCAAACGCCTGAGCGGCACCGGCCGCGGTGGAAACGCCAGCGGGGTCGTGTACGGGCCCGGCGACAACGAAGTCATTATACATCACATCTTTACGCAGCGCGCCCCAACCTTCGGCGACGAAGCGTTCTTCCCGGTCCCGGTCATGAATCAGGATGATGTCAGCATCGCCGCGTTCGCCGATGGCGATGGCCTGGCCGGTGCCCACTGCCAGGACTTGTACAGTTGCCTCCGTCTCGTCTTCGAAAGGCGGCAGGATATCGTCAAGAAGGCCGGAGTCGGCGGTACTGGTGGTCGTAGCCACTATGAGGGTCTGCGGGGAAGTGTTGCATGCCCAGAGTGCGACCAGCGCGGTGAGGCAGGCGAGCAATCTGAACAGACATTTCCCCGATGAAATCCGCTGCATCCGAATGGTTGGTGCTTCGGTGATGGGCTGAACCTTAACACCCTCTATCTAAGCAGTCAACCTCCATCCAACGCTTCGAGTCATGAACCCTTTGGCAGAATGTCAGCTATGATCCGCCCACAGATTCACCTACTTCTGATATATTAAGTACAGACCCTCGATGCACCCGATGGATGGCGGTTAAAGGCCCTTCTCAGATTTCAGCTCAACTCCAGAATCCGGGTTGCCAACGGTGGACGTCCGCGGTTTGATTGGATAATGTCGGTTGGTTACCTTTAGCTTCGGCGACCTGAGTGCTGACAAGTTGACCGACTTCGTGCGGCAACTGGTAAAGATCAGTTAGGAGGTGCACTGTGGCGAAAATCATACGGGTCAACATGGCGAAACAGACGGTGACGGAGCAGGCAATCCCCGCCAAATGGGAGATGCTGGGAGGCCGCGGCCTCACCGCTCAGGTGGTCATGGACGAGATTCCACCAGGCTGCCATCCCTTGGGCCCCAACAACAAGCTGGTTTTTTCTCCGGGCATCGTTACTGGGACCGTGGCATCCAGTTCCGGTCGCATTTCCGCCGGCGCCAAGTCGCCTCTGACCGGGGGGACCAAGGAGAGCAACGCGGGCACCCCGGTTTCTCAGATGCTGGGCAGGTTGCGGATCAGGGCAATTATCGTCGAGGACCAGCCCGCGGAGGGTTGGTGGCTGCTCCGGGTGAGCACGGCCGGCGCTGAGCTGCTGCCGGCGGACGACCTGGTAGGGAAGATCACGTCGGAGGTCAACAAGGCCCTCTTCGAGCGGTACGGGGATAGTGTCGGCATCGCTACCATTGGGCCCACCGGAGAGAACCGGATGACGATGGCCGGGATCTGCTTCTGCGATGCCGAGGGACGGGCCAGCCGCTATTCCGGGCGGGGCGGGCTGGGGGCAGTCATGGGGAGCAAGAGACTGAAGGCCATCGTGGTGGACCCGGCAGGTGCTCCCGGAGTAGAGGTCAAGGACCCGGACCTGCTCCGGCAGGGCGAACGCAAGCTGTTGGAGGCGCTACGTGGCCACGCCATAACCAAGCCCGGCGGCGGATTGAACACCCTCGGTACCGATGTGCTCATAAACGTGATGAGCGAGGCCGGCGGGCTGCCCACCCGCAACTTCAGCAGCGGTTCTTTCGCAGGGGCCAACAAGGTCAGTGGCGAGACCCTGGCAGAGGCCATAGCCAGCCGGGGTGGGGTGGGCAAGACGGGACACGCCTGTCATCCGGGCTGCGTGATCCAATGCTCCAACATCTACCCCAATGCCGATGGAACCGAGCACGTTTCCGTGATGGAGTACGAGTCGGTCTGGGCCCTTGGCCCCAACCTTGAAGTCGACGACATGGACGATATCGCAGAGATGGTCCGGCTCTGCAACGACTATGGGGTGGATACCATCGAGGCCGGGGTCACGCTGGGAGTCGCCATGGAGGCGGGCGTGGCGTCTTTCGGCGACAGCAAGGCGGCGATCCAGCTTCTCCACGAGGTGGGCCGGGCCACGCCGGTGGGACGCATCCTAGGCAACGGGGCCGCTTTTACCGGTCGCGCCTATGGGGTCACTCGAGTGCCCGTGGTCAAGGGCCAGGGAATGCCGGCCTACGAGCCCAGGGTGGTGAAAGGGCTAGGGGTTACCTACGCCACAAGCCCCCAGGGCGCGGACCACACGGCGGGATATACCAACGCCCAGGAGATTCTGGGTGTTGGGGGAAAGCAAGATCCGGTCGCCCTCGAAGGGAAGGCGGAGCTTTCGCGCAAGATGCAGGCCGCCACGGCTTTCATCGATACCTATGGCTACTGCCTCTTCATTTCCTTTGCCATCCTGGACACCCCCAGCGGCATGGAAGGGATGGTGGAGACCGTGAACGGCGTGCTGGGCACGAACTGGACGGTGACGGACATCGACAGAGTTGGGATGGAAATCCTCCGGCAAGAGCGCCGGTTCAACGAAATGGCCGGGTTTACCAGAGCCCATGACCGTCTTCCCGAGTTCATGTCCGACGAGCCGCTCCCTCCACTTAATGAGGTGAACAACATCCCGGATGCAATGCTGGATAGCGTGTATAGCTAGCGAGCGAGGCTCCGGAAAGGCGAGGAAAGCCGGGTTGATATCGATTGAGGTGGCCCTGTTTGCGACCCTTCGGAAGTACCGTCCTGGCGGGGGTGGAAGCAGCGCCTTCTGGTTGGACGTACCCGATGGGACCACCGTTGACGCGCTCTTGGAGCTGCTGGGCATACCGGCAACCGAGGCGAAACAGACGTTTGTCGATCGCCGTCACCAAGAGGGCGATTACGTGCTGCAGGACCAGGAAAGGGCAGCCATCTTCCCCCCCATTGCCGGAGGATAGGCTGCCAGCCCGGAAGCGGGTATGCAAGATTGGGAGGAAGGGATAGTGAAGCTCGGTTTCTTCTTGCCTCATGTTGGCCAGGCGGCAGGCCCTGATGCGATTGCTCAAGCGGTCGAGCGTGCCGAAGAATTGGGATATGACAGCCTGTGGGTGACCGATAGGATACTGTACCCGGTGAAAGGCCAGTCTCCCTATCCGGGCACTCCCGACGGGTCACTGCCGGAGGGTTTCAAGAATACCTTTGACCCCCTAAATGTCCTGGCCATTGCCGCCGCCCATACCTCGCGAATAGCCCGGGGCCGAGCAGGCGGAGGTATCCTTTCTTGTACCAGGTGAGTTTCGATTCTGTCGAGAGTTTCGACGAAGCCGCACCCGTAGACCTTGGGCAGTAGGCTGATGGACCGGCCCAATGACCCGGGCAGACAGCCCGTTTTCGAGGCCACGAACGTCGATTTCAGCTACGGCTCGCTGAAGGTCCTTGACGGCCTATCGATGCAGGTCTCCAGGGGTGAAATATTCGGAGTCCTGGGCGCCAACGGCGCTGGGAAGACGACGCTGATGCGGCTACTGGCGGGCCTGCTGAAGCCGCAGTCCGGCGAGGTCCGCGTGTTCGGTGAGCGTCCCTCGCCGAAGGGTGCGCGGTGCATCGGCTACATGCCCCAGTTGAGTGCGCTCTACCTGGAACTCTCGGCCGAGCAGAATATCGATTTCTTCGCCCGCATGTACGGGCTCTCCAATGCGGCGGAGAGACGGGAGGCGGTTCAGAGGGCGATAGACTGGGTAGCGTTGTCGGAGAGGCGTAAGGAGCCGCTCCTTCGCCTCAGTGGCGGCATGCGGCAGCGGGTCAGCCTTGCCGTCGCCCTGGTGCACAGTCCACCCCTCTTGGTCCTAGATGAGCCCACGGTGGGCCTGGACCCGGATCTTCGCGCCGGCTTCTGGGACCGTTTCCGCGACATGGCGGCTTCCACCACAACCTTGATCATCTCCAGTCACACCATGGACGATGCCGCCCACTGTCACCGGCTGGCGTTCATCCAGGAAGGGCGGGTCATCGCCCAGGGGAGCCCTGGGGAGCTGCGGGCCTCCACCGGAGTTCCAAACGCCAGCCTGGAAGATGCTTTCCTGCACTTCGTGAGAGGCGGGGTGGCGTCGTGAACGCGGATCGCACCATCGCCATCGCGCTGAGGATCGTGAACCAGATCGTGCGCGACCGCCGGTCTATCGCCCTGATAGTCGTCGCCCCAATCGTGGTGATGTCCCTGGTGGGATTCAGCTTTGCCGACCAGCGTGGCGTCCTGGACCGGGTCGCGCCCGCCCTCATCGGCGTCTTCGCGATGTTCTTCACCTTCATCCTGACCGGTGTGAGCTTCCTTCGGGAGCGAGCCCAGGGCACCCTGGAGCGGCTGCTGACCACCCCGGTGAGCCGGGCGAACATCCTGGTGGGCTACTTGATCGGATTTCTGCTGTTTGCGTCCCTGCAATCGCTGGTCATACTCCTGTTCACCATATTCGCACTGCAGATCGAATACCAAGGCGCGCTCTGGCAGATATTCGTGCTGCTAATGGTGCTCACCGTCGTCGCCGTGAGCCTGGGTATATTCATCTCAACCTTTGCCAGGAACGAGTTCCAGGTGGTGCAGTTCATCCCCATCGTGCTGTCGCCCCAGATATTTCTCTCCGGAGTAATCCTGCCCGTCGAGGAACTCCCCGGCTACTTCCAGGCCGTATCCAAGGTGCTGCCGCTGACGTACGCCGTGGAAGGCCTCCGGGAGATCATGCTGACGGGGGAGACCCTCGCCGGGGTGTGGCGGAAGATGGCGGTGTTGGGGGGCTATGCCGTGGCGCTACTGGCGCTGGCGGCGGCCACGGTCCGGCGGACCTAGGCGGGAGCAACCCACCGCGAAGGCTGCGGCGCGGGCGAGCCGTGTTTCAATCAGACGTTTTCACTCGATGGTCTTGTCCTGGAACTCCCCGTCTTCAAAGCTGGGGCGGAACAGGTTCTTCTTATCGCTTCCTGGAATAATTGTTAGGCGATCGAGAGGGCTGCTGCTGCCTTTGATGCTGCCGTGGTTTTTAGAACGTCCACTACCACACTACTCAAACCTTGAATGTCCATAGGCACCTCCTGGTAAGACCATTGAAATACGACAGCGGAGGCTTTCCGGATGGCGGCAAGCAGTAACCCTCGCATCAACCCTAAACGGCGCATTTACACGACTATATTATAGCAGAACGACAAGAGTGATCAAACCTCGCCGCCGTGCAATAAGGGGATAATTGCCTTGTAAAAAGGGAGGTGGGAGGATTCTCCTCCCGGCCCGCTCCTCTAACGAAATTCCTGCCAGAAAATGTTCGACAGGCTCACCGCGAACGGGGGCGGGTTGCACCACCGTTCGTCCTGTGCCTGTCGAAGTATAGTCCTCTCTGGGCCGCGTTGTCGTGGGTGGGTTATCGCGCCGCGGCAACTTGGGAGGAAACCCAGCCGATGCCGAGTTCCACCAGCTTCTCCTCGGTCGGCGCTCCGGTCTCCGGGTCCCAGCCCATCATTTCGTAGAAGGTGTGGATGGCCCGTTCCATCTCCCCCGGGTCAATGGCGGTGTTCTTGAGGGCGCCCCGGGGTGTGGGGGAGAAGAACCGCTTGGGGAGGGCGTCGTCGGCTGCGGTGAGCCCTTCACGCAGGTTGAAGGCCCGGCCCATGGTCGCCACGCGCTCCCCAACCCTAAGGGCTTCGACTGCCGAAAACTCCCAGCCGGTCATTGCCCGCAGCATCTCTACCTGCTCGTGGAGCGTCCAGGGCACGAAGTGACACATCACCAGGGAGTCTCCGAACATCCTCCACAGGTGTTGGCTCTTCACCATGGCCACCTTGGCCGCGCTGAGGTCCGTCGACGGCAGGGGGTCCATGACGCCCAGCTGGCGCACCAAGTCCATTGAGGAGCCCTCCTTGGTGAACATGGTGTCGTGGAGGCCCGCCATATGGTCGGCGCCGTGGGCGGCCACCGAGTAGATGAGGCCGAGTCCCTGTTTCAGCCGGGGCTCGTGCATCCCGAACTCCAGGCCCTTGACCTGCATTGCGTACTCTTCGGCGCCGCGGCCGATGCGCTGGGCGGCCTTCTTGCTCCCGTCGGCTAGGATGTCACCGATGCCCTCCCGCTTGTTGATGAGCTCGAGCACTTCAAGCATGGCTTCGGCGTTGCCGAAGCGGAGATCGATCCCGCCAGTGTCTTCGGGCGTCAGTATCTCCTTCTCGAAGCACTCCATGGCGAAGGCGATGGCGCCGCCGGCGGAGATGGTGTCCAGCGAGTACAGGCTGCAGAGTTCGTTGCCCCGGCAGATGGCGTCCAGGTCGTCGATCCCCAGGAACGAGCCCAGGGCGGCCAGCGTCTCATACTCCGGGCCGCCGTTCCGGCGGTCGACCTTGTAGGATGCGTTCTCCAACTCGACGGCCTTCTTGCAGCGGATCTGGCAGGCTGGGCACGCGTCCATGCCGACCCTCACCGTTTCCTTGATGGTGTCCGCGGTGATCTTCTCCACCTCTTCGAAGGAGCCATCGCCCCAGTTGCGCACCGGGAGGTTGCCTATGGAGTTGCCGCCGACCATGTTCCCGGCCGAACCGGTGCCCAGCTCGTGAAAGGCGGCCGCCGCGCCGATGTTCATATAGTTGTGATTCATGTACAGGGCCTTCTCCCGAAGCTGGCCGGGGTGGGCCGGCTTCGGCGCGTTGCGCCCCTTCACCGCCACCAGTTTCAAGTTCTTGGACCCCATCACCGCCCCCAGGCCGCCGCGCCCCGCCGCGTTCCGCAGGTCGGTGATGATGCAGGAGATGGCGGCCATCTTCTCCCCGGCCGGCCCGATGGTCGCGGTGCGGACATTTCGCTCGCCCAGCTCCGCCTCAAGGGCGTCCTGAGCGTCCATCACGGTCATTCCCCACAGGGCGGAGGCGTCCTTGATCTCCACCTCCCCGCCATGGAGCCACAGGTACACCGGAGAGCCGGCCCTGCCTTCGACGATGAGGGAATCGTAGCCGGCGCGTTTCAGCTCGAAGCCGAAAAAGCCGCCGACCTCGCTCTTGGCCAGGCCGCCGGTCAACGGTGATTTCGCTCCTATGCAGTTGCGCGCGCCTCCGGGTACCGGCGCGCCGGTCATCGGGCCGAGGGCAAAGATGAGGATGTTATCCGGCGAAAGCGGATCGGTGCCGGCCTCCATCTCATTCAACAGGTAATAGCCAACAAAACCGGCGCCGCCCAGGTATCTTCGATAGAAAAGCTCGTCCGGTTCATCCACGGAAACCCGGTGGTCGGTCAGGTTGACCCTCAAAATCTTGCCGGTGACGCCCTGTACCATGTGCGTGCCCTCCTCTGGCTACCTAGTGGCTGGTCTAACTCCCCCCCGCTATTGGAGGAAAAACTAGAATCAAAGACCCCTCGGGCACCAGGTCCAAGGGATCGGCAATCGTTCCGTTCAGGCTGGCGTTCCAGGGCAACTCCACTTGGACGCCCGCCTTGCGCAACACCTCCAGGACCGTGGCGTTCTGCTCGATGTCTATGTCTACCCTACGTCGCTCGTCTGCGATCAGACCCTTCAACAAGCCGTACGATTCTACAGTCACCCGCATTCTCGAACACCATTCCAAATCGTCCATTGGCCCCAATTATCGAGAACAGCGCTGGTTGTGTCAACAAAGCGGTCTCATATCCGCATCGAGGATGGAGCGCAGCTAGACGTTGTATGCCCTTACGATTGGCGGCGGCACAGTGGATTCCGGAATGGGGAAAGTATATGATTACCTTGCGGAGACCCTTTTGATCGTCCTCGGTCCCAGCGGATCGCGGGCGGCCGGGGGCCCCATGGGGGCGATGCCCCTGCCCGCCAACTGGCCGGAGGTTGACCTTTGCCGGAGCTGTTCAACGTCGTCACGCCGGAGGAGGCGAGGCGAATTTTCTACAGCCATCTCAGCCCCAACACCACCCTGGGGAGGGTGGCTGTGGCCGATGCCCTGGACCGGATCACCCGCCGGGACGTGCATTCGCCCTCGGACCTGCCCGCTTTCCCCCGCTCCACCATGGACGGGTACGCGGTCCGGGCGGCCGATACCTACGGCGCGACGGAGGGGATCCCAGCCTATCTCAATGTGATCGGCGAGGTACTCATGGGACGTCAATCGGACGTCACCGTATCCGCGGGCCAGGCGGCCATCGAGCACACGGGCGGTATGCTGCCCGCCGGGGCTGACGCGGTTGTCATGGTGGAGAACACTCAGCAGGTGGACGCCGCGACTATCGAGGTTGTCCGGCCCGTCGCCCCGGGAGAAAACGTCATTCAGGTGGGAGAGGACCTGAGCCGTGGAGACTTACTGGTGCCGGCGGGACACTGGCTGCGGCCCCAAGACCTGGGCGGCCTGATGGGGGCTGGTGTAACGGAGATAGATGTGGCGCCCCGGCCGGTGGTGGCGGTCATCTCCACCGGAGATGAGATCGTGCCGCCGGAGGCGGAAATCGGGCCGGGCCAGGTCCGGGACATCAACACCCACACCCTCTCCGCGCAAATCAGGCAGGCGGGCGGTGTCCCCTGGTCTCTGGGCATCATTCCCGACAACCGGCAGGCGCTGACGGAAGCAGCCGAGCGGGCCCTGAAGGGTGCGGACGTGGTGATAATTACCGCTGGAAGCTCGGTGAGCGTGCGGGACCTTACCGCCGGGGTCATCACCGGTCTGGGCGAGCCGGGCATCCTGGTCCACGGCGTGGCCACCAGGCCGGGCAAGCCGACGATTCTGGCGGTCGCGGCGGGGAAGCCCGTGGTCGGCCTGCCGGGCAACCCGGTTTCCGCGATGGTGATATTCGACCTGCTGGTCACCCCGGCGCTGTACCTGCTGGCCGGCTGCGCCAATCCTCCGGCCCGGTCCACCGTCGAAGCCTTGTTGGCCCGAAATGTGGCGTCCACCACCGGCCGTGAAGATTACGTGCAGGTGAGGTTGGAGGAGCGCGACGGACAGCGGTGGGCGGTGCCGATCTTTGGGGAATCCAACCTGATAATGACGATGATCAAGGCGGACGGCACGGTGCAGGTCCCCTTGGACAAGCATGGGTTGCCGGAAGGGGAACGGGTTACCGTCACCCTCTTCTGAACCACGGCTTTTGAACTGATGCCCCTTGCTCGGGCTGCTTGACATAACCAATGGCTGCACAGCAGGATAAAATCCCCCTTTGAAAAAGGGGGACCAATGAGAAAGAGGGACCAAGCAGGCGGCTTGGCCCCCGCATAGTTTGGCCGTCGACTCATGGATTGGTGAGAGGCGATGCAACGTAAGGTCTATCTGGAAGATATCCCGCTGGACGAGGCGCGTTCCAGGCTCTTCGGCGCCTTGGAACGGACGAGGTCCGCGCACCCGCTTCCGGCGGAGGAGGTCTCGATAGAGGAGTCGGCGGGCAGGGTCACCGGTGGTCCGGTCCTGGCCAAGGCCTCGTCGCCCTTCTATCACTCGGCGGCCATGGACGGGGCCGCGGTACGGGCGGCGGACACCAACGGCGCCACCAAGACCGTTCCGGTCCGCCTGGCGCTGGGCGGGCAGGCGTCGTGGATCGACACGGGAACCCCCCTTCCTCCCCAGTTCAACGCCGTCATCATGATCGAGGATATCCAGCGGATTGGCGATGACCAGATCGAAATCATCAGCCCGGTAGCTCCCTGGCAGCACGTGCGTCCCCTGGGAGAGGACCTGGTGGCCACCGAGGTGGTGCTGACGGAAAACCACTCGATACGCGCCGCGGACCTGGGCGCCATGGCCGCGGCGGGCCTGAGCGCCGTGCTGGTCCGCCGCCGCCCACGGGTGGCCATCATTCCCACCGGCTCGGAGCTGGTGCCGGTTGGCGAGCCGTTCAAGTCCGGCAACATCATCGAGTCCAACTCCCTGGTCATGGCCCGCTTGGTGAACGAATGGGGCGGCGTCGCCACCCGGCTCCCCATAGTCCGTGACGAGTTCGAGGCCATTCGCGGCGCGGTCAAGGACGCCCTGGAAACTTACGATGCGGTAGTCTTGAACGCCGGTTCCTCGGCAGGCTCTCACGACTACACCTCGGCGGTGGTCGAGTCCGTCGGAGAGTTGCTGGTGCACGGCATCGCCATCAGGCCGGGGCACCCGGTGGTCCTGGGCGTGGCAGAAGGCAAACCGGTGATTGGTATTCCGGGATACCCCGTCTCGTGCGTGCTCACCATGGAACTCTTGGTGAGGCCGCTGGTCCTGCGGATGTTGGGAGTGGCCGACCTGCCGAGGCCCAGCATATCGGCGGCGCTTACTCGCAAGGTGTTCTCGGCGCTGGGGCAGGACGAGTTCCTGCGCGTCACGGTGGGCAACGTTGGCGGCCGTTACGTGGCGACGCCCCTGACCCGGGGAGCCGGCGTCATGATGTCCATGGTGCGAGCCGACGGCATGGTCCGGGTGCCCCGGTTTTCGGAGGGTATCGCTGCCGGAGAACAGGTGGATGTTGATCTCTTTCGCCATCAGCGGCAGATCGACAACACAATCGTGGCCATCGGCAGCCACGACCTGACCCTGGACCTGCTGGCCAGCGAGTTGCGCCGTGTCGACCCTCGGGCCAGTCTCTCTTCGTCCAACGTGGGCAGCCTGGGCGGCTTGATGTCGCTCCAGCGCGGAGAGGCCCACCTGGCGGGGTCCCACCTCTTGGACGAGGAGACGGGGGAATACAACGTATCGTATATCCGGCAGGTGCTGTCCGCTGTACCGGTCGTGTTGGTCAACCTGGTCTACCGTCAGCAGGGGCTCCTGGTGGCGGCGGGAAACCCGAAGGGCATCACCAGCCTGAACGACCTGGCGCGGGGCGACGTCGCCTTCATCAACCGCCAGCGGGGGTCCGGCACTCGGGTGCTGCTGGACTACGAGCTGCGGCGCGGCGGCATCGACCCCTCAGCCATCAACGGTTACGAGCGGGAAGAGTTCACCCACACCGGCGTCGCGGCCGCGGTGGCCAGCGGGACGGCCGACACGGGCCTGGGGATTCTGGCGGCGGCCCGGGCCCTGGGTCTGGACTTCGTGCCTCTGCTCAAGGAGCGCTACGACCTGGTGATTCCCCGGGAGCATTACGAGTCGCCCTTGCTTCAACCGATGCTGGAGATCATACGCAGCACCGGCTTCCAGGCGCTGGTCGGAGGGCTCGGCGGCTACGATGCCTCGGAGATGGGCCGGACGATGGCCGAGTTGACTCCATAGTCTGGTGTCTCGTAAGTGGCTTGATACCCGGTCCGTCTGCCCAGCGAAGGCCGGAATCCAGTTGGCACTTCTCTGGATTCCGGCCTTCGCTGGGCAGACGATCGCGGGTACAGAATGTCGCCCGATTTTGCCGATGTAGAGGACAGCACACTGGAGACGTTTGCCGGCCCCATCGCCGGCGAAACGCGGTCCCCCGGCCACGCGGCGTTAGAACTCCAGGCCCTGCTGTTTCGCCCAGTCGTACACCTTGGGGAGGTCCGGGTCGATGGGCCGCCGGCGATAGTACGGCAGCAGAGGGTGGAACTTGTCGAATATCCGGCGCAGATCCGCCACCGGTTCCGAGTGGTCGTCAACCCTCAAAGACAACAGCGGATAGGACTCGGTCTCATACACAATCAACGCCGCGCTGCGCTGGCCCCCGTGCTGTCCTCCGGCGGCAGTGCCCGCCTCGAGTCCACGAAGCAGACGCACCTCCAGGTCCAGGTCAAAGGAGCCCTCCAACGCGGCGGCCATCGCTTGGGCGACGTGCTCGCCCTTCAGGTTGTTCCCCATCGCGATGTATCCGTCGCCGATGATGTGTCCGGCCCAGTCACTGTTGTGAATGCCGGTCCGCGCCATCGCGGTACCCCAACTGTCCACTATCCCCAGCTGCCGCCGCTCGATGTGGGGGTCGTTGGCCTCCAGTTCGGACATGACCCGGGTGGCGGTGAACCCCAATCCAAGCAGTTGCAAGCCCAGGGGCCCCAGCCGTGGGTCGGAGCTCGCCTGGGTCGCGATTGCGCCCACATGGGCTTTCACATTTGGCACTCGGGAGCCCACCGCCATCTCCCGGGTGGTCGTCGCGACGCCAAGCCGGCGGGTCCGGCGGCAGCGTCCCAGGACCGTGAACGTGTTGATCGGGAAACCGGGGTCAAACATATGGGACCTCCGTCGTTTTGAAGACTCCTTTCCCCACCGCCGCACCGGCCCGGCCCGACTCGCCCGCCCCCACTCACCCGGCTACTTTACCATCCCGGACGGCTCTGTCACAGCATCACCGGCTGCTGAGGGTTGACGTGTCCTGGAGCAGGTCTCCGGCGAAATCCCCCTCCGGTCCCCCTTTACGAAAGGGGATGCCGCGTTTGCGGTCGTGGATGCCTGGATGCGGTTTGTTGGACCGTGTGGCGAGAAAGCCTCCTAAAGTCCCCTTTTGCTAAAGGGGGATCAGGGGGACTTCCCCCGTCAACCAAATTCTCGATCAATTCTTGTTCCTGGGGCAAGCCGGCCCGCGGTGGAGGCGTCTCCCGCCATGGGGTCTGCCTCCCGGCTGGGGGTTCGGGGCCTGGGCAGACCCCAGAACAGGACAGCCGCCGCCAGATACATGCCAACGATGGGGATGAGGGCCCAGTAATAGCTGTCGGTAGTATCGAACACCCAGCCGGCAAACACCGGCACGCCCATGGACATGAAGCTGTATACCGTGGTGATCCCGCCCCTGAGGGTGGCAAAG
>CAYOAF010000158.1:0-7672 GCA_964401855.1 uncultured Dehalococcoidia bacterium
CGGCGCTTGGGAGCAGGCAAACCACGTCCGTCACGACTTCCTGAAGATGAGGAGTTCGGTGCGTACGTGGGACTCCCGGCCGGTGAGGAAGTCGCCCGCTCCGGCGAAGGCCGGCGCACCACGGCCCCCGATGCCCGTCCCAGCTGGATGTACAACTGGGACGAGGACAGGGGCGCTGGTGAGCACCCCAACTCCTTCTTCTTTTACCTCGCCCGGCTGTGCAACCACTGCGACAGGCCGGCCTGCCTTGAGGCCTGCCCCAGGGACGCCATCTACAAGAGGGAAGAGGACGGAATCGTCCTCATCAATGAGGAGAAGTGTGAGGGGTACCGTTTCTGCACGGAGGCCTGCCCTTACAAGGTGATATATTTCAACCCCAGGGAGAGCGTAGCCCAGAAGTGCATCGGCTGCTATCCGCGCGTCGAGTTGGGAGTGGCGCCGGCCTGCGCCCGGCATTGCCCAGCCAGGGCGCGCTTCTACGGCTACGTGGGCGACCCGGAGAGCACCGTGTACAAGCTGAGGGAGTGGAAAGTGGCCCTCCCACTGCATCCCAAGTTCGGCACCGGGCCCAATGTGTTCTACATTCCAATCCTATCCTCATCCCGTCTGGATGAGGAGGGGCGGCCTACGGGTGTGCCCAGAATACCTCTGGATTATTTGAAGAGCCTCTTCGGAGACGGTGTGGAAGGGGCGCTCAATACCCTGAGAGAAGAGCGGCAAAAGATGAGGAAGGGCAGCAGCTCCTCCCTTATGGACATTCTCATCGGCTGGAGATGGCCGGATGATTTCTTCGCTCCTTTCCTAAAGGCCCCCGACGAGGCAAAGCCCCCCCGCAAGAAGGTGACCGGTAATGCAGATGGGTGACAGGGCGTGGGAGCAGAAGTATCGGGACACCTGGTCCTGGGACCGCACGGCCAGGGTAACCCATCCCCAAGACTGCTATCCCGGCAACTGCTCCTTTGTGGCTTATATCAGAGACGGCAAAGTTGTCCGGGAAGAGCAGACGGGAAGATACCCCGTCGTGGACCCTTCCACACCCGACTGGAATCCCCGAGGTTGCAACAAGGGCTGCATGTACTCCGCGGTGACCTACGGGAAGGAGCGGGTCCTTCAACCCATGAAACAGATGGGCGCGCGTGGGTCCGGGCAGTGGAAGCCCATCTCTTGGGAGGAAGCCTATCGGGAGATCGCCGACGCCCTCGTGGATGCGATGATGGAGAACCCGCAGTCCATTGTGCTGGAAACACCTGCTCAAGGTGGAAGCTTTCAGGCAAGGGCGCCGATCGTACAGCTTATCAACGCGCTCGGTGGTTGCGCGCTGGATGCGGTGGGGGAGTTCAGCGACATCAGCATCGGCCAGTATATGACGTTCGGCAAGTACCATCATGCCGGCACTCAGGACACGTTGTTCAAGGCGGGGTTGAACCTGGTGTGGCACATGAACCCCGTATACACCCGAATTCCAGGCTACCATTTCCTCAGCGAGAACAGGTACAAAGGCGGCGAACTGGTGGTTATAGCTCCGGACTACAGCCCCTCTTGTGTTCATGCCGATCAGTACGTGCCGGTCCGCGCGGCCACCGACGCCGCTCTAGCCTTGGGAATGTGCCGGGTGATCCTGGAGAAGGGGCTGGAGGACCGGGAGTTCATCAAGACTCAAACCGACTTGCCCCTACTGGTTCGGGATGATACACGCCGTTTCCTGCGAGAGTCAGACATCGAGGATGGGGCAAGCGATGAGGTCTTCTACATCTGGGACACCCACGGCTCCCTTGTCAAAGCCCCTCAAGACACATTGGACCTAGGCGCCATCGAGCCCGATCTCGATGCCGTCCGCGATGTTCATCTGAAAGATGGGACTCAAGTTGGGGTGAAGACCGTGTTTTCCCTGCTGGTAGGGAAACTGCGCGACGGCTATCCCCCGGGGAGGGTGAAGGAGATCACCGGGCTTCATCCTGACGTTGTTGAGGAGCTGGCGAAGAAGGTGGCCACCCGGCCTACCAACATCCTGGCCGGGCTCAACACTCCAAAGGTATTCCACGGGGACCTGATCGAACGCTCCATGTGCCTCCTGCTCGCTCTGACAGGAAACTGGGGCCGGCCCGGCAGCGGCATCGGGAGTTGGGGTGTCATACCTGATCCGGGTGTGCCCTTCGGTGGAGGTGGCGGGGGTTCCGAGGGCCTGGCCCGCCGGATCATAAACAAACCAAACCCGACGGCGGAAGAACTCTCCATACGCTCCAGCATGATCCAGGCAAAGCTGTATACCCCCACCGTGCCGCCATTCTTCTTCTGGTATTATCATTGCGGCTACAAGAAGGTCTGGGACTCCATGCCCTCTGAGGAGATGGGTCTTCCCCGCAAGGTGTCTGAATACGTGGATGAGGCCCTCCATGCCGGTTGGTGGGAGGGCTTTGTCAGACCCGGCCCATCGGTGGAGCCCAAGGTCCTGTTCATCATGGGCAACAACCCCCTACGCAGGCTGCGTGGCGGCACCAGGACACTGCTTGAGGAGCTGTGGCCGAAGCTGGGCAAGGTGATTACCGTTGACTTCCGGTGGAGCACCACAGCGCTCTATTCAGATATTGTGCTGCCGGCGGCTTTCTTCTACGAGAAGGAACAGTTCCATACGCTTACATCCAGTGAGGTCCGCTTCTGGGCCTATGGGCAGAAGGCCATCGACCCGGTCGGGGACTGTCGCAGCGAGTGGAAGATCGTCAACGGATTGGCCCGAACGATAGCCCAGCGGGCAAGTGAAAGAGGGCTGGACGAGTACCAAGTGCCCCACGGGGTCACCCCGGAGCGGTGCAAGGCAGTATTGGGTCGCGCCCTCTCCATCCCGGACGCACTACGCCCCATCCTCGGGACGCTCCGCCACTTCCATGAAATTCCGGATTTACTGACCATGCATGGTAAGTACTCCGAGGATGATGTGGAAGAGGCGTTGAGGGACATGGTGGAACGGTGCAAGGAGGCGGGGATTTTCGAGCCGGAGGAGAGCCTCGAAAAGATACGGGAGCGCGGCTTCGTGAAGTATAACGGGCTGGGCGCCACTGCCCAGGCCCGGAATATCGCCACTGACGTTCATCCAGACTCCGCCGTGACCTCTCTTCTGCTACATACCCGTGACCATGTCCCATACCCGACGATAAGCGGCCGGGCCCAGTTCTACATAGACCACCCGTGGTTCTTGGAGTCCGGTGAGGCCCTCCCCACGCATAAGGCCCCCCCACGGCAGGGCGGGAACTACGCCTTCCGAATGGACAGCGGGCACCTGCGTTGGAGCATCCATGGCTCGGCGGTAGCCAACGAACTCATGGCCCAGACCCATAGAGGTGAGCCCTTTATTTTCGTCAATGAGATGGACGCTAATCACAAGGGAGTAGCCGACGGGGACCGTATACGAGTGTTCAATGACTATGGGGAGTTTATCGTTCAGGCAAAGTTGAGCGCCCTGCCGGAGCGCGGCCAACTCATCATCTACCACGCATGGGACCCCCATCAATACGCCGGGTGGAGAGGCTACGACCACATCATCCCCGGTCTGATCAAACCGTTGCACCTGGCTGGCGGGTACGGCCACCTCAATTACTGGGTGTCCAACTGGCAGCCGCAGCAGGTAGACCGGCACATCAGCGTTGACTTCGAGAAGGTGAAATGAGGGCCGCGAAGGTTTCCTCACTGACCCCGAGTGACGCCTCACCGGATTCGGACTTGTGGACGCGCGCGCCGGCATACGGGCTAAAACTCAGCACGGCGCCGGTGGCTACAGTAGATACGTCCCCTTACGTCCGCCGAGCGTTTAGGAACGTCGACATTGGGGCCACTGGCTCAGCGGCCGTTGGCTCGGTATATGTACAGGCGGTGTGCGACGGCAGGCTCCTCAGCTTTCGCTTGGAGTGGGAGGACCTCACGGAGGACTCTCACGCCGGCAGTACCACCAGCTTCCCGGATGGGGCGGCCGTCATGTTTCCGATAAAGCCCGGCGCCTCGGTTATGACCATGGGCTCCCCCGGGGCGCCGGTCAACGTGTGGCTGTGGCAAGCGGACAGGGAGGCACCCTTCGACGTTTTGAGCCAGGGCCTTGGCACTACCGTACGACGCGACCCATTGGTGAGCGGCCTTTCCAGCAACGGCGTGTACTCAGAAGGGAGGTGGAGGGTCGTGATTAGCAGAGTTCTTGAGGGGGATGGCATCGAGTTTGTGAACCTGGCAGGGAAGCGGGTGCTGGCGGTTTCTTTCGCGGTGTGGGAGGGCGGTAACAAGGAGCGTGGCCCCTTGAAGGCCTTCTCGGGCGAATTTCAGGACCTCATTTTGGAAACGTAGGGGAAACGCAGGGGAGACGCAGTCAGCTATGGATCTCGAACTGGACTACCCGGGCGTATACCAGTATTGGGCGCCGTTGTGGGCGCTGATCTCCTTCCTGGTGGTCGTTCAAATCCCCACCGCGCTTACCCTTTTCTCTCAGGATACAAGGTATTCTGCCTTCCTAACCCTCCCCTTCAGAGCGTTGGCGTCCAGACGGGGAAGGGATGTAATGACCTGGATTCACGCCGGGTCCGGAGCGCTCGTCCTGCTGCTTGGCCTTGCCTGCATCGCCTTGTGGTTTCAGCAGAAATTGAGCCTGGGCATCCCTCTTTCAGAACTCCTCCACGGTAGGGATTGGACCGCTCTTGCGTGGCCCATCATCGCCGTAACCGTTGCGATAACAGCCTTGGCCGTAAGCGGAGTGTCTCTTTACGCCAACATCCGGCCGGGCACCAGGCTACCCGTCTGGCGTTTCGACTACGTGCTGTCGAGAAAGATACACAGGCTCTCCTTCATTATCATGCTGGCGGTCCTGGCATATCATCTGTTTCTAACCCCCAGGGTCTCAGGGATGTGGCTCTCCTGGCTCTCCGATCCGGGCCTCTTCGGGCTGATCATTTTGCTTGCGCTGATCACCTTGGGAGTGGCGGTGATTCACGCGGCTTTCATGGGGCTGGAGTGGGTCACGAATAGCATGTTCAGAAAGGCCTTTGCCCGCTCTGTCACTCCTGCGTCTCTGGTAGGAGTCGTCGGCTTGACCGGACTTGCGGTTGCGGCGTCGGTTCAGTCCGTACCCGCGGGTTGGATTGATGCACTAGGGCTTGGCGTCGTCCTTTTCATGTTGGCTTTGACAATGGCATTCGCCTACGCGTACCGGCAAAAGTAACCTCCGGCTGCAAGCGCAGCGCCCTCGCCGGCAAGGCGCCGGGGATGGCCCAGGTCATGATCAACGAGCAGGGCTGGACAAAAAGGCACAATCGTTGTAAAAGTTCGACATTGATCCAGTTATTGCCAGCTATTGGAGGTGGAATGATGGCTAGCGACCCTGTATGCGGCATGGAGGTAGACGAGGAGAGCGCGGCCAGGGAAGAGGTGCAATCTTCGGGTGTGACCTTTTACTTTTGCTCCCCGAGGTGCCAGGAAACTTTCCAGCAGGACCCCGAGAAGTATGTAGAGGAAGAGCTCACCTATGACCCGCGTATGTTCCTTGGGGATATGTAGTCAGAAAACAGCCGGCCAGGCTGTTGAGCTACTCCATTAATCAGGAGGGGTAAGTATGACCAGCGAGGGGTCTGTATCCACGGAGCAGCGGGAGGCAGTAGTTGGCAAGCTGCGAGCCCTCCACTCCGGCGAGGAGACAGTCTATACCGGCTGCCGTATCAACTGCGGCGCGAGTCAATGTATATTGAAGGCACGCGTCAAGGACGGGGTAGTCACCGCCATTGAACCCGACGACCACTACAATCCTGGAGTGGGCAGAGAGGACGCTGTAGTATCCGACCTGGACTTGGTCAAGAACCGGCTGCAGCTCCGCGGCTGTCCCATGGCCTGGACGTGGCACAAACTTGCCTACTCGCCAGAACGCATCTTGTACCCAATGAAAAGGGTAGATGGGGCCAAGAGAGGAGAAGGGCGATTCGAGCGTATCTCCTGGGACGAGGCGCTGGACCTGGTGGCCAACAAGATGAAGGAGACTGTGGAAAAGTATGGTCCCTACTCGATCATAACGCCCTATGCCCCCAACGCCCGCATGGAGCGCCTCTACGGGCTGTGGGGGGCCGGGGCCGAAGGGTGGGGCTGGTGCTCCATGGACCCCGAACGCCTGGCGATACACCTCATGGCCGGGGTCCCGGGCTGGTCCTACGCCGCAGGCGGGTCCAACGACATGGGCTCTATCTTGATGAATACCAAGATGGTGGTCCTGTGGGGCTTTGAGCCCACCATCACGCATTTCGGGCCGGGTCACCAGTTGGCTTACTTCATCCGCATGGCCAGGGAGCGGGGTATACCAGTGATCTGCATCGATCCCCGCTACACGGTGGCCGCCGAGGTCCTGGCCGACCAGTGGATCCCCATCAAGCCCGGCACCGATACCGCCATGATGCTGGCGGTGGCGCATGTCCTTATCACCGAGGACCTGTACAACAAAAAGTATGTCGAGAAGTTCGTGGACCCCAAGGGCTTCCAGGAGTGGAAGACTTACATCCTGGGCGAGAAAGACGGCGTGGAGAAAACGCCCGAGTGGGCTGAGGAGATCTGCGCTGTGCCCGCCGAGACCATTCGAGGGTTCGCTCGCCTCTACGCCTCGATGAAGCCGACCTGGCTGTGGAAAGGGTGGGGCGTAGCCCGAAAGAGCCGGGGAGAAAACACCGCACGGGCAGCAGCGGCCCTTCAGGCGATCATGGGCAACTGGGGAGTGGCCGGTGGCTCTGTTCCTTTGATGCTTGGGTCCCGCCCCAAGCCGCCGGTCATGATGCCCTATGGTGATATCCCTCAGCGGATGGTGCCCAAGATGTACCGCAGTCACAAGTGGGCCCGGATGGTACTCCTGTTGGATAAGGTTCAAAGTGGTGAAATGAGTGTGGAGGAGTACAAGGGGCTTATCGGTTGGAGAGCCCCGGCCGCACTGAGAGTGGAGGGACGCCACGTTAGCCAGGGTGGCAACGCGGGCTACACCGAGGTGATATCAACCGGCGGGGACAACGACGACACGACTCTGCCCAACCCCAAAATGCTCATGTGGGGGACTTATTACGGCCCGGGCACTAACACCCTCAACAACAACGCCGACGGGACAAACTTGCAGCTGGAGGCGCTGGAGCGCATGGAGTTTGTGGTCTGGGCGGGGACCCAGATGGCCCCCATGGCTCGCTATGCCGACGTGGTGTTTCCCCTTGCTGAGATGACGTTGGAAACCCGTTACATCAGTGGCAACAGTGGATACGGATCAATCACCAACATCACCTGGCTCCCTGGAGTCGTAAAGCCACTGGGCGAGGCTCGGCCCGATGACTGGGTGTATTCAGAGCTGGCCCGTCGTCTGGGCATTGGAGAACAGTACAACCGCTACTACGATGGGGACAACTGGGACGAAGCTTGGGAGCGCTACCTTGAGGATGAGTACCGGCGCTGCGCCGAGGGGTTGGTGAACCAAGGAGTCAAGGCTCCCACCTGGGAGGAGTTTAAAAAGACCAGCCTGATCAATGTGAACGAGCACTACGATAAGTCGTGGCACGGATACACGTCGTTCACGGAAGAGGGAAAACCCCTGCTCACCCGGAGCGGCAAAATCGAGCTGCACAGTGACATAATCGCCGATGAGAATCAGAGGGGAAAGCTCCACATCGACGGCTCACGGCGCATC
>CAYOAF010000159.1:0-16300 GCA_964401855.1 uncultured Dehalococcoidia bacterium
GGCGTAGGCCTGCGAACCCCGCCAGATCCGGAAGGAAGCAACGGTAAACAGGACCCTGCGGGTGCCGTGGGAGCGCCTGACCGGAGTCACCGCCGGTGACACGCTCAGTGGTTGACGTCGAAGGGAGGTGCGCGGTCTCAAACAAACCTGCAACCGTCCACCGCCGGCTCCAGGACCCTGTGATTATTCCCACACCAACACGCGCCAGGCCGCGAAAGGCCCTGGGACAACACTTCCTCACCGACGACAGGACCCTCAACCGGGTCCTGTCTGCCGCGGAAATCGGTCCGGAGGACACGGTGCTGGAAGTTGGCCCCGGCCGGGGCACCCTCACCCGCCGCCTGGTAAGCCGGGCGGCCTGGGTGATTGTCCTCGAACTGGACCCTCGACTGGCGGCTGAGCTGCCCGCCCGGCTCGGCGGCCCTCCAAACCTGACTGTGGTTGAGGCTGACGCCCGGAAGGTGGACATCGGGTCGCTGCTGGGGCCGGACGCCACTTATAAAGTTGTGGGCAACCTGCCGTATTACGCCGCCAACCTCATCATCCGGCGGTTCCTGGAATCGACCCCCCAGCCCCGGCTGATGGTGGTGATGGTGCAGCAGGAGGTGGCCCGCTCCATGTCGGCGGGCCTCGGGAAGATGGGCCTGCTGTCCGTGGCCACCCAGTTCTACGCGGCGCCCAAAGTGGTATGCAGCGTCCCTCCCCGGTTGTTCCGGCCTCCGCCCAAGGTAACGTCGGCGCTGGTGAGGCTGGAGGTGAGGGACAAGCCCGCGGTCGACGTGGCCGATCCGGACGCGTTCTTCGCGGTGGTGCGGGCCGGGTTCTCGGCGCCACGGAAGCAGCTTCGGAACTCTCTGGGCCAAGGGCTTGGTGTACCGGGCGCCGTGGCTGGAGGGTTGCTGGCGGACCTGGGCCTGGACGGAAGCTTGCGGCCGGCGAATCTGTCTCTGGAAGACTGGGCGATGATCTACCGCGCCTGGGACCAGCTGGGTTAGATTGGAAGCCCCGGCCTTCGCGAAACTGAATCTCGCCCTTGAGGTGCTGGGCCGCCGGGACGACGGCTACCACGAGGTCAGGAGCGTTCTTCAGACCATCGACCTAGCCGACCGGCTGGAAATCGCACAGTCGTCTTCACTGTCGGTGGAGTGTGACGACGCCTCACTGAACGGCCAGGCCAACCTGGTCTGGCAAGCCGCAGCGGCGCTGGCCAAGCGCGGGAAGACCGAGCCACGGGCGCACATCTACATCCAGAAGCGGATACCCGTGGCGATGGGATTGGGTGGAGGAAGCAGCGATGCCGCCTCGGCCCTGGTGGCGCTGAACCGGCTCTGGGGCCTCGACCTGACGATTGAAGAGCTGGCCCAGGTGGCAGGGCCCCTCGGCTCCGATGTCGCCTTCTTCCTGTCAGGCGGCACCGCGCTGGCCACCGGCCGGGGAGAGCGGGTTACGCCCCTGCCCCCTCTTCCTCCCATGGCGGTGATTCTGGTCTGCCCCAAATCCACAGTGCCAGACAAGACCGCCGGCGCTTATTCCTCCCTGACCCCGGCGCATTACAGCGACGGAGGCATCACCCACCGGATGACGGAAATCCTCTTGAGCGGGCATTTCGTAAGGGAGTCCGTGGCGGGTCTGCTCTACAACGTCTTTGACCAGGTGTCCCTCCAGGTTTTCCCGGACCTGGGCCAAATACGGCAGCGGTTGGATGAATTTGCCCCCGGCCGCTTCCATCTCTGCGGCGCTGGCCCCGGACTGTTCGGCCTGGCCTCCAATGAACCCGACTACCAATGGGTGGCTAATGCCTTGCAACCTTACGGCGCGGTGGTATACCGTGTTGCTACCGCGGCGCCCGAACCCTTCACGGGCACGGGCATCTGAAGGGCACATCCGGCGATGAAAACGAGTTAACTGATGAACGGACTTGCCAATATCACCATCGGAATCAATCCGAACATTTTCGAGATAGGCGGCCTGGTGCTCTCCTGGCACGGGTTCATGACGTTCGTCGCGGTGGCCACGGCGGTGTTTCTGGTGGTCCGCTGGGGTTCCCGGCAAGGGCTGGTGGCCGACTCCATCTACTCAGTGGCGGTTTGGGGCATCATCGGAGGGGTCATCGGGGCTCGCCTGCTGCACGTCATAGACTTCTGGGGCGAGGTATACCAGGATGACCCCCTAAAAGCGTTCTACGCCTGGCAGGGCGGCGTAACCATCTATGGGGCCATTCTCGGGGGCTTCGCCGGCGGCGCGCTGTACATATACGTCCGCAACGCCGCCTGGTTCCTCTCCATATGGGGCCGGTATTTCCGGTTCCTGGGATCACCCAACAAGGCGCCCCTGCCGGGCACCGGCCGCCTGGCCGACTTGACGGCCCCGGCTCTGCTTCTCGCCCAGGCCATTGGCCGGGTCGGCGATATCATCAACGGTGAACACTGCGCCGCCCAAACGGATCTGCCGTGGGCCATAGTTTACACTCACGAAAAGAGCCCCGGTCTGCTGGCCTGCGGCACGGCGCCAACCCACCCGGCGGTGGCCTACGAGATGCTGTTCGACCTGGCGTTGCTGGCTATTCTCTGGCCGTTGCGCAACCGGTTGCGGCCCCATGGGATGTTTTTCACCCTTTACCTGGCGTGCTACTCCATCGGAAGGTTTTTCATCAGCTTCATCAGGGTGGAGTTCAACGAGTACTTCGGGGCGCTGAACGAGGCCCAGATCGTGGCTCTCGTGGTGATGCTGGTCACGATTCCCCTGCTGGTCTACAAGGCCAAACTGGTCAGGCCCGCCGTGGGGGCTCCGAGCAGCTAGGGCTCAGTTGGCCTAAACCTATGAATAGTCATTCTGAGAGCTTGTGAAGAATCTCAGCGTAACAATGAGATTCTTCGTCGCTCCGCTCCTCAGAATGGCAATTCGTAGGCGTAATTTGACCGAGCGGGAGGGCTAGCCGCCCCAGACTGCACCGGTCCCAAACCCCGGCTGAGGGGCGATTCCTCCAGCGGACCGCCTGCTACCCCGCCACGGGCCGGAAGTCCCGCACCCTGAGGGTCAACCTCTCCATACCCCGCCAACGGTCGATGGTAACGGAATGGACCAGGTCCACGTAGGGGGACCCTGGCACCCACCGATCGGCCTGGTTGAAGGCCACCGCGGGCCACTCGTCATTGCCTTCCCGCAGCGTGAACCGTAGATGCTGCCCCTCCTTGCCCATGGACCGGGCCTCCAGCACGTGAGCCCGGCGAGTCAGGAACATCGGCTGGCGGTTGGAGGGGCCGAAGGGTTGCAGGATGGAGAGCCAACGGACAAGGTCAACAGTCAAGTCAGCCAGCCCAACTTCGGCGTCGATGTCCAGGGCGGGGCTCAGTTCTCGGGAATCCAGGGCCGAATCGGCGGCGGCGGTCAACCTCTCCCGCAGCTGCGGCAGCTTCTCCGTGGCCAGGGTGAAACCCGCGGCCTGGGAATGGCCCCCGAACCGTACGAACAGGTCCTGGCAACCGGACAATGCCTGGAAAAGGTCGAACTCCGGTATGCTTCGCCCGCTGCCCACCAAATAGCTGTCCTCCACTGCCATGGCCACCGCCGGGCGGTGGTACATGTCCGCCAACCTACCTGCCACCAGGCCCGCGACCCCACTGGTGATGCCGCGATTCGCGACCAACAGAATGGCCGGCAGGGCGCCGGACGCGGACTGGCTCCGGACCTCGTCGTGGGCCAGGGCAATCGCCAGCTCGGTCAACTCCCGCCGGTCCTGATTCAGGCCTTCCAGCCGCTGAGCGAGGGCGCCGGCTTCCTCGGACGAGGTGGTCGTGAGCAACCGGTAGCTGTCCAGGGCGTGGCCCATCCGGCCCGCGGAGTTGAGGCGCGGGATGACCTGGAAGGCCAGGGTTTCGGCGTCGAGCCAGGTGGTGTCAACACCGGCAAGGCGGTACAGGGCCAGCAGGCCCGGCCGCCGGGTCTGCGCCAGGCTCGCCAGGCCCTGCTGGACCAGGTACCGGTTTTCATCCATCATCGTCACCTGGTCGGCAATGGTCCCCAGGGCAGCCAACTCCAGCAGTTGGTTGGCCCAGGGCTGCCCGTGGAACTCGTAGATTCCCTGGACCAGCTTGAATGCCAGGCCCGCGCCGCAAAGGTCGAAGAACGGGTAGCTGCCGCCCGGAAGCATGGGATCGATGATTGCGGCGGCATCGGGTAAATCTGATTGAGAGAGGTGGTGGTCGGTGATGATGACGTCGATCCCCCGCCGGTTGGCGTGGGCCACCTCGTCACAGGCGGTCACGCCACAATCGACGGTAATGATGAGGCCTGCTCCCCGGTCGACGAGGTGATCGACAGCGGCTACGGACAAGCCGTGGCCTTCTTTCGTGCGATGAGGCAGGTAGGGCACGACTGGGACGCCGAGGGGTTCCAGTCCCTCCGCCACGATGGCCGCGCCGGTTACCCCGTCAACGTCGAAGTCGCCGAAGACCCCCACCCGTTCTTGCCGGTTGATCGCCCGGTACAACCGCTGCACCGCCTGGTCCATGCCCGCCAAGCGCAAGGGGTCGTAGGGCATCCGTTGGGGGGGCTCAAGAAAAAGGCGCAGTTTATCGGCGGAGTCTATGTCCCGGGCCAACAGCACCTTGGCCATTGCCGGAGGAAGGTCCCGAGGCAGTCCGCGGTCCTCAACCAGGGGCGGCAGACGCCATCGCTTGGCTCCTCCCGCCATGAACTGGCACCTCAATCGTTTAGTTCGGGATTGGCGAAGACCAGTACGGTGTTGTGCCCACCGAATCCGAAGGAGTTGCTCATCGCCACGTCAACCTTGGCGGGGCGGGCGTGATTCGGCGTATAGTTCAGGTCGCATTCCGGGTCCGGATCATCCAGGTTGATGGTCGGTGGAACGATGCCATGTTGTATGGCTTGGAGGCAGAAGACCGCCTCCATTGCCCCACCCGAACCCAGCAAGTGGCCGGTCATGGATTTGGTGGAACTGATGGGAACACGGTAGGCTTCCTCCCCCAGAGCGAGCTTGATGGCCACGGTTTCGTGATGGTCGTTGAGGGGAGTGGAGGTACCATGGGCGTTGAGGTAGTCTACTTGCGGTGGTTCGAGGTCGGCGGCTTCCAACGCCAGACGCATGGCCGTCGCGGCGCTCTTCCCGGTGGGTCCCGGTTCAGTCAAGTGGTGGGAATCGGAGGTAACCCCATAACCCCGCATCTCCGCCAGAAGCGGCACGCCTCGCCGTTCGGCGCTCTCCTGGCTTTCCAGTACCAGGACGGCAGCACCCTCGCCCATGACGAAGCCGTCTCGTCCCAGATCGAAGGGCCGACTGGCCTTTTTGGGCTCCTCGTTGAGGCGAGACAAGGCCCGCAACGCATTGAACCCGGCGACCGCGATAGGATAGATTGGAGCTTCGGATCCCCCGGCCAGCACCACGTCCTGCTGGCCCCGCCGGATCATATCCCACCCCTGTCCAAGGGCGTCGGCCCCGCTGGCGCATGAGGATACCAAACAGTAGTTGGCCCCCATAGCCCCCGTGACCATCGAGACCTGGGCCGAGGCCATGTCCCCCAGCATCATGGGGATGAGGAAGGGGTTGACCCGCTTTGGGCCTCGCTGGCTCAGCACCTCGAATTGCTGCGAGAGGGTGATGATCCCCCCGATGCCGCTTCCGATGATAACGCCAACCCGGTAGGGGTCGGCTCTCGGGTCCAACTGAGCCTGCCGGCAGGCCTCCTGGGCAGCCGCCGTAGCAATCTGGGCAAACCGGTCCATGCGACGGGCCGCTTTCCGGTCCAGGTGGTTTTCGGGGTCGAACCCTTTGATTTCGGCGGCGAAGCGGGTATCGTAGCCTTCGGTGTCGAAGGCTGTGATGTAGTCGACCCCGGACTCACCTTGGACCAGCGCCGCCCAAGTAGACGCGGCGTCCAGCCCCAGGGGACTCACTACACCGACGCCGGTGACAAAGACTCGGTGGTCAAGGCGCATATGAGTTAATAGCTACACCCACCGGTGGTGACACAGGTAAGCGAGGATGGGCCGGTTTGGGCCGCCCGCGGCACGAGACCGGACCAGGTGCGCTCACTCCCGAAGGGTGCCCTGTCTCGGCGTGTCCAGCAACAGCCGGTCTAGCATGTCGGTCAGCTCGGTGATCCGCCTGGAGACGTTCGCCGCCAGCTCGTTGCCCTCGGTGGCTGGAGGGTCTGATAGGACCTTCAGCGAGTCGGTCAACTCGTTGACCCGGGCGCCGACGGTCTCCACCACCTCGCGCCGGGAATTGGACAGTGGCTGGGAGACAGCACGTAGCGTCTCCACCAGCTCCCCCACTCGCAGGGAGATATTATCGCTGAATTCCTTGCCGGTGACGGAAACGGGATCGGCCCAGCTGCGGAGGGCCTCGGTAGCCTCGGTGATACGGGCGGTAATGGTGTCGCCCAATTCCCGGCTGGTGGCGGCCAGGCGAAGCCGGTAGGTCCGGAGCATCCGGAATACCCGCCGGTACAGGTCGTCCACCGAGGTCAACTTGGCCGAGAACCGGTCGAAAAGCTCCCGGCTCTCCTGCATCGTCCATCGTTCGTCGTAGTGGACCAACTGGCGGCCGGTATACAGGTGGTAAGGCCGCATCTCACCTTCTTGGAGTATCCCACCGTTGGCGTTCAGCGGCGTCAGGTCGTCCCAGTTGGACGTGGCTGGCAGCGGGGTAAGGAAGTTCGTGGTCTGAAACTTGCTGATACCCGCCACCCAGTCGGCGAACTCCATGATGGTTTCTTCGGTATCGTAGGGCAGGCCGATGATGGTCATCGCCACCATCCCGAACCCGACCCGCTTCATGTCCTCCAGGTCTTTATTCACCTGACCTGGATCCTGCCGTTTTCTGATCAGCTTCAAGGCTTCGGCGTTGGCCGACTCCACTCCGACGTAGACCATCTTGATATTGGCGTCGTACATCGCATGGGCCAGCTCCGGGTCTTGGCCGATCTCCGCCCGGGCCTGGCATATCAGATAGATGCCATCGGTGTGATCCTTCCATCCCTTGAGCCTGGCCAGCCGCTCATCGCGGAATTTGACGGCCCGGAGGGGGGGCGGGTGCAGGTCATCGGAAATGAAGACCTGGAACACCCCGTTGCGCGAGGAGTGGATCAGGCCGTTCTCCGCCATCTGCCGCAGCTGGTGCAGCCGCTTGATCTCCGTTTCTCTGGAAACCAGGCGGTATCCCAGGAACTGCTGTACCACCTGGCAATAGGTGCAATTCTCGGTGCATCCCCGGACGGTCTCAATCACCCCGCCAGCCATGGGGTTGGAGGGCGTCAGGTCCTTGATCGAGTGGAAATCGGGGAGTTCCACGAAGTCCGGAGAGACCAACCCCTTGCGGCGGGTCCGGACGATATGCCCGTCACGCCGGTAGCTGATACCGGGGACCTTGTCCAAGTAGTAGTCTCGTTCGGGGCCCCGGTAGGTCACCAGTACGTCGCAGAGCTGGCCGATGATGTCTTCGCCTTCCCGCTGGACCACCACATCGAAGTGGCCGTAATCGAAAGCTTCCTCCGAGAGGGGCCCCATCTGGGGTCCTCCCCCGATGGTGATCAGTTCGGGGTGGTACTCCTTGGCCTGCCGGGCGAGCTGATAACCCCGAGGGGCCTCGTTTATCAGCGCTGTTACCATCAGGATGTCGACGCCGTTGAGGTCTTTGTTGGGGTCCAGCAAGCCGGACCGGTCCTCAAACCAAATCTCCCGCTCGTAATGGAACGGCCCTTCCCATTGGGCCAAAGCGCCCGAGAGAAATAGCATACCCTGGCGAGGGATGGCGATATACTCGAAATTCCCCCCCGCTGAGGCCGGTTGGATCAGAACAACCCTTTTTGTACTCGACATTGCCACTCCTGCCCTTCTCACCCGGAGCCTTCTCCGCCCTGGGCCGGCCCACCCTTTCCCGCTGGTCTCCCGGAAAGAAGCATTCCCGGCCGGTCAACGTCTGAAGGCCGGCCGGTGCAACGACAAGCTCTACCTAACCGATGTACCATTATACCGCATAACTCGCTGTAAACACACGGTTTTCCGTCGTCCACTCATATCCAGTTCCCTGGGGCAGAGCCGCCCACGAAGCAGCGGCGCCATGCTCCAGCCAAACGCGAGAGACCAGCCTCTAGCCGGAGCCCTTCTGAAAGTGAGGAATTATCTCTTTGGCAATGGTCTCGATGTGTCTGGCCCGGTCTTGGCGGGGGCAGGAGATACTGTACATGATGTACCGGGCCCCGGCGTCGATGTACTCTTGGGTGCGGGCGATACACTGCTCGACTGTCCCCGGGACGCAATAGTCGCGCACTATGCCGGCGAAATCGCGGCCGTGCTGGTAACGGCCCCCCAACTCCTCGGCGGCGATGTCGACGGCTTCATCTATGGTGGGATAGATAGTGAGGTGAAGGTAGCAGGCCCACTGGAAATTGGACAGGTCCCGGCCTTCGTCCTGGGCGTACTTGGTAATCTTCTCCACGCTGTCCTGGTAGCGCTCCGGGCTGTAGAAGTAGGGAAACCAGCCATCGCCGTGGCGCACCGCGCGGAGCATCGCCACGTCCCGCCTCCCAGACACCCATACGGGGGGATGCGGCTTCTGCACCGGAGGCGGGTTGATTGAGACGTCGTTGAGTTGAAAGTGACGCCCTTCAATAGTCACCTGTTCGCCTTTCCACAGGCGGCGCAGCACCTCCAGGCACTCGTTGGTGCGCCGGCCCCGCTGCTTCACGTTCAGCCCGGCGGCCTCAAACTCCACGGGATACTCGCCGCCCACTCCGACGCCCAGGGTGAGCCGTCCCCCGCAGGCCATGTCCAAGCTGGCGGTTTCCCTGGCCAACACCGTGGGATGGTGGAAAGGGACCAGGATTACGGCGGATAGCACCCGGAGCTTCTCCGTCGCGCCCGCGGCCACCGCCAGCACCGGCAGGCTGGCGTGGGTGGGACTGGGGGGATTGCCCCGCATGAAGTGCTCCCCGGCGGAGATGTACTCGAATCCGCCAAGCTCTTCCATCCATCTGGCTTGCTTGGCGACCACTTCCGGGCCCAGGGCAATATTCGCTCCAAAATGCAACTCAGGTTGCGCCGTCAACTGCCTTACCTCTAAAAAGGATTCCTGCCTGCCACCACCCCTCTACTCCCAGGGGCAGGTCGCGTCTATGTTACAGGAATGTGTCAAGGGCGTCACCTCCGGTTTGGGGCGCTGGCCCTTCCCAGCCATGAAGGCGGCGTGTCCCCTAGACTTCGTTCTCCGGGGGAAAACTCGTCGCAAATTGTCATCGCGCACCCGCCGGGCCGGTGGAAATCCCGGCTCTTGCCCCCATTGAATGGGGGGGGGTCTACCTCTTCGCCCCGCGCTCCAATTTGGCGTCAAGAGCCCGGTGAGAGTTGAGAGAGGGCATCGTCAGGGAAACCAGGAATCCCAAAAAGAACATGGCGGCGGCAAAATAGAAAGCGGCGGCAAATCCCCAAACCCCAGCCAGCCCTCCGGCGACGACCGGGGAAGCCGCCCCGAACAGGGCATTGTTGCCCCACATCACGCCGATAGCGGTCCCTTCGAGGCCCCGGCCTTCGATGAGGTTGATGGCCGCCACTTGGGTCAGCGAGTTCACCGAGAAGAAGAAAAGCCCGAAAATCACGACCGATATGGTCAAGCCCGCCTGGCTGCCCGGCCACACCATGGTTACCGGCAAGATTGCGGACACTAGCATGATGCCGACAATCAAGGGCTTGGGCCCGGCCCGGTCGGACAAGGACCCGAGCATTGGGCCCACGACGATGCCCATTGCCGCCAACAGGCCCACGTGAAAGCCTACGGCGATATCTCCCATGCCCAGGTCCTCTTTCATATAAAAGGGTAGGTACAGAATCAACGCCCGGTCTCCCATGCCCCTGATGGCCGAGACCAGCATCACCGAAATCATCCCGGGCCCGCTGAAAGAGCGGCCCGTGATCTTGAACTGGCCCACCAGCCGGCTCCAGAAATCCTCACCTGATGCCGACGGGTCTCCGGTGCGGCGCAGAAACACGGCAATGGCCAGAAACAACGGCAGGATCAGGACCATTCCATACTGGAGTATCAGCTGCCAGGAAATTGTCACCAGCAGCGCCCCCACGACAACCGGGCCGATGAAGTCGCCCAGGCTGCCGGTGGAGCGGTGGAGGGATACCACCAGCCCCTTGCGCCGTGGAAAGCGCTCGGCCAGCATTCCCAGGGCTGGCGGGTGCCACAGGCCGCTGCCGGCTGAACCCACCATCACGGCCACCACCACCAGAATGAGGACATTTCCCACCAGGGAAACCAGGAGGTATCCCAGGCCCAATATGATCATGGCAATCGCCAGCATCTGCCCCCGGCGCTGGTGATACATGTCCACCAGGATGCCCGAAGTGATGCCGATGAGACCGGAAGAAACCTGGCGGGCGGCGTCTATGAGTCCAGCCAAGATGGGGGAGAGGCTCATGGTGGCGGCGATGTGGGGCAGGAGGACAATGAAGCCCCGGGAGTAGACATGCTCGACGGTATGGGCGCCGATGACCCCGACAGCCATGGCTCGGCCGCTACCGCCGCCGCCGGCCCGGGCACGGGCCTCTATCTCGATTTCAACTCTTTGCGCCATGTCGTAATACCTGCCCGGCGTGTACGCCCCCCGTATATTGGTCCCGGTATTTTAGAGAGGGAAGCGCCTCTTTCAGGCAGGGCCCATCACCACCAGGAGGACCTCGTCTCCACCTTGCCAGAGGGACCAGCCTTGGAGTCCTGAAATCCGTCGAAGCGAGTATACACCAGTGGGAGCGCCCAGTGTCCGGTCCAAACGGCCAACAGGTGCTCCTCGGTCCCACCATCTCACGGGGGCGTGAAGGGCTTGGCTCCTCCGGTCTATGTTTCGTAAATGGCTGAATCCCGCTCCCTCATCCCGGCGAAGGCCGGGGTCCAGATAACGCTTGTCTGGATTCCACTTCCGCGGAAGGGCCGAAAAGACGATCGTGAGGACGGACCTTCGCGCAATCTTGCCGATGTGTAGCTGTTTACGAAACAGTGCTTTACCTCTCCGAGGCTACTGGGGTCGACGGCTGCTGCCAAGGCGCGCGGTATCACCGATAGCGGCCCAGGGCGCCAAGGTGGGGAGTGGCAAGAGTCATTACCGGCGGCGACGGGCGCCAAGAACGGCGCCTGGCTACCAGGCGCTCCTCAACACAGTCATGATGGGCCCGGCGTCGGAGATGGGCTTCGGGTTGGTGGCCAGCGCCCGGTCCTGGAGGGTTGCGGAGGCAATCAGCTCCAACCCCTCTTCCGGCACCCCCACTTCCCGGAGGGTGGCCGGGATTTTCAACTGCCGGCACAGCCGGTCCACTTCATCGGCCGCCGCCAGGCCCGCGTCTTCATCGCTCATCCCTCTAGTGTCGATCCCCATGGCCTCGGCGATCAACGCCTGCCGACCGGCGCTGGCGTCCAGGTTGTAGCGCATGGTGTGGGGCAGCAGGATGGCGTTGGCCTCCCCGTGGTTCACTCGGTACAGGGCACCGGTCTGATGAGCCATGGCGGTGTTCAAACCCAGGCCGGCGGCCCCGGCCAGGGCGGCCAGCAACGCGGCCGTCTTGGTGTTCAGCAGGCAGTCCAGGTCTCTCTCCGGGCAACCGGGCAGGTAGCGCATCAGGCCATCGATAGCGTGCAGGCCGAAGGCATCGGCGATGGGATGGTGGGTCCGTGAGTAAACGCTCTCAATCGCGATCCTGAGCTGGCCGATGGCCGTGGAAACGAGAATCGGCATCGGCGTGGTGGCCAGGGCTTTCCCGTCCACGATCACGGCTTTGTGGCCAGCCCCCTTGCCGGACATCAAGACCTTGCGGCCCTGGGACTTGTCGGTGAGACCGCCCCCACCCCTGGTAAGCTCCGCGCCCCCCATGGTGGTCGGCACGCTGATGATGGGCGGCCTTCCAGAGGGCAGGTCGGGGATGAACACCTTGTCCGGCGGCTCGAAGCGTATCTCGAAGTCGTGGAGGTCCCGGCCCCCGGCCAGCAGGATGGCGATTCCTTTGCAGGTATCGTGGGTGCTTCCGCCTCCAACGCTCACCAAGGCGTCGGGCTGCAGCTCCTTGGCCATAGCGCCGGCCTCATACACGACCTTCATGGGAGAGTGGGGCTCCACCCCTGAGAACAGGCCCACGCCCCGCTCGCCCAGTGCTTCCTGGACCCGTAGCACGACGTTCGACTCCCGCAAGATGTTGGGGCCGCAAACCACCATGGGCCGGGATACGCCCAGCCGGTCCAACGAGGCGTTCATGCCCGAGATGGAGTCTGGGCCGCACACGATCTCTTGCTCGACGCTCATGTAGCTGAATTGCAATGTTTTCTTCAAAGCCATCCCCAGTGCCTCTCCTCAGTTCAGGCTACCCAATTACCCGTAATCCGAATGAACGGGACATCGATGCCGGAGGGGCGTTTCCGGCCCGGCCGGGCGCCCTTCCGGCAGATAGGTCAAGGGTCCGGCAAGGCACCGGAGACCGGTTATCATTTCTGGACAATATCGATTTTGACGGGCCTGACGCCGCCGACGGTAAATGTCAGCGAGGCTATCCCCGAACCCTCGGTACTGTTGTATATCTCGATGCTGGACGGGCCGTGCAGGTAGTTGATCTCATCCTCGTCGAGCCAGGAAGGCCGGTCATGCTCATGGCGCCGCTGGTGGCCTGGGCGATCGTCTCGAAGCATTTGTAGTCGCTGTAAGGGCCCCAGGTGCCGAAACCCTTGATGGTGCCGTAGATGAGCCGGGGGTTCAACTCCTTGAGAGTGTCCCAACCCAGGCCGAAACGCTCCATCACGCCCGGGGCATAGTTCTCCACCACGATGTCCGCATGCTTGATGATCTCTTTGCAGATATCCTGGGCTTTCTTGCTCCTCATGTTCAAGGTCAGGCTGCGCTTGTTGCCGTTGAGGAGCAGGAAGAAGGGGCTGGAGGCCTCGGCAGATCCGCCCACGTTGGCGCGGACTTCGTCGCCCCCTTTCGGGCGCTCGATCTTGACAACGTCCGCCCCCAACCAGGCCAGCATCTGGGTGCAGGACGGCCCGGCCTGGTTGTGGGTGAAATCAACTGCGCGGATCCCTTCCAATGCTTTGCCCATGGTAAATGCCCTCCTACCAAATCTTGGCGATGGACGCTTTCCAACCGGGTGCAATTATAGCACCGGGGAATGGACCGCGCTGAGGCGGACCCATGAGACCGGGCCGCTCCGCGAATCGGATACCGGTTGACGCGCCTAGGGGACCGTCTTATAGTTCACGGCATCCTGAGGTTCGCATGTTCGGGATATACTTTTTCGATCTGGGAAGCACCGGCTGAACTGATCGCCCCGGTGAGAGAAGAGGTGAAAAGAATGGAATACACGCAGATCCTCTATGAGACCGTCGGGCGAGTGGCCCGGGTTACTCTGAACCGGCCTGAATACCGCAATCCCATCGGCCGCATCGCCATCGAGGAGATGGACGACGCGTTCTCTCGGGCCGTCTCCGACGACGAGGTCGGGGCAATTGTGCTGCGGGCGGAAGGGCCTCACTTCTCGGCGGGCCACGACCTGGGCACTCCCGCAAAGCTGGCCGACGACGCGGCGCGTCCCTATCCTGCCGGCCCCAGCGGCGCCTACAAGCGAAGCTGGGAGCTATACATTGATGCCGGGCTGCGCTGGCGCAACCTGGAGAAGCCCACCATCTGCGCAGTGCAAGGCAAGTGCGTCTGGGGTGGCTGGATGGTCATCACGACCATGGACATCATCTTCGCGGCCGAGGACGCGGAATTCCTGGCCACGACCGGACAATACTTCTCCCTCCCCTGGGACGTTGGCATCCGCAAGGCCAAGGAGATACTGTTCGAGCCTCGCTTTATCGGCGCCCATGAAGCCCAAACCCTCGGCTTCGTGAACCGGGTCCTCCCGGGGGAGCAGCTGGACAGCGAAGTCATGGCCTACGCGGAGCGGGTGGCTGAGAACGATCCGTTCTTTCTGCGGCTGGCGAAGCTCAACATCAACCAAGCGCAGGACATGCAAGGCTACACGACTCACATCGTCTCCGCGCACAATAATAGATCGAAGGAGAGTAAAAGCTCTCAAGGTTCGCAATTGCCATCCGGCGAACGGCGCATAGCGCCCATCGACCGAGCCCTCCGGAACAGAAAGCTCACCCGCGGCAACTAGGGCCGGGCATCCATGCGAATCTTCGCGGAGTATTCGCATGGATGCCCATCAGCCCATGTTTGCGCTCTGGATGCATCCAACGTCCCTTCGCCTGGGTCCCAGCCTGATCAGGAATGGACGCCGATGATCTTGTACCAATCCGTCGACTGCTGGTAGGCGTAGGCGGCCCTCATGATGAGCGGATCCTCGAAGAAGCGCCCGACGAGTTGCATGCTGGCTGGAAGACCAGCTGACGACTTGCCCACCGGCAGGGCGAGTGCTGGGTGGCCGGTGTAGTTGAAGGGCTGAGTGTTGCGGTTGGCCCCCGCGTCCATCGCCGCGAAATTCCCCTCGACGGCCTCGAGGTAGCTACCCGGAGTGTGGTTCTTGGGCGCCGTCATAATACAGGTGGGCATCACGAGCACGTCGACGTTGGCAAACGCCGCATCGTAGGCCCTGATGTAGGTGGGACGCACATTCTGGGCCTTGGCGTACACCTTGCCGTGATAGTTGCGGCGGCTCAGTTCGGCGGCGATGAGCGACAGTTTGCTGCGAGGCGCAAGAACGTCGGCCTGGGAGGCCCACATCTTGTTGATGGCGGCAATCAGAGAGGCAGGGTAGTAGGTCCTGGTAAAAGCTCCATAGAACCCAGTCTTGAACACGGCGAGGGCGCCTTCGCCATTGAGCGCGGCGAGGGCCGCCCGGACGGCGTGGTGCTCCGGGATCGACACCTTGGATACCCGAGCGCCGGCCTTTGCGAGGACATCTACCGCCGCCATCACCAGGTCGCGTACCTCGGCCTCGGCATCGACGAAGCCCTCCTCGAGCACACCGATGCGTAGCCCGGAAACACCGTCGGGCAGTTTGCTGAGCAAGTCTATGCTGCTGGGGACGTCTCGCGTCTGTCGGGGGTCGTAGGGGTCGTAACCCGCGGTGGCCTGGAGCGTTGCCGCGGCGTCCTCTACGGTACGGGTCATCGGACCTGTGTAGTCGATACTCTGGTCGGAACCGAACCCGATCCCGAAGTGCGACAGCAATCCGAACGTGGGCTTGTGTCCTACGGTCCCGGAGAAAGCCGAGGGAATGCGGATGGAGCCGCCCTGGTCGCCACCGAAAGAGATGTCTACCTGGCCGGAGGCCACGGCGGCAGCAGAGCCCGAGGACGACCCGCCGGTCACGTGATCGTGGTTGTGGGGGTTGAGGGGCCGGCCGTAGTCACCGATTCCGCCGCCGGTGCCGAAGCCGCCACTCAATCCGTTCATGACATTCTTGCCGATGACGGTGCCTCCTTCATTCAGCACCCGGTTGACGACGGTCGCGTCGAAATCGGGGATGAAGCCGTCGAGGGCGAAGCAGCCGAAGCTCATCGGTATCCCGGCCACGGCGATGTGGTCCTTGAAGCTGACCGTCTTGCCGGCAAGCAGACCGCTGGCTGCCCCCTCAATTCGGCACTTCCACATCCAGGCGTTGAGTGGGTCTTCCTCTTTACTTGGCCGGTATCCGGGCTCGCGGGAGGCCGAGGCCATCGGAGGCTTGAGCTCCTCTATTCGGGCCTGCACGAAATCGTCCAACCGTCCCATCATTTCCATCAAGTATTGCCGGTACAGGACGGCCTCATCGGGACCCAAGTGGATCCCCAGTTCCTCGGCGACGGCCACCACTTCATCGACGTTAGGGACTGCGTACATGGGGCTCCTCACATCTAACGGTAGGCTACCGGGATTCGGCGGCCGTTAAGTCCAGATTTCCCGTTTCCACCGTTCCCGGCCTGATCCGCCGGTCGCCGCCTATTCCGCCGGAACGAGGGGAGGGTACTCCTGCCTTCAGAAACCTGTCAACCATCGTCTCCCCTGCCTCACAGATGCCCCTGATCGAGTGGAAGTGGTAATGCAACCCTCAGGAAGATTCCTTGACCAGGTATACCGGCGGTGGTATAAGTTGCCACGGGCCTCTTACCGAGAGAGGAGGACAAGATGGATAGTACCACGGAGACGCTGGCTTCCTACGCTGGTTCTATCAGCTACTCAGACCTGACTCCTGAGGCTATTCACCATACTAAGGTCAGGGTGCTTGACGCCCTGGGCTGCGCCATGGGCGGATACCTGAGCGAGCCCAGCAAGATCGCCCGCAGGATGGCAGCCATGTACTCCAGCACCCT
>CAYOAF010000160.1:0-20001 GCA_964401855.1 uncultured Dehalococcoidia bacterium
TCCGACTCTCCCCCGTCTCCACCAAGAACACGAATCGGCCGTCTCAAGCTCATTTGCAGCTTGAGGCGGCTCTTTTATTAGGACGAACGGGAAAGAGGCCTTCCACCGTTCGTGGTGAGCTTGTCGAACCACATTTTGAAACAGCTTCTAGCCTTGGGACCGGATAACTTGGTATCTGAAAGCATCAACTGATGCAACCCGAGAACAACTCCCCCATCTGAGGGGAGCGGACCACCAGGAGGGGCGGGAATGCCAAGGGCAGATTTTGACCTTCAACTCAATCTGCTTCAGAAAGAAGTGGGGATCCTGGCGACGACTGTCGAAAAGTCGATCGGCTGGGCGGTGGACGCCCTGGAGCGGCGGGACCTGGAGAGTTCGAACCGGGTTGTGCAGGACGACGACTACATAGACCAGAAGCGGTTTGAGATCGAAGACCGCTGTATTGACCTCATCGCCAGTCAGCAGCCGATGGCCCGGGATCTGCGGGTCATTATCGCCCTGCTTCACATTGCGGTGGAACTGGAGCGTATGGGGGACTACGCGGAGGGGATCGCCAAGATCAGTCTGGCCATGGGGGAGGACCCCCCGGTCAAGCCGCTGAACGAGATATCGCTCATGGCCGAAAAAGCGACGGAGATGCTGCGCAACAGCATCGACTCCCTGTTCACCCGGGACCTAATGAAGGCCCACCAGGTGTGCCAGGCCGACGACGAAGTGGACGCGATGTACGACCGGGTGTACCAGGAACTGCTGGTCTTCATGACCCAAGACCAGCAAACCATCAGAAGGGCAACCTACTTGCTCTGGGTGGCCCACGACCTGGAGCGGATCGCCGACCGGGCCGCCAACATCGCCGAGAGAGTCATCTTCCTGGTTACCGGCAAGATGGTGGAGACCAAGGCTTCCAAGTACTGAGCGCTGGGACCGCCTTCACGCGGTCAGAGCAAGCTGTAGCTGCCGCTGGGGAGCCTGCACTGTCTGCCACGGCAGGCTTTCCGGAAGTCCCCATTTTCGCCGCGCTTCCGCCACCACATGCAACACGCTCTTCCTGTACCCATAGGGCGCGTAGGTTTCGCAGTACAAACTGGCGTACGCCGGGACCAGGCAGGGGAAGGCCTTCTCCAGGGAAGGCATGAAAGATTCTCTGGAGCCTGGATTCAAGAAAAGAAGGTTGGCCTCCAGGAATTTGGCCCCGTGGCCGGCCGCAGCGGCGGCCACTGCGTCGATGCTTTCCGAGCTGTCCGAGATGCCGGGAAGCAGTGGGGCCATGGCCACTCCGGCAGAGATGCCGTTTTCCACGAAAAATTGCATTGCCTCGAGACGGGACAGCGGGCTCGGGGCCTCCGGCTCCGTCAGCTTCCACACTCGGTCGTCAAGGCTCCCCACGCTGAAAATCACCCGCACGCCGGCCGCCCGGCCCAGTTCCCGCAATACGTCCACATCCCGCCGCACCAAAACCCCCTTTGTCATGATGGCGGCCGGGTTCTCAAACTCCACCAATACCTGGAGGATTCGGCGGGTCAGCATGTACTCAACCTCGGCCGGTTCGTAGGGATCGGAGGCGGTACCGATGAGGATGGGCTCTCGATGCCACCGGTGCCGGCGAAGCTCCTGGCGCAGCACCTGCGGCGCATTTACTTTCGCAAATACCGGGGCAAACCCCCGGCCGGCGTCCGGGCCCCGGGACTTGTGGTTGGCGCGGGCGAAGCAATAGCTGCAAGCGTGGCTGCAACCCTGGTAAGGGTTCAGCGACCAACGGAAAGGCAGGCTGGGGATGTCGATGCGGTTCAGCAGGGTTTTGCAATGGACTTCCCGGACTACGGCGACGTCCATCATCCCTCCCGATTCCGTTACGTTATTGAAACATTTGTACTAATCATAAAGTCGTGCTTGCTTACGTTCAAGGAGTGGCGGTCAGATTGGTGCGGTGGAGGTCACCGCCAGCCGTTCGCCGGTCCGGCGGCAAGGGTTGGCGGAGGCTGCCTTCAAGACTCTTGCCGGGGTGATGAGGGCGACGCAGAACATGAGCGAAGTACGTCAGGCCGTGGCATCGATGGTCCATACCCGGACGGGGCCGGTACGCTTGTTGGCGCCACGTCATCGGGGCGGTATGCGGCGGAACCGCTTGCCAGGCTCGCTCGCCGCCCAGCCTACCGGCGGTAGAGGTACCCCGCCGGGCTCCGCTCGCAGTTCAGCCGCCGGTTCAGGTGCAGGCCTTCCAGGATGAACTCGATGGCCGAAGCCACCGCCTCGGGCCGTTGGTCATCGGTCAACTGCTTAACCGCATCGGACAGGCCGTCTATGCTCTCCAGCAGCTCCGGGTACTCGGAAGCCGACCGCTCGCTGCCGGTCTCCGCCGTGTGGCCCAGGTCGAAAGAGGTTATCACCCGCTCCAGATCGCTCAGCTCGAAGTGGTTGCCAAAGACCCGGAGTACCGCCCGCCGGGTCAGGTCGTCGGTCACTCGGCTCTCCCGGCCCTCCTCGAAGGTCTCAAGCTCGATCTTCCCGGAGAAAGAAGCCACGATGTAGGGCAGGTCACTGGCCCTGGGGCAGGTCCACTGGTCCCCGTGAATAATGGACCGCCGCATGGCATTGCCGAGCAGGGTCTCGTAGTTGGATATGGAAACCCGGACGCTCACGCCGGACCGTTGGTTTATCTCGCTGCTCTGTCTGGCCAGTGACGTGATCTCCGCCAGTATCTCCCTCATGTAGTCGGGCACCACCAGGTTCTCCTCATCGGGGAAACGGGACCGCTCCTGTTCCATGATGGCGATCTCGTCCTGAATGTTCTTGGGATAATGGGTGTGAATCTGCGAACCGTACCGGTCCTTCAGCGGGGTCACGATGCGGCCCCGGTTGGTATAGTCTTCCGGGTTGGCCGTCGACACCACGTACACGTCAAGCGGCAGGCGGATACGATAGCCCTTGATCTGCACATCGTGCTCTTCCATCAAGTTGAACAGGCCGACTTGAATCCGCTCCGCCAGGTCGGGCAACTCGTTGATGCAGAAGATGCCCCGGTTGGTGCGGGGCACCAGGCCATAATGGATGACCAGTTCATTGGACAGGTAATGGCCTTCAGCCACTTTTATCGGGTCCACCTCGCCGATAAGGTCGGCAATGGAAATATCCGGTGTGGCCAGCTTCTCTGAGTACCGGTCCTCCCGGGGGACCCACTCGATCTCCGTGTCGCCGCCTGTCTCGGCCACCCTATCCCGGCAAGCCCGGCAAATGGGGCTGTAGGGGCTGTCGTTGATCTCACAACCGGCAATCTTGGGAATGTACTCGTCCAACAGATTGACCATGCTCCGGATCAGGCGGGACTTGGCCTGCCCGCGCTCTCCCAGGAGGATCACGTCCTGCCCGGCCAGGATGGCGTTTTCCAGTTGGGGGATCACCGTGGACTCGAACCCGATGATGCCCGGGAAGACAATCTCCTCTGCCCGGATCTTGGCTATCAGGTTCTTCCTCAGTTCTTCCCGCACTGGAAGCATTCGGTAACGGGACTTGCGCAACTGGCCGATGGTCCGGGACTTGGTTACAGTCGCCATGGTTAACGCTCCATCATTTACTCGGACACCGGACGTTGGCCCGAGGTGTGCGGCAGTAGTGTAGAGTCCTGAAAGAATGTGAGGAGGCACTTCGCGTCCGCACTAGTAACAGTATAACTTATGGCTCCGTCATACTTCAGCCCTGAGGCGGCGCCGCCGGCCGTGGTTCCCAAGTTGCCCGGCCTGCCTTATAATCAAGTAAGCGCTAATTCATGAGGCGGAGCCGCAACCATGTTGCATCGTTTAATCCCGTTAATGTTATTTATGGCGCCGCGCTTTCTGCCAGGCATCATCCGGTACATGCGCCTGGTATGGCGGCTCATCTTCGACAAGCGGGTTAATATTTTTTTGAAGGCGTTGGTCCCGCTGGCTGTTCTCTATGCCATATCGCCCATCGACCTGTTTTCCGATTTTCGGGCCCCACTCGGGCTGGCCAGGTTCGACGACGTGATAATCCTCGGTCTAGCCGTCCTTATCCTGATAAAGTTCGCTCCCGTGTACGTGGTCGACGAACTCTTGGGAAGGATCCGCGCCTCCAACCGGCCCGAGGACAAAGACCCCTCCAAAGTGGTTGAGGGCTCCTCCAAACTCATCGACGACGAGTAGGCTCCCGCCGGACCGCATTTCGCCGGCGATTCGACGTGCCCGGCACTACCGGCCCAAGCCAACGGCGGGCGGGCGCGGCGTACTTCCCGGCAAATCTCCAAAAAGCCTCGACGATACCAGCGCATTTGTATGGCAGCAGGACCACCAGCGGCCGCCCCAATCGTTCCCGGTACCGGGATGGGCTTGTACGTGCACGTTCCGTTCTGCCTGACCCGGTGTCCCTATTGCGACTTCAACACCTACCAGGGGATTGAACACCTACTTGCGCCGTACCTGGAGGCCGTGACCACCGAGTTCGGCCTCTGGGGCCGGGCGCTGCAAAGCCCGGCGGTCGGCACCGTGTTCTTCGGCGGAGGCACGCCCTCGTATCTGCCCGACGGCTACGTTGGCCGGATGCTGGAGGCGGCCCGGGCCGCCTTCAATGTCCGGGAAGACGCCGAGATAACCCTGGAAGCCAACCCGGGTGACCTGAACCAGGCCGCCTGCCGGAGGTTGCTCTCCCAGGGAGTCAACCGGCTCAGCATGGGCATCCAGGGCCTGGACGACGGTCTGCTGACTCTGCTGGGCCGGCGCCACAATTCCGAGGAAGCCGTGAAAGCGTTCCGGGCCGCCCGCGACGCCGGGTTTACCGACATCAGCCTGGACCTGATGTACGGCCTGCCCCACCAGTCCCTGGCCCAATGGCAGGACACGCTGCAGACCGCGGTGTCCCTCGGCCCCACCCACCTGTCGCTCTACAGCTTGACCCTGGAAGAAGGGACCCCGTTGCACCGCCGGGTGGAGCATGGGGAGCTGCCGGAGCCGGACTCAGACCTGGCGGCCGATATGTACAACCGCGCCCGAGTGTTGTTGGCCGGAGCCGGATATCATCACTACGAGATCTCCAACTGGGCGCGGCCCGGCAACGTCGCGCGGCACAACCTGGCCTACTGGCTCAACCGGCCCTACCTCGGCGTGGGGCCCGGCGCTCACTCCCGATTGGGACGCTACCGGTTCTGGGAGGAAAATTCGCCCCGGACCTATATCGATCGGGTGAAATGGTGGCAGGCCGCTCAGCCAGGACCCTTCGGCTCCCTCACCGAGGCGGAACTGCGCACGGTGTCGCCGGTGGCTGGCCAGGAGTACATCGACCGTGAAACGGCCTGTGCCGAGACCATGTTCCTGGGGTTGCGCCTCCTGGACGGAATGGACCTGGCGGAGGCTTCCGCCGAAGCAGGGGCCGACCTGGAAGCCAGGTACCGGCCTACAATTGAGGACCTGGTCGGAATGGGCCTGCTGGAGCGGCAAAACGGCCGCCTGCGTCTGACCGAGCGGGCCTACTTCATTGCCAACCAGGTTTTCATCCGGTTTTTGGGGTGAGGATGGAATTGGTGCTATGCTTAACACGAACCCTCGCGGGGAGGAGACATGAGCGAAAGAGTCGCGGTTGACCGTAAAGTTCATTTTGGGAAGCCCTGCGTTGCCGGTACCAGGGTTCCGGTATTGAGTGTGCTTGAACTCGTTAGGGAAGGTTTTCCTTTCGGGGAAATAATCCTGGATTACTACCCTGACCTCAAAACCGAAGACATTCGCGCCTGCCTTCAATGTGCCACCGATGTACTTGGAGCCGAAGAGATCCACATTGCGCAGCAGGCATGAGATTCCTGCTGGATGAAGATGTCTACGCTGCAACTGCCCGTGTCCTGGGGACCTTGGGCCACGAAATCGTATCGGCAGCTGAAGCATGGGGCCCAGGGACAGACGATGAGGCGCCACTCACCAAGGCCCAAGAACATGGACTTATACTCCTCACACGGGACAGAGATTTCGGCGGCCCCGTATTCCTGCGGCACCTTGCAGTTGGGGTGATCTACATTCGTATCCTGCCCTCAACCCAATAATCAATACACCAGGAACTCCAGACAGTTCTGAGATCCTACTCCGAAAACGAGCTATTGCAAGCTTTCGTCGTAGTGGACCCAGGTAGGCATAGGTTTAGGAGACTCCCAGATTAGGGTGGGAATCTTATCAACGTTCGTGTCCTAGACTTTTGTCATCTTAGCCCAGGAAAGCATCCATGTACGTCATAGGCACCGCCGGCCACGTGGACCACGGGAAGTCCACCTTGGTCAAGGCATTGACCAGCATCGACCCGGACCGCCTGCCCGAAGAAAAGGCGCGGGAGATGACCGTCGACTTGGGTTTCGCCTGGATGACCTTGCCCAGCGGGCGGGAGGTCAGCATCGTCGACGTGCCGGGACACGAGCGGTTCATCAAGAACATGCTGGCCGGCGTCGGCGCCGTCGACCTGGCAATGTTGATCGTGGCCGCCGACGAGAGTGTCATGCCCCAGACCCGGGAGCACCTGGCCATACTGGACATCCTCCAGGTCCGGCGCAGCCTGGTGGTTATCACCAAGACCGATCTGGTCGATGAAGAGATGGTGGAGCTGGTCATGGCCGAGGTGGAAGACGCCCTGAAAGGGACTTCTTTCCAGGACTCTGCAATGGTCGGCGTTTCGGCCCACACGGGGGCCGGGCTTGATGAGCTGCGCTCCGCCCTCGACGGAATACTCGACGACACCGACGCGCGGCGCGACCTGGGTCGCCCCCGGCTGCCCGTGGACCGCTGCTTCACTATCTCCGGCTTCGGGACGGTGGTTACCGGCACCCTTATCGACGGGGTCCTGACCGTGGGCCAAGAGGTAGAGCTGGCCCCATCGGGCCGCCGGGGCAGGATCCGCGGCTTGCAGAGCCACAAAACCAAGGTGGACAGCACCCAGCCAGGGGTCCGGTTGGCCGTAAATATCTCCGGGCTGGCCCGCGCCGAGGTCCAGCGAGGGGAGATTTTGACCTCTCCCGGATGGCTGAAGCCCACCAGACGGCTGGACGCCCAGTTGAGGATGGTCCAGGGCGCGGCCCACTCCCTGCGCCACAACGAGGGCGTGACCTTCCACTTGTTCACCAGTGAAACCACCGCCAGGGCCCGGCTGCTGGACTCCGACCGCCTGGCCCCCGGCGCCGAAGGCTGGGTGCAGATACTATTGAACGATGCCCTGCCGATGGTGAAAGGGGACTTCTTTGTCATCCGCTCCGCCGAGGACACCCTGGGCGGAGGCCAGGTGGCGGACCCGAACCCCCGCCGGCGGCACCGTCGCTTCAGCCCGGAGGTGGCGGAAAGGCTGATGATGCTGGACCAGGGCACCGGTGAGGATATCCTGCTCAGCGTGGCCGAGCAATGGGGCCCCTGCGGCCTGACCGCCCTCTCCCGGCGCTCCAACCTGCCGGCGGCCGAGGTCGTGGAGCGGACGGCGCGCCTCGCGGCCGACGGGGACGTGGTGGTCCTGGGAGAGCTGGGGGCCGATAACGACGCGGTAGTCTACTCGGCGCAGGGTTGGGATATCCTGAAGAGCAAGATGTTCGTGGCCCTCCAGACCTACCACAACCAATACCCCTTGCGACGGGGGGCGCCCGTCCAGGAAATCCGCAGCCGCCTCGGCGTGTCTCACCCCATATTCACCCGGGCGTTGGCCCGTTTGGCCGGTGAAAACTACGTGGTGGAAGAGGCCCCGTTCCTGCGGCTTCTCGATCACCAGGTCTCCTTGACCCCCAAGATGCAGAAGCAGGTGTCGGTGTATCTGAGGGCCCTGGGGCGGGAGCCATACACCCCCCCCGGGGATCAACCCCTGGAACCGGAGCTTCTGGGCGTTCTGATCGACCAGGGCCAGGTGGTCAGAGTGAACCCTTCGGTGGTGTTCACCGCGGCCGCCTACCAGGAGATGGCGGACCGGGTCGTCTCCCACCTTCGGTCCAACGGAAGCATCACCGTCGCCGATGCCAGGACCATGTTCAGCTCCAGCCGCAAGTACGTGCTGCCCCTGCTGGAATACCTGGACCAGCAGCACATTACCCGTCGCGTCGGCGACGAGCGCGTGCTGAGGTAGGCCGCGATGCCCCCTGGACCAGTCCCGCCAGAGGGGTATCCGGTGGCGACCTCCGAGGCTCACGAACAGGCCGTCGCCGGCCCGCCCCTAAAGATGATTTCAAATGGGCCAGCAGAGCGTTGACAATGGGTTGGGATTAGGGTTTAGGTTTATGTAAACTCGTGGACGCCGCCAGTAATAGCAGTGAGGATCGGGAGACCGGTCGCTTTGTTCGCTGTGAAACCGAGGTCATAATTCGAATGGTTGGTTGGTGATGGCGCAGTTCAAGATTACAGGTGGTTGATGCCAATATCCAATAAGCCTGTCTTGGTAGTTGATGATGAGGTCCTCATCAGAGATTGTGTACAGAAAGGACTCGAATCCTTAAGGGGCTGGAAGGTCTTACGGGCCGACACAGGTATTACCGGCTTGGCGACAGCCAAGGAAGAGCAACCGGACGTAATCCTATTGGATGTTTCCATGCCCGAGATGGACGGCATCAGGACCCTGTAAGAACTCCAGCACGACGACGCCACGCGGCACATTCCGGTAATCATGCTGACCGCTTTGTCGGGCGAAGAAGACCGGCGGGTTTATGTGGAATGGGGGGCCACCTGGCTCATCCCCAAACCTTTCGATCTCATCGAATTGCCAGACCAAGTGGCAGCCGCAGTAGGCTGGAACACCTGATCCTGGATTCCCCAGATCAAATTGATTTCCCCGAAGACAGCGAATCCGGCAGGTCCGCTCCAGCATCCCGGCCAGCATTCACCTGGCCGCCAACACGGCGGCTAGCTGGGAAACCAGCCGCCGCGCCTGGCGTAACAGCCGCCCACCCGTCTTGATCAGCCTGGTCCCGCCACCGGTCAGCGGCCCTTGAACACCGGCGCCCGCCTTTCACGCCAGGCCGCGTGGCCCTCGATCCGGTCCTCAGTGAGCACGGTGGCCATGAAGCGGAAGAAGTTGGCGTCGCAGGCGCTGTCCGGGCCAGTGTCCATCCCCTGCTTGATGTCCTCCTTGGTCAGCCGCACCGAGATGGGGGCCAGCTCGGTGATCTCCTTAGCCCAGGCCATCGCCTCGGCCATCAGGCCCTCCGAGGGCACCACCTTATTGGCGAGGCCCACCCGGTACGCTTCTTCGGCGTCGATCCTGCGGGACATCAGGGCCATCTCCATGGCCTTGCCCTTGCCCACGAACTGAGCCAGGCGCGCCGACCCTGCGTAGGCTGGAATGATGCCGAGCCGGGTCATTGGGAAACCGAAGCTGGCGTTCTCCGAAGCGATGACCAGGTCGGACAGGACCACTAGGTTCAGCCCGGCGCCTATGGCGTAGCCGTTGACCGCGGCGATGACGGGCTTGGGGTATTTGTCCAGCGTCTCCAGAGGGCTGCGGCCTCGCCGGACCAGGTAGTCCGCCGGGCCGTCGGCGTGGTGGGTCTTATCACTCTTCACAAAGGCCCCGGCGCAGAAGGCCCGTTCCCCGGCCCCGGTCAGGATGGTGCAGAGCACGTCGTCGTCCTCAGTCATCACTCCCAGCACATCCTTGATCTCCTCGTGCATCCCTGGCGCCAGAGCATTCATGTTCTGGGGACGATTAAAGGTGACAATGCCCACGTGGTCCCTCTTCTCGTACAGAATGTTCTCGTACTCCACGACTCCTCCTCCTAGCTTGTTGCGTTTCGTCTTCCTGCTGGCCCCCCCCTCTGTCGATGCCCACGCTCGTATCAGAGGCGTCCAATGCTACAACACGAAAGCCGGCGGTATCTCCGCCACGTCCGCCATCTCCTCCAGATGCCAGAGGCGGTCCAGGACGGCGCGCACCTGCTGGCCGTCGAAGACGTCCCGGGTGTTGTTGCGGAACTTGTCCTCGATCTCCCCATCGGTCATGGGGTCTCTGGTATCTCCCTTGATGCTGTTCACCTCGCCCACGTGCCTCTCCCCGCTCCTGGTCACCACCTCCACCCGGGTGGAGTGCCCCACGGGAACGCTCTCGTAGGCTTCGGTGAACTCGGGGTTGCTCACCACCTCCACCTTCTGCAACAGGGCCATCAGCTCCGGGTCCCGGATGCGCTCCAGGGTGAACTGGCGAGGCCCCACGGTGCCATCCATCAAGGCCGCCGCCACCACGTAGGGTATGCTGTGGTCCGCCGTCTCCCGGGTCTCGGGGCGCCAGTTCACCTCATCAGTGCCCATGCCTCGCTTGGCCGGCTCGTAGACCTCCACGGTGACCCGTTCCACGTCCCTGGTGCCTTTTAGTAAGACGTGGGCCCTTTCCGCCGCCAAGATTGATGAGATGGTGGAGCCGCAGGAGGTCCTGGGCTTGATCATGGTGTCCAGTATCTTGAAGGGCGTGCCATTGCCGCCCATGCTCTCCAGGGAAAAGGCCTCCCTGGACACTTTGCGAAACCACCCGGCAGCACCCTCGAAGGGGAGGTTCGGACCTTGCATCCCCTGCCGGGCCAGCAGGGCGGCGAACACACCCGCCTTGCCCGCCTGCCCCGCGGCCACCGCCTTCCACATGGAGAGACGGCCGCTGCGCGTTTGCCCGAGGGCATTGTTGGGCACCACTGCCAGGGAGATGCATTGGGTCATCTGCTCTTGGGAGAGGCCCAGGAGCTTCCCTGCCGCCATGGCGACGGCCAGGACCGCCCTAGTGGTGGCATCCCAGCCCGGGGTCTTGGTGGAATCGCCGACCCGCAGGTATATCTCGTAGGCCAATATGACGGCGGTGAGGAATGCCCGCCCGCCCGCGTGGACCGGCTCCGCTACCGCAAGGACCGGGGTGAGGGTGTCGCTGGGGTGCCCTCCTCCGCTCCCCGGCCAGTGATACACGTCGTTGGATTCCAGGTAACGTGAAGTGGCGGCGTTGGCGAATGCGGCCATCTCGGGAGAACTCGTCTCCCGGGTGCCCAGGATGGTGGCCGCCATGGGGCTGGATGACAGGGCGGCCATGGCCCGGACGATCTGGCACGGTTCGCCGGCGAAACCCCCAATGAGGGCGCCCAAGGTATCGATTACCCTCACCTTGGCGGCGTGGATGGTTTCCGGCGGAATGTTTTCGTAGTTCAGCGCGCAGGCATAGGTGGCCAACCGTTCCTGGAGCTTATCCATCGCTTCCCCCTTTCCCGGATTGCACGAATGTCACCACGCCTGTCCTCATTTCCCTGATCAGGACAGTGATGGAGGAATAGTAGCGTTAACTGGGAAGATTTGTCCAGAACCGCATTACGTGCCATGCCCCGACGGGAGAGTCCGGTACGTCCCGGCCGCGAGCGGTGTCGTGGGGTAGGGACGAGAGCAGGGTCGGTTCCAGGTCCTGAATTCGGTGCCGGCCCTCAGACCCGCAGCGTCAGGGGCTCGGTGCCAATCACTCCGCGCGCCGCCAGGTCCCGAAGCTCTCCTTCCTCTAGCCCCACCAGGCCCCCCAGCACCGGGCCGTTGTGCTCCCCCAGGCATGGCGCGGGGGCCGACAGGTCGAAGGGAGTGGCGGAGAAGCGGATGGGCACCCTGGTGTAGGGAAGCTTGCCCACCCAGGCCCGCTCGACCTCCTCGAACAGTTCGCCCGCCGCCAGGTGCGGGTCTTTCGGCAGCAGGGCGGGCGGCAGAACGGGACCGGCCGCGATACCCTCTTCCTGGAGCGCCCGCATGACCTCGTAGCCCTCGCGCTCCGCCGTCCACTGGCCTACCAGCTCATCCAGCTCTTCCCGGTGGGCCAGCCGGGCCTCCAGGCTGGCGAACCGCTTCCGGCGGGCCAGTTCCGGGGTCCCCATGATGCGACAAAGCTGCTGCCACTGGCCGTCGGTGAACACGGCAATGGCAACCCAGGAGTCCTCGCCTTGACACGGGTAGCATCCATGGGGGGCCGCCCTGGGGTGACGGTTGCCCTGCCGTGTTGGCACCCGACCGTTGAGCCCCACGTCCAGGAACGAATCCCCCAGCATGGTGGTGATGCTCTCGAGCTGGCTGAAGTCCAGGTGCTGCCCTTGGCCGGTGCGCTGCCGGTGGAGCAGGCCCACCAACACGGCTACCGTGCCCATGACCCCGTTGATGGGGTCCACACCTCCCCCACCGAGGGGGGTCGGCAGGTAATCCGGATAACCCGACAGATGGTGAATGCCGGACATCTGAGAGAAGGTGCTGGCGAAGGCCGGGTACCGGCTCCAGGGCCCGCTGGCGCCGTAGCCTGACATCGAAAGCATCAGCAGCGAGGGGTTCAGGGGCTTCAGGTCCTGATAGCTCAGACCGAAGCGGGGCATCACGTTCGGCGTGTAGTTCTCGGTCACCACGTCGCTTCCCCGCGCCAGCTCGCGGAAGACTTCCTGTCCCTTGGGGTCCGCGAGGTTCAGGGTGATCCCCTTCTTGTTGCGGTTGCGGAAGATGTAGCTGGCCGACTGCTCGTAGGCCATCCCCTCGAGCTGGTACACCGAGGTCCGCGCCCCGTCGAAGTGCTGCACCGACTCCACCTTGATCACCTCGGCCCCCAGCGCAGCCAGGTACTGGGTGGTCGAGGGACCGGCCACCCAGTGGGTGCAGTCCAGGGTACGGATGCCTTCAAGGGGCAACCGGCCCGGCGGCGACGGAGGTGCCGAAGGAACCTGCCGGGGAGAGAACAGGCTCCTATCCTGGAGGTCCGCATTGTGCTGGCCCAGGGTGGGAGCGGGACGGGACATCCTCCACGGCGTAGCCGAGGGCCGGAAGGGTGCCCCAGGGACCAGCACGCCGTCCGCTCCAGGTTGGGCCATCTCCACGAAGAAGCCACGCTCCCGGTGCTGGGGGAATTGCAGGATCTCTTCGGGAGTGGCCACCAGTCCCATGGGGACACCCTGGTCCTGTCCCTCGGCAAAAAGCTCCGCCCGCGTTCGGCCCGCCAGGGCCCGGAAGATCCGCCCGTGCAGTTCCTTGGCGTGGCGTTGACGCCCCAGGCTGATCTCGAAGCGGGGGTCCTGGGCCAGGTCGGGGGTCCCGATAATCCGGCAGAAGTTTTCCCAGTGGCGGAAGTTCAGGATGTTGACGCCGATGTAACCGTCGGGGCAGGGGATGAGCTGGAAACCAGATCCGCGTCTGCCCTCCTGCTTGCCGGTGAGGGAATGCTCCGTAACGAGCCGGCCCACCATGGCCGCGATGCAGTCCATCGCGGAAATGTCAACGAACTGCCCCTGGCCGCCCCGATTCCTGTGGTAGAGGGCGGCCAGGGCGCCCGCGGCCGCCATTGTGCCCACCACAAAGTGGCAGAGCCAGCCGGGGGGCTGCGACGGGGTCCGCTCCGGGTACCCGTTGTTGAAGAGCAATCCACCCAGGGCGCTCAGCACCAGATGGCAGGACCGGTGGTCGCGGTAGGGTCCATCCTGCCCGAAGCCGGTGACGGAGGTCATCACCAGGCCCGGGTTGACCCGCCGGAGCCCCTCGTAGTCCAGCCCGTACCCGGCCAGGACCCCGGGCCGGGTACTCTCAACCAGCAGGTCCACCTCACCGGCCAACTGCCTGAAGCGTTGGGCATCCGCGGGGCCCCCGAGGTCCAGGGTGATGCTCTTCTTGTTGAAGTTCAGGTACCAGAAGGAGCCGCTCTTCTCCGGGTGCGGGACATCTCCGGGGAAAGGGCCCAGGTGACGGGTCTTGTCACCCTCGCCGGGGACCTCCACCTTGACCACTTCGGCCCCGTAGTCGGCCAGCAGCCGGGTACAGAAGGGGCCTGCCACGCCCTGGGTAAGGTCCAGCACTCGTACGCCGGCCAGCGCTTCATCGGCCATGAACTTCCTCCTGTAGGCTATATGGGCCTGCCTCGGAGACCTCGTGGTTCAGGTGGCGGTGGTCATTGGAGCGGCGGGGAGCGGAGGGGAACGGCGGCATCTCCACCCGAGCCTTGGCGCAACCAGAATACTAGCACATGCCCAGAAAGGATAGTATCCCCGGCATTCCGGCCGACCTTTCGGGCGATCTCCCGGTCTATCCGGTGTTCATCACCGCCGGTGTCCCCCGGCTCTCGATTCCACGTCCGCCGGGTGGTCTGGCCCGCAAAGTTGTCCAAATCACCCCTGGCAAGACAATCCATGGCCGTTGAAGGGCGCCACACCTTGTGGGAGCGGGCGATGCCCGGCCCGAAGGCGCGACACCGCGATTGACACAATATGAGTAGGCCCGTAGAATCATCACCGTTGGGGGGGAGCGTTCCTTCCACGCCGGGATCTCGGTTCGCAAGACGCCGGTTGTTTCGCCACTCTGGCGAAGTTGAGCGTGCAACAAGATGTCCGAGTTCCAACATCTCTTTCAACCCATCGATCTTGGCTCCCTGCGGGTGCGCAACCGGTTGATGATGACCACCCACCATACGCGCCTGTCCGAGGGCAGAAACCTCCGATATCTGGAGGAACGGGCCCGGGGCGGAGTGGGACTGATCGGTATCAATTCGGGCGAAGGAGTGCACAATTACTCGGTGGGTCCGGGACGGTTCATTCTCGGCCAAGCGGCAGACCCCGATGTCGTGCCCCTCAATCCAGCCACGCCCGAGGGTATCCGCCACTACGATGAAGCGCTTATTCCGGTGTTTCGAAAACGGGCCGAAGCGGTGCACCGCCATGGCGCCGTTTGCGTGGGGCAGGTGCTCCACCTGGGGATCGCGATCCAGCACGCGGGCGCGCTGCGTCTGGCCATGGGGCCTTCACCGGTGATTGACCAGTCCGACCTGGAAGTGCCTCACGAGCTGGAGGCGGAGGAGATCGCGGAGCTGGTCCAGGTATTCGCCCATGGCGCCAGGAGGATCAAGGAAGCAGGCCTGGACGGCGTGGAGATCAGCGCGGCTCACGGGTATCTGGTCAACCAGTTCCTATCTCCACACACCAACCGCCGCGACGACCAATACGGGGGCAGCCCGGACAACCGGCTCCGCTTCCTGATGGAGATCATCGACTCCACCAGAGAACTGGTGGGTCCGAGCTTCCCGGTGGGGGTGCGCATCACCGGCGACGAGCGCTTCGAGGGCGGCCTGACGCTGGAAGACATGCAGGAAATCGCCCGGCGGCTGAACCAGTACGTCGATTTCATCAACATCAGCGGCGGCACTCATATGGGACTCACCCCGGATGGGCTGAAGCTGGCCTACACGAGTCCATCGTACGTGCCGCCCGGACCCAACGTTCCTATGGCAGCAGCGATCAAGTCGGTGGTGGACGTCCCGGTAATTGTGGCCGGCAGGATCAACGACCCGGCCCTCGCCGAGGGCATCATCGCCGAAGGCTCCGCCGACATGGTGGGGATGGCCCGAGCCTTCATTGCCGACCCAGAATTTGCCAACAAGGCCCGCGAGGGCAGGTCCGAAGACATCAGGACCTGCATCGTCACCAACGAGTGCCATCACGTGGGGCGGCGACGGCCCGTGATGTGCGCCATAAATGCCGCGGCGGGCCGGGAAGAGGAGATGGAGGTCGAACCGGCTCCGGCCAGGAAGCTGGTCCTCGTGGTGGGAGGTGGCCCAGGGGGGATGGAGGCGGCCCGGATGGCCGCCCTCAGGGGACACCGGGTCCTGCTGAGTGAGCGCCGAACCGTGCTCGGAGGCGCGGTTAGCGTCATTGCCCGTGACCCCAACCGCAAGCAACTGGGAGATTTGGTGGTCTACCTCCACTCCCAGCTAAAGAAACTGGGAGTGGAACTGCTGCTGGGTGAAGAGGTAACCCCGGAAATGATAGCCGAGCTGGCCCCCGACGCCGTGGTGTTGGCCACCGGCGCTGATCCCTACGTACCTCCGATTCCCGGCGTGGATGACCGACGGGTTGTGAACGCCATGCCGGTGCTCCAAGGCGAGGCCCAAGTTGGGCAGAAGGTGTTGGTTGTCGGAGGCGTCGAGGACCATATGCCCGCCCCCTCGATCGCCGAATTCCTGGTGGACCAGGGCAAAGACGTGGAGCTGATTTCGGCATTGCTGAACGTGGGTCAGGGTATTGAGGATGCCACCAAGTACCTGCTGACCAAACGGCTGCTGGAAAAAGGGGTTACCCTCTCTCCTCTAACCGGGCTCAAGTCGATAGGCGATGGGAGAGTCGTGGTCCGAAACACTTTGACCAGGCGAGAACGCCAAATAGAGGGCATAGACACGGTCGTGCTGGCATGCGGCAGCCGCGCCAACACCCAGCTAGCTCGTGCGCTGAAAGGCCAGGTCCAAGAACTTCACCTGGTCGGCGACTGCCTGGCCCCGCGACGGATTTTCCACGCGGTGCTGGACGGGGCGCGGGCCGGTAGATACCTGTAGGATTTGACCAGAGGCCGGCCGGCCGGCCGAAGTGCAGATCAGAGGGAGCGTTGATGAGAATACGCAGCAATACCATGAAGGCAAAGCTGAAAGAGAACAGGATTGTGTTGGGCGGGAGACTCAGCTCGTATTGTCCTGAGATGGTCGAGCTGTTCGGGGCCTTGGATTATGACTACGTCACCGTCGACTGCGAGCATCTGCCAATGGACGAGCGGGAAGTGGAGAACCTCATCCGGGCCGGAGACGCCTTCGACATCCCGGTCATAATCCGGATGGTGTTCTCGGAGGATCAGATACTGCGCTATCTGGACGCGGGCGCCGCCGGTGTGCATATCCCTCGAATCAACACGGCGGCCGACGCCCGCGCCGTGGTCCAAGCCTGCCGGTTTTACCCCGAGGGCACCCGCACGATTTACGAAAAGGGGCGGGGGGCTTGGTTTGGCCTGGAGGTCTTGGGGAGCGAATATACTGAGAAGGCCAACCGTGAAGTGTTCGTACTATGCCAGCTGGAGGAGGTCGAGGCGGTTCGGAATCTGTCTGAAATCCTTGCTGTGCCGGGCATAGACTGTATCCAGATCGGCCCCAGGGACCTGTGGCAGTCCATGGGCATGCCGGACCAATCAGAGGTCGACCGGACCATGGACGCCATGATCGAGGAGATCGTTAAGTCGGGCATAGACGTCAGCCTCAGCGTGGTCTTCGATCGCGAGGCAATCAAGCGGCGATACGAGTTGGGGGTCAAGAAGTTCGACCTGGGCCTGTCCGACCTCGTCGCCCGGGCCGGCGCGGAATTCCTGCAGGAAATCAAGCACCTGGAGGGCGGCTAGAATGGAGGGTTGAGAGGACTGAGCTTTCTGCGACCCCAATCCGGTATCCAGAGCGGCGACTGGTGATTCAGCACCCATTGGAGGTCCAGCACCATGAAGATCAAGCAGCAGCCGGGCCCGAAGGACCAGCAGCCAAAGAACCCGAGCCCGAATGGCGTTGTCACGGCTGCCGAAATGTATGAGGTGCAAAGCTCGTACGTTCGGTACGATCAGACCAACAACATGGGCTCCCAGGTGTATTGGATCCCGGTGGCCGGGGAAGCACGCGCCAGCCTGAAAACCAAACAGCACCAGCTTATTGATAAGGGGCGGCGCGGCTATGACCGGCCTGCCTGGAGCCTGGACGCCGCGGCGGATTCCCTGCTCACTCTGCTGAACTTCTCCAAGAACCAGGCGGACCAGGGCGCCACCAGCTGGCAGTCAAATATGCCGCCCGGACCGGGACCACGCTGGGAGGCTTCCCCCAAAGAGACCTCCAAGATCGTGCGCAAGGCCGCCAAGGTGTTCGGCGCCGACCAGGCAGGCTTTGCCCGGCTGGACCGGCGCTGGGTGTACTCCCACTACTTCGACAGAACGACGGTGGAAACGCACCCCATCAGGTTCTCTGACGAGCCCGGCTTTGAACAGTACGATGCGCCCACCTGCCTGGAAGACGGGACTCGGGTCCTTCCAAAGGAGATGCAGTACGTGGTGGTGATGCTGCACGAATGGCCCGGGGGCTCGAAGGGCGCAGAGTACGCGCCGACCCTCCTCACGGAGGCGTTCAGCACCGGGGCCTATGCCAGGTTTGCGCCGACGGTGTGGATGCTGGCCGAGTTCATACGGGGCCTGGGGTATAACGCCATCCCCTGCGGCAACGACACGGCGCTCAGCATACCTCTGGCCATCGATGCGGGACTTGGCCAAATAGGCCGGCACAGCAACCTGATCAACCCCAAGCTCGGGTCCCGCCTGCGGATTTCCAAGGTTATCACCGACCTGCCGATGGAGCCCGACGGAGCCGTCGACTCTGGCATCACCGAGTTCTGCGATGTATGTATGAAATGCACCCGGAAGTGCGGCGCCGGGGCCATCCCGAAGGGTGAGCGAAGCTTTGTGCCCAACAACGAGTGCAATACCGGGGCGGTTCGCCTGTGGATGGTCGATGCGAAGAAGTGCATGAGCTACCAGAACCGAGTCGGCACCACCTGCTCCAATTGCACCCGGACCTGCCCCTGGACCAAGTCGACGCACTGGGTGCACGCGGCGGCTCGCATCTCCATCAAACGCTGGCGCTACAGGTGGCTGAACAAGTTCTGGCTCTGGGTTGACGACGTGCTGAGTTACGGGAGATACAATAAGCAGCCGGACGATTTCTGGACCAAAACCGGGCGCTCATCGGACAAGAAATAATCAGGGAATAGAGGCCCAGGCCCTGGAAACGCCCTGAGGAACAAGCAGCTTTCCGTCATCCAAGGTCCGCGGGCCGTTTGCCTGCTTTTCGATGCCGGCGCTCTGGCCGTCCGTCGCCGGGTCTTGCCGCGCCCGAGGCTGCACCAGATGGCCCAGGAACTCCTGGTAGCTGCCGAACCGGCCAACCGTTTTGATGAAACCCTCCAGTGAGCCGCAGCGGCTCTGAAGCTCCCTCAACTGGGCGTCGATGGGGCTTATCGACGCCGCGCTGGTGGCGTATGATCCGTGGAAAGCGAAATAGGCCTGGTTGATCTTCCGAATGAAAATGCCGTTGTCCGCCAGGAACAGGCGCCGCTCCTCCATATACGCCTCCGCCTCCTCGATCTTGCCTTCAGCCAGCAACTCCTCGGTCCTCACCCGGGTCTCGCGCATGGCTGGGTCGAAGTTGAAGGCCTCGGGGTCGAGGACCGGCGGTGATTGCGGCGGCGGATCGCGGTCTATCTGCTCCCCGGTCATGGCGGTGAAGGCCCGGTCTCCGATCGCCCGGCCTCCCAGGGTCGCGGCGGTCTCGTTCAACGTGGTCATTTGGGGGCTGTCCCAGAAGTGTTGCCCCAGGGGTTGGAAGAAGAACCAATGGTGGAGCCACTCGTGGGCGGTGGTCACCACGGCATGGTGGAGGCTGCCGGAATCGGACACCACGCTGGGGTAGGTGGCCACGCCGCCGGTGCTTGCCACCAGGGCAGCCAGGTTTTCTCCGTGGAAAATGCGCTCCTCGATCTGTTCCTTGACCTCGTCATCCAGGCCGGGAGTCAACAAGATCGTCGACTGCCGGTCGATGCGGTCCCTGGGCGACAGTATCAGCGCGCCGGGAGACCCGGAAAAGACGGTGTCCACCGGCGGGAAGATGAGGCCGATCCGGGAGGCGAACCCCTCCTGGGCGAGGACGGCGCTGATCTCGCTCTCTATCGCCTCCTCAACACGCGCCCGGAGGTGACGGCGCCGCTTTCTGATTTCCTCAATCTGGGCCCGCAGAGGCCGGGCCTGCTCCTCCGATGGCGGACTCCCGGCGCTCGCCTCGGGGAACCGGAGTTGGTGCTCCAGGCCCCTCAAGCTTTCGCCCAGGGCGAAGAACTCCACGGCATGGGCGATTCGGTCCTCCCGGGACGGCGTCGAGGCCCAGGGCAACAGGTCATCCAGCTTGTGGAGCCATTTTTCCAGAAAGTGGGACAGCTCCCAGCGGACCAGGCTGTACTTGTGGGGCGCCACCGCCAGGTCCAGGGCCGACGGCCGGTAGTCGCCATTCCCGGCGGCGAGCACCAGGAGGAACAGGAAGACGGCCAGCAGCCCACGGCGGACCCGTCTCAGCATCGATAGTGCTCCGGACCCGTCCCTCGGCTTCGCCTTGAAACTGTCATTGGCACGAAAGTGTCATCGGTACGAAAATGCCCCCCTCCCCAGGGGAGGAGAGTGAGGCGTGTGCTGCTCC
>CAYOAF010000161.1:0-9620 GCA_964401855.1 uncultured Dehalococcoidia bacterium
GTCCCCTTCCACTGCGGAGAAGGCGTCGGTGCGGCCGATTATAATGAAGTCCGGGTCGGCGCGGGCTTGCAGCGCGTATTTCATCTTTACCAGGAACTCATCCCCGGGGATGACGTGCTCCAGACCCGCGTGGTACGAGGCCCGCTTCGGAAAAAACTGGTCTTCGATGTGGATGGCGGCGATGCCCGCGGCCTCGAAGGTCCGGACAGTGTGCATCGCGTGCACCGGCTCGCCGTACCCAGCGTCGGCGTCGCAAATCACCGGCAGGGAAACCGACTTGGCCACCCGGGCCGCCACGTCCACCTGCTCGGTCAGGGTCATCAACGGCTCGGTGACGGCCAGGTGGGCGCCACTCATGTATCCCCCGGTGTAGACGGTGTCGAAGCCCAATGACTGGATCAGCCGAGCCGATATGGGGTCGTAAGCCCCCGGCGCTACGATGGGCTGTCCGGAAGTCAGCCTGTTCCTCAGGTCGGATCGTGCAGACATTTTCATCCCCCATTCATATTCGGGATTTGATATACCGGGCCCTCACCCCTGAGGGATCAAGGGCATCACCTCGCTGGAGAACTGCTGCAATGCCTCTTCTTGGCCGGCGATGCTATCGGCGGGGAAACTGAGAATGAAGTTCCGGACCCCCAGGTCCTGGTACTGCAGCAGGTCGGCGGCCACCTGTTCAGGTCTGCCGCTCATGGTCTGCCGTGAAAGCGCCGGAGTCTTGTCGAACGACACGTTGGTGCTGAACGAAATCGTAACGGCATCTTCAGGGCGCCCGGCCTCCCTGGTGAGGGTGCGAAGGCGGGCTATTTTCCCGGCCAACTCCTCGGGCTCCAGGATGGCGGGAGGGCGCAGGCCGATGGGCACCCAACCGTCGCCAAGCCTGGCGGCACGACGGACGGCCGGGCCGGTGTGCCCGCCGATCCAGATAGGCGGATGGGGCTTCTGCACCGGCTTGGGCTGAAACCCGCTGCCGGAAAGCTGGTAGTGCTTCCCTTCGAAGGCCGGCTCGTCCCTGGTCCACAGCTCCTTGTAAAGCTGCAGGTACTCGTCGGTCACCGATCCCCTGGCGGAGTAGGTGCTCAGGCCCAACGCCTTGAACTCCTCCTCCATCCAGCCGACGCCCACTCCCACGATTACGCGGCCCCCCGAAAGCACGTCCAGGGTGGCCAGGGCTTTGGCGGTGAGCACGGGGTTGCGGTAGGGGACGATCAGCACGTGGGTGCCCAGCCGCACCCGCTCGGTGCAGCCGGCGAGGAAGTTGAGGGCTGACAGGACCTCGAAGTACGGCTCGTCGGGGAGAAAGACAGGCACCCCGTCGGCGGCGTAGGGGTAGAAGGATCGGACCTGCCGGGGCAGGATGATGTGGTCGCTAACCCAGACCGAGTCGAAGCCCAGGCCTTCGGCCAGCTGGGCCAGAGAGCGAATCCCGTCCGGGGCGGCGAGCCGACCTCGGGTGGGCAGAGAGCAGCCAAAGGTCACCGGCATAGGACAACTCCTCCAGGGGCGCCGACGTAGAAATGGGGGCCACGCCGTGGTAGTTTATCAGCTAATGCTCATTGCATCGACAGCTAATCTCAGAGCTTGTGAGTCTATTGGGCTCGGAGCCACCCAGGCGACTGATTTTGTATTTAATTCCTGGCCCGGCACGGGCCGGGAATTAAATTTTTTCACAAACTCTCAATCCAAGGCATCGATGATGGAGCACTCCTTCCTGAGTCCCCCTTTTCAAAGGGGATTTACTCGTCGCAAGGTCTTGCAAGCCGTGAACAGGTCAGCGAAAGCTGGTGCGGACAGGAACGGCCTGCCCAAATCACAACGGCTGCCGCTTTTTTCGAATCGCGTAGGTGCCGGCTATGTGGTCATGCCACCCTCGCTTCTTGGGGTCCCAGCCCGCCCACAGGTAGCCAGCCACAAGGCAACGCCCGAGACGAACTTGCCGATGATCTCCCTGAGGATGGCTCGCCCTATTCCCGGCACGTTGCCCTCAGCATCGACCACCTGGACGCTCAGGGCCATTTTGCCGGGGGTCTGACCCATCCGGCCAATAAACAATACTGCGTAAACCCACCCCAGAAAAAAGGTGATATAACCTGGCACAAGCAACCCCAGCACAGCCCCTGCCACCGACAAAAAGACAAAATCGATGGTCGCGGCCACCAACCGGATCCAGAAGCCCATGTACTCAACTTCGGCCCCGGCTGCCACACCCGTGACAGTGGTTCGGGCTGTACCCACACCGGCCTCGGTCCCGCACCGGGGCAGGAACGGGCGTCCCGAGAGATGCCCTTGCCGCACCCGGTGCAAAATCCCTGGCTGGTCCCAAAGGGTTCCTGGCCTGGTTCCATCATCATTCATCAGTCAGGTAAGGTTTCCTCTGCCGGATGGGGGAGCATCGGGCGGGCTCCATGAGTCACTTCGGCCAAAAACAATCCCTTCTCGGAGCGGCCAAAGGTGTTGCTGCGGGCTCGGTCAATCTGTTCGGTTCTGCTTCGTTGCGCGTGGCCCGGCGTCAGCGGGTTGCCGCCATGTTCAGGTCCGATTGGATCAGGAACCAGACTACGGGGCTGAAGACGATCCACAGTATGAAAATGGCAATCCCCGGGTATTTGCTGTTGGTGAAATCAGCGTACTCGAAGGAGTGATGCCATTGAGCGAACAAATTGGCAATGGGGATTATTGAAAGTAACGTCCACATACCCGCCCCTTTCGCCTTGCCGTTCGCCTTGTGCAACTCGTCCAGAGTCACGTAGTACCAGTAGATCGCATAGATACCAAATGTCACGATGCACAGAATAACCTGCATGATCATGTTACGGTACTTGATGTGGTCCGTGCGTGCTGCCCCCCCCTCCAGCGGCCGGGGTAGGGGCGGCCTGGGCGCCGTTCCTGACCCACATTTTGGACAAAAGCCGGTATTCGCTTCGAGCGCCTGCCCGCAATTGGTGCAGTACTCCCCGGTAGGACCACCGATCTGCTGTTCCAGAGCCATGACACCTCCCTCGTGCGGACCGCTTAGTGAGTATCCTTGAACCGCTGACTCGACGAAGCGCCGCAAACACCGTCTGGTTGGATTCGGATGCCGTAGACTTTCCCTCGTGCGACTCCCGGATGGGACCAGATTGTAGCCGGGCCGATTCGGACTGTCAATTCGTGGACCGGCCAGAAACCCCTCTTGTGCCCCCCTCCGTAAGGGGGGATTAAAGGGGGTCATCCGAAAACCGAAAAGCCCCACCCCCACCGTCCGGTTGAACACCAAACGTTCGCTATGCTAGGCTGTCTTCTAGAGGTACGCGGGCTGATGGCGCAGAAGGTGGCCGTCGCGATGAGCGGCGGGGTGGACTCGTCGGTGGCAGCCTTACTGCTCCAGCGGCAGGGCTACGAGGTCGTGGGCGTGACCATGAAGCTATACGGCCCTTCGACAAGCTCAGGACAGCGCCTGGAGCACGCCGGCCTTCCCCCGCACTACAGGGGTTGCTGCACCGTCGACGACGTTGAGGACGCCAGGACGGTGTGCCGCCGGATGGGCGTCCCGCACTACGTCCTCAACGTCCAGCAAGAGTTCCAAGCCCACGTAATCGACTACTTCTGCTCCGAGTACCAGAAAGGCCGCACCCCCCACCCCTGCATCGCCTGCAACGACAAGATCAAGTTCAATTTTCTGATGACCCGGGCGGTGGCGCTGCAAGCGGATTTCGTCGCCACCGGGCACTACGCCGTAATCGAGGGCGCCCCGGAGGGGATGGTGCTGAAGAAGGCGGTGGACCACGGCAAGGACCAGTCCTACGTGCTTTTCGGCATGGGGCAGCGGGAGCTGACCCGCACTCTGATGCCGGTGGGCGCCTACCCGAAAGACAGCATCCGCCGGATGGCGGAAGACGCCGGGTTCGGCAACGCCGGGAAGCCGGACAGCCAGGACATCTGCTTCGTGCCTTTTGGGGATTACCGGTCATTCTTGAAGGGACGGGTCCCATCCATTCCCGGCCCAATCGTCAATCAAAAAGGGGAACTGCTGGGTGGGCACCGGGGCATCGAGTCCTTCACGGTGGGGCAGCGCCGCGGGCTGGGCATCGCCAACGGAGACCCGTGCTACGTGCTGCGTTTGGAGCCCGAGGCCAACCGGGTGGTGGTCGGGCCCGAGGAGGCCCTGTATCAATCGCGGATGTGGACCTCCCGGGTCAATTTCACCCTGGGGCGGTCTCCCGACGGGCCGGTGGAGGTGGGGGTGAAGATCCGCTACATGTCCGAAGAGGTCCGGGCGGTCTTGCACCCGCGGCCGGAAGGCGCTCTGGTCTGTTTCGAGCGGCCGCAGCGGGCCGTGACCCCCGGTCAGGCGGCGGTGTTCTACCGGGGCGATGTGCTGTTGGGCGGTGGCACCATTGAAAGGGACATACCTTGCTCAGAGACGGTGGGGGACCCTTTCTTCCAAGAAAGGGTCCCCCACGCCCTTCCTAAAGGACCTTCCCCTGACCACGGGACGTATGCCTGATCTATCGCTGGAACAGGGGCTTTACCGGCGGGGGGTCCCGCTGGTGGCCGGGGTGGACGAGGCCGGAAGGGGGCCCTTGGCCGGGCCGGTGGTGGCCGCCGCCGTCATACTGCCTCCCGGCCTGTCCGGCTTCGAGCCGTGGCTGGGCCTGCTGGATGACAGCAAAGCGTTGTCTCCCGCCCGGCGTGAGGGAGCGGTGGCCTCGATCCAGAGGCATGCGCTGGCAATCGGCGTGGGCCAGGCGAGCCCAGAAGAGATCGACCATCTGGGCATCGGACGGGCGACCATCGAGGCCATGATGCGGGCCGTCGCGGCGCTGCCGGTCCAGCCCGCCCACCTCCTGTTCGACTTCGTCCACCTGCGGGAATGTCCCTTCCCCTTTCAGACCGTGGTCCGGGGCGACAGCCTCAGCTATTCCATCGCCGCCGCGTCCGACGTGGCCAAGGTAACTCGAGACCGCTTGATGCTGGAGGCGGACGCCCGTTTTCCCGGCTATTCGTTTGCCCGGCACAAAGGCTATCCGACCGCCCGTCACCTGGACCTGCTTCGAAAGCTGGGGCCGTGCGATATCCATCGCCGCTCCTTCGCCCCGGTCCGGGAAGCTGCCAAGCTGCTGGGAGGCGGTTGAGGTACCGACGCCGCGGACCCGGCTCGGCAACTGGGGAGAAGAGTTAGCCGGGAGGTTCCTCCAGGAGCGGGGGTACAAGATTCTGGCCACCAACTATCGCACTCGCTATGGCGAGGTGAATATCGTGGCCCAAGACGGCAAGGAGTTGGTGTTCGTCGAGGTACGCACCCGCCACAGCGGCGGCTTCGGCACTCCGGAGGAACCCCTCTCCGCGGCCAAGGTGCGGCGGCTGGTGACTACCTGCAGCACCGGAGGGTGGAAGACACCGAGTGGCGCATTGACCTCGTTTGCGTTCATCTGGACCGGAACGGCGAGGGACCCCACATCCACCACCTCCGCCACGCCGTCCAACTATAGGTCCGGATAGGCGGAGGATGTTGTATTCAAGCCCGGGGACCCCGATATCCCAATCCCCTGGCTGGACGGCCCTGCGCCGGGCTGGTTGGACGCCGGAAAACCGGTGAGCCGGCAGGTTAGCAGCGCCGTCAACACCACCACCGCCAGGAGGACCCCGATGACCAGACAGGAATGCCTCAGCATCGTCTGTGTTCCCGGCAGGCAGAACCGTTGTTCACGCTTATCTCTTCCCGTTTGAGAGCACCCGGCCCGGCGCCGGACGAACCAGCCAAAGTCCGAGGGCTTCGAAGCTTCTGTCTATGCTTCTCTGCAAGCTTCCACGGCGGAATGCAGGGGTGGCGCTGGGATTGTATACCAGTCCTCCAGCGCATCGCCACCGCTGAATCGAACCGTCCGGTACGTCAAAACGTGCAGCCCGCGCCGGCAAGCACGCAATAAAATAACGACGGAGGAACACCCGATGGACCAGATTCCAGGCCGCATAGCCTTGATTCGGGGGTTGTCGGACCGGCTGCGGGAGTTCATGGCCAGCCTGCCCCAGGAAGAGTGGACCCGGCCCAGCGCCTGTGAGCACTGGGAGGTGCGGGACGTGGTGGCCCACGTGACTTCGGGGGCCGGGCGTCAGATCGACAGCATGCGCCGGGGGTTGGCCGGCGACTGCTCCTCGCCGCCGGGCTTCGAGTCGGTGGACCTGACCACCTTGTCGGCGACCAACGTCAACCGGGACATCGCCCTGCGAAAAGAGTTGGGGGACCAGCTCCTGCCGGCATTCGCCGCCCGGCACGAGAAGCTGACCGGGCTGCTGGACGGCTTCACCGCCAAAGGCTGGGACACACCGTGCTGGCACGCCAGGAAGGGCGCCATGCCTGCTGAGGAGTACGTGGACCTGCGCGTCCAGGAGTTGGCCATCCACGACTGGGACATCCGGTCAGGCCTCGACGCCGGGGCCCGCCTGGACCCGGAAAGCGTTCCGGCGTTGCTGGAAATCGCCCCTTCCTGGCTACGGGCGAGCTTCCGCCCCGGTCCTCCGCTGGCCCCCCCGGCGGTCTTCCGGTTCGAGGTCGCAGCTCCGGCCGCCTTCAGTCACGACGTGGTCGTCAAGGGCGACGGCTTCCAGCTCGGTCCGGCCGGTGAGTCGAAAGCCGGCGTGGTGGTGCGGTGCGACGCTGACTCTTACCTGCTCTACCTGTACGGACGGCTCACCGCCGCCGCGGGTGTCGCCGCGGGCCGGTTGGACGTGGACGGCGATGCCTCTCAGCTCCAGCGGTTCGAGGAGTGGTTCAAGGGGTTCTAGTTCAAGGGGTTCTATGAGGAGGGACCCGGAAGGGCATGACTCGCCGATGTTGATGCCGGTGTTGATGCCTGAGTTGGTGCCAGAGTCGGTGATTGATATTGGGCCGTCAGGCTGCTAACCTCGTGTTTGAGTCGAGGGGAAGCCAATCCAGAGTCAAGGGGGAACTTACAAGTGGTCAATGCTACGAGGGACGCCATCGTCGTTGGAGGCGGTATCGTCGGCTGTCTTACCGCCTACCTGCTGGCCCGGCGGGGCATGAAGGTAACTATCCTGGAAAAGGACTCAGTGGGCAGCCACGCTTCGGGCTTCGCCTTCGGTGAAATGGGCCCCCTGGACGGAGCCGGCCTTCCGGAGCCCCTCTTGGACTTCAGCATCTGGTCCCTGCAGCGGCACGGCACCCTGGCCGGGGAGATGAGAGAGGCGGGCGGCGTTGACAACCAGTTCCAGGTGTGCAACCGCCTGAAGCTGGCCTTCGATGAGGAGGAGGTCCGGGCCTACCATGAAAACCTGAAGTGGCAGAGCCAAGTCCGGGAGCTTGGCGTGGAGTGGCTGAAGCCCGAGGAAGTGGTGAAAATCGAGCCGATGACCAACCCGGAGTGCCTCGGAGGAGTGTACGTTCAGGGAGTCGGCGCGGTGGAGCCCTATCGCCACAACCTGGCCGCGGCCCAGGCCGGGGAAAACATCGGCGTAACCTTGTTGCAGCGCCAGGCCACCGGCCTGATCACCGAGGCCGGCCGCTGCCTGGGGGTTACCTACGACGGCGGCCGGTTGGAAGCGGGGGTGGTGGTGCTGGCCATGGGGCCCTGGACCCAGCAAGCTTCGACCTGGTGCGGGGTCGACATCCCGATAAGTCCCCTCAAGGGGCAGATTCTCCGCCTCCAACATAGCTCCCGGCCCATAAAGACCTCTTTGCACTGGCTCGGGAACTACGTGGTCACCAAATCCGACGGACTCACCTGGGCGGGGACCACCGAGGAAGAGGCGGGGTTCGACGAGGAGACGACCCCCGGGGCCAGGGATGAGATCATGGGCGGCCTGCTGACCATGGCGCCCTCCCTCTCGGAGGCGCAGTTGGTGCAGCAGACGGCGTGCCTGCGGCCCCTGTCCTCCGATGGACTGCCCATCGTGGGCAAGGCGCCCGGGTGGCAGAACCTTTACCTGGGCACCGGCGCCGGGCGAAAGGGGATTCTATGGAGCGTGGGCATGAGCCAGGGGCTGGCCGACCTGATCGTCAGCGGCAGCTCCCAGGTGCCCGGCCTGGAGTTCCTGGACCCGGCCCGGTTTAAGGGGGGCTAGGGGGAATGAGTCGGTGGTGGGGGGGGTAGCCTCAACGGACAGGGCCTCTGCGTCACCAGGTCGACAGAGTGTGGCCCAGGATGGCCTTCAAGCGCTCCTTGCCTTCAACGAACTTGAAAAGACCAAAGGGCCGCGCGAACTCGGCCAGCAGGTCAACGTCGCTGTCCGGCCCGGCCTCCCCTCGGGCGACGGAGCCGAATACGGCCAGGGACTTAACCCCATTGGCCTTCAGTTTCGGCTTCGTGCGCCACCAAGGCTTTTCTTACGTCTTCCAGACGCACGACTTTCCCCTTGGCTGGTTGCGCCCCTGGTTCATCCTTCATCACGCCACCATTTCACGGTTCATCTCATCGTGCACCTGGGCCACCTCTTTGTCGAAGGGAGGATTCATTTCGCCCAGCCCACTCTGCGGTCTGGGCGGCTGGCTTCTTCACCTCTGCGCTGGCTGCAGTCACTACGCCGAAACCTCCACCGTATCCGTCCAGGTTCCTGGCTCCGGTATGGGCTCGTCGGAGGCACGCAACCCATTCAAGTGAAAAGCGATGGCGTCGCGGATAAGCTGCTCCGTCTCCCCCCTCGTCTCGCCGGCTGCCACGCAGCCGGGCAGGTCCGGCACGTAAGCCGATCAGCCAGTGGATGTCTGTTCATACACCACCACGTATTTCATTCACGCCCCTCTGCTTTCAGCCCCGCGCATCCTCTCTGGGGATCATTCAGACCATCCCACTGGTCAGGGGTCTTGCTTCCGCGCCACCAGCAGGCCGTCCTCCCGGGTGATGCGCATGGCGAAGGGGTACCGGTTGACCTGAAGGGCCAGCTCCACGTCTTGGGGGTGATACTGGGGCTGGTTCTCGTCGAAGAACTTCTGGGTGGCCCCACCCTCCATGATCAAGCGTCGAAGGGCGCCGATGTCGGGCTTTCGCCCCTCCAGCAGGTTCCTCAGGTAGAGGGCGCAGTGCTCGTCCTCGTCGGAGCGGGCCCGGCCCTGGTCCCCCATGGCGATGATTGAAACCAGGGGCGGATTTTCCACGAGGATGGCGTTTACTGTCGCTTCGGCCACCGCGAAAGAACCCAGATAGATGGACTCCGCCCTGGTCGCCGCCGCCACCCCCACCGTGCCCGCCCGGGTGGACTGCACCAAGGACTTGCCGGACAGGTCCACCTGGGAAATCTCGTAGGGGGAGTTGCCGAAGTCGAACCCGTCGGGGCGTTTCCCGCCCTCCTCGCCCATCAGCAGGTCTCCCACCCCCCGGTTGTGGAGGGCCAACGCCTCCTCCACCTCCGCCACCAGCACGAGATGGCTGGCCCCGTGGTCGAAGGCGATGGCCGCCGTGGTGAACGCCCGGAACACGTCGATGATGATGACCGTGCCCTCGGCCTCTCTGGCGTCGCGGGCCAGGCTACCCAAACGTATTTCCATAAAACTCCTGGTCTACTCTTTCCCAAACAGGACCAGGCACGGGCTGGTTTGGCCCGCTTTCGGTGGGGGAAACCAGCCCGTCCTCTGTGTGCTAGCCGGTCAGGACCAGCTTCTGGAGGGAGCGCGGGTTGTGGGTCGG
>CAYOAF010000162.1:0-8390 GCA_964401855.1 uncultured Dehalococcoidia bacterium
CGATGCAGGACGCGGTCGTCAACCTGCTGCGTCCCCGCATCAGGGAACACCAGCAGATTGGCGGGCCGGTCCCGGCCTCGGCCAACCAGACGGGCACTTCCGTGCCCAGCGGAATCTTCAAGACCACCGGAGGGGGGCGCAGCGACTACGTGTTCGTTCACGTCGCCAACCAGCAGATGTGGGAGGCTATGATCAGCGCCATGGGCCGGGAGGAGACTTTGGCAGACCCGAGGTTCGCCTCCGCGGAGGCTCGGCGCGCGCATGTCGCGGAAGTAACCTCGCTGATTGAGGAGTGGACCTCCCAACGTGACAAGCAGAGGGCGGCTCGCATCTTGGCCGGGGCCGGTGTTCCCTGCGGGCCGGTGAACGATACCGGCGACCTCCTCACCGATCCCCACCTTCGAAAACGCGAGATGATCGTTGAGAGCTACTACCCGACCCGCGGAGCCTTCCTGACGGCTGGTTGCCCGATCAAGTTGTCCGATTCGCCGGTGGAAATGAAATCGCCTCCGACCCTTGGGCAGCATACCGGTGAGATCCTGGCGGAGGTGTTGGGCTACGACCCGGAGAAGGTGGAACAACTCCGGGGGGAGGGCGTCGTCTAGCCATCCGGTCCGGTAGATGCCGACAGTCGGCCGGCGGAGCAAAACGAGCAGGTTCGGGAGGCGAGCCCCCCGGCGTTCCCTGGGAGCCTGGCCTGGTGTCTCGTAGATGGCCGGATGCCAGGGCCGTCATCCCGGCCCTTTCTTGGGACGGCCAAGTATACAGTCGTGGGGAGGGAATGTCAAACAGTTTTGCTCATTCAAGGCTATTTACGAGGCAGTACACCAGGAGGTAGCCTGCGGTGACTCGGTTTCCCAATCTGTTCAGCCCTATTCAGATCGGCAAGCACACCCTTGAGAACCGCATCGTTTGCACGGGCCACGCCACGGCCTTCCACTCCGGGGGACTCTTTACCGAGCGCCACCTCCACTACTACAAAGAGAAGGCACGGGGCGGGGCAGGCATGATCATCACGGAGGCCACCGGCGTAGACCCCACCAGCGCGGTGCCCATCGGCCTTCACCACGACGGCTCCATATCCATAATGCGACGCATCGCCGCCGCGGTTCACGAGCAGCCGGCGCGCATTCTTGTGCAGATCACCCATGCAGGCCGAAGACTGCCCTACCCCACCGGAGTGCTGGAGGCCGTGGCGGTGGCTCCTTCGGCGATCCCGGCGCCCGGAGTCGACTTCGGCCAAATGATGCCCCACGAGCTGTCTACCCAAGAGGTGGCCGGCCTGGTGGAAGCTTTCGGCGACGCGGCCAGCCGGACCAGAGAGGCGGGAATGGACGGCGTGGAGGTGTCCGTCGCCTTCGGCAACCTCATCCCCCAATTCCTGTCCGAGGCGAGCAACCGGAGGACCGATAGGTACGGCGGCGCGCTGGAGCAACGGATGACCTTCGCCTACGAGGCCATCGACGAGGTGCGCCATCGGCTGGGGGACGGCCTGATTCTTGGGGCCCGGTTTACCGAGGACTACCTGGCCTACGGCCTGGACATCAACGACCTGATGCAGATCGTGCCGCTGCTGGCGGGTACCGGCAAGCTGGACTACGTAAGCATCGCCGCCGGGACCAATTACGAGAAGAAGAGCGCTACTCACATCATCCCGTCCCACTACTTCAAACCCGGCCAGTTCGCCGGCCTGTCCCACCGATTGAAGCAGTTGGTCACCGTGCCGGTCATCGGGGTAGGCCGTATCAACAGTCCGGCCCTCGCCGAGCAGGTCCTTACCGAAGGGCGGATGGACCTGGTGGGGATGGCGCGAGAGCTGATTGCCGACCCTCATCTTCCCAACAAGGCCAGGGAGGACCGGGTGGAGGAGATTCGGACCTGCCTCGCCTGCAACCAGAGCTGCAAGGGACACCAGGAACGGGGGATTCCCATAACCTGCATCTACAACCCAGTGGCCGGCCGGGAGGGCAGGTGGGCCGGGTTGCCGCGTACCGCCGCGAGCAAGAAGGTGGTGGTGGTCGGAGCGGGGCCTGCGGGCATGGAGGCCGCCCGGGTAGCCGCCGAACGGGGCCACAGCGTGACCGTCCTCGAAAAATCAGCCAGCCTGGGAGGGCAGGTCAACCAGGCCATGACCGCGCCCCACCGGGAGAATTTTGGCGAGATGACCTCGTTCTTGGAGGGCCAGCTCCGCCGCCTCAAGGTGGATATTCGTACGGGCGTCGAGGCCACTGTTGACATCGTCGAGGTGGAACATCCCGACGCCGTTATAGTCGCCACCGGCTCGGTACCCTTCCGGCCCGCCATCGAGGGCGCCGACGGCGGAAACGTGGTGACGGACCGTGACGTACTGGATGGCACGGCGTCCACTGGCGACAAGGTGGTGGTGATCGACACCCAGGGTCTACGCCAGGCGTGCGACGTGGCCAACCATCTGGCCATCCAGGGCAAGGCCGTGGAGGTGGTCACCGGCCTGCCTTTCGTGGGACAAGGAGTCCAGGCCGGCGTGTGGCGCGACCTCTACGAGGAACTCCTGAGAAGGGGAGTGATGATGTCGCCCTTCACCGGGGTCTGGAGAATCACGGAGAGCACGGTGGAAACATATAACACCATTTACACCGACACTTCCACCGTCCGGGTGATCGAGGGCGTGGACACCGTGGTGCTCGCCGCCGGGGGACAGGCAGATGATCTCCTCTACCGGAGTCTCGAGGGCAGGATTGACGAACTGTATGCCGTGGGGGACTGCCTACAACCCAGGGATGTGGAAGCGGCCGTATACGAGGGGCACAAGGCCGGACGCACCGTGTAATCTTCGCGGTCGCCCGGAGCCGTGAATCACGCGGAGACCGCTCTCCACCATTGTCTTTCCGGCGAAGGCCGGAATCCAGAGAAGCGTCAACTGGTCCCCGGCCTTCGCCGGGGTGACGGACCGGGTATCAAGCCATTTGAGAGACGCCGGGCTGGTACTCAGTCAACTCAATGCTTGTTGTGGTCATTCTGAGCGAAGCGAAGAATCTCGTTGTTGCGCTGAGATTCTTCTTCGCTTCGCTCATCAGAATGACATCCTGCAAAGAACAAGTTGACTGAGTGTTAGACTGTAAGGCCAACACAAGGCCGCTCTCTAGGGCGACTGGTTTTGCATCCGGTTCTCGGCGGCGGACTATCTGTGGCTTCCCGCCGTCGCGCCCCCGGAGCCGGCGTTTCCGGAACCGGGCAGCCAACGGCCGGGAGAGAACGGGGAAAGGTCGTAGCCGCTACGGCCAGTGGCTATGAGCTGGGCCAGGTATTTCCCTGTGGCGGGGCCGTGAAGGATGCCCTCCGGACCATGGCCGGCGGCGATGTACAGGTTCTCCCACCCCGGCGCCGGTCCGATGATGGGGTGTTCGTCAGCGGAATAGGGGCGCAGGCATGCCCGAGACTCCTCAACCACCGCGTCGCGGGCCCGCGGGGAAAGCCGCAGGGTGCCCTCGACGATGGCGGATTGCCCCTCGGGTGTGGCCTGCCGGTCAAATCCCACCTGCTCCCAGGTGGTGCCGCCGAGGACTTCTCCCGAAGGCTTGCGCAGGATGTAGCCGCGGCCCTTGATGCGGAGCAAGGCGAATTCCGGCTGGGCTCCCGGCACCGATAGCTTCACTATCTGTCCCCGTACCGGCTCCACCGGAATCTCGAGGTCGGCCCACGGACCAGCCAGCTTGGTCCACGGCCCCATGGCCAGCAGCACTGCCTCTCCCTGCACAGTGGCGCCATCGGACAGGACGACCCCGGTGGCCCTGCCCTCCTTGCCTTGGATGCCCACCACCTCCCCGGTTCTAATGCGGCATCCCAGCGCCTCGGCCGCCGTGGCAACGGCCAGGACCAGCCGGTACGGGTCCACCTGAGGCTCGAGGCGCGACGGTACCGCGGCCCGCGCTTCCGGAGTGAGCCAGCCACCGGAGAGGCGGCAGCCCTCTTCCCCGGAGAGCCACGCCAGGTCATGGCCTTCCTGGCGGCGGGCATCGTACCAGTGGCGCAGGTCCCCTTCGTCCTCTTCGGTCAGGGCCACCCGCAGAAATGGGACCAGCCCGTAGTGGTAGCCGATGCCCGTCGCCTCCGGGAGGGCCTCTGCCAGCTCACGGTGAAGCCGTTGACTCTCCTCGGAAAAAGCTTTGAGAACAGGGGTGTTCGCTCCCGAGTAGGGGGTAAGGTTCCCCGCCGCATTGCCCGAGGCCTGACTGCCTATGCCGTCCCGCTCGATGATGACCGTGGAGAGGCCGTGCTGCCCCAGGTAATAGGCAGTCAGGCAGCCGATGATGCCGCTCCCTACGATGACTACATCAGGATGGGTATCCATGGGGCCCTCCACGACGCCGGCGAGCGGTCACACAAGAGACCCTTCCCGCTCTCCAACTGGTTTACCTATAGCTGGTTATAGCTGAAATAGGTCGATGACCTGCCCGATTTCCGGTATCTCCTCAAGCCGCCACAGGGTTTCCAGGGCCTCTTGGGATTTCTGAAGCGGCAGCACCTCCTGGCACAGCCCCAGGAACTTGGCCTCCACCTCCTGGTCCGTCATCGGGTTGCGGCAGTGGCCCCTGGGGTAGGTGGACCGCTCCACGAGACGCTCCCCCGATTTGGTTACCACCTCAATCTCCGACATCAGGGCCTTGGGATGGGCCTTGGTGAATTCGGGGTTCTCGCTGACGGTGATCCGGTTCATCAAGGGCCGCAGTTTGGGGTCACGGATGCGGTCCAAGGTAAAGGAACCGGGTGTGATGTTGCCGTCCACCAGGCCTACCGCCAAGAGATAGGGCAGGCTATGGTCCGCCGTCTCCCTGGTCTGGGGGTCCCACTTCGCAGATTCGCTGCCTATCTCGCTCCAGGCGTTCCAATAGGTCTGTATGTGGATGGTCTCGATATCCTCCGGTTTTACTTTTTCCCGGATATCCATGGCCATCCAGAGCGGCGCTTGACCATTGTACTCGGCGGGGAAGTATTTCAGGCTAACCTTTTCCAGGCTGAAGTGCCCGTCATCGCTGGGCAAAGGGTTCAGTTGGTAGGGCCCGGTGACCTGCTCCCAAACACCGTGCCGCCCTTCGAAAGCCTCATTTGGGCCGGTCATCCCCTCGCGGGCCAGGAGCGCGGCAAAGATGCCGCTGCGGACCGCCGCGGCGGTGGCGCAGCCCTTCCACATGGACAGCTCCCCCGCTCGGGTCTGCCGGGTGGGTACGTTGGGGGTTATGGCCAGGGATATGGCGTGGCCCATTTGTTCTTGAGAGAGGCCCAGAATCTTGCCGGCGCCCACGGCGCTGCCGATGACTATGAACGTTCCCTGGTCCCAACCCTTCGACATCATGGGTATGAGGTCGGCAAAAGCGCCGAACATGTCGTAGGCCGCCACGACGGCCACGATCACATCCTTGGCCGTACTGTGCAGCGGCTCGGCCATGGCCAGCACACCCGGTATCATATCGCTGGGATGCCCGCCTCCCACCGACGAGTAGGTATCGTTGCAGTCCAGGAACCGCACCATCACCGTGTTGGCGAAAGCCGCCATTTCCGGAGATGTTTGCCGGCCCGAGCCCAGCAACCTGGCCGGAAGGGTGCTGGAGTACATGGCCGCCATCCTGTGGCAGATCTTGCTGGGCTCGCTGAGGTAACCGCCCATGGCACAGCCCAGGGAGTCAAGCACACTTACTTTGGTCTTGTGGATGACCTCGGGAGTCAGGTCTGAGTAGTCGAGAGCGGCAGCGTAGGAAGCCAGCATCTCAGTGGTACGGTCCATCCTTGCCTCCTTTGTCCGCAAAGGACTCGTGGCGAATTGTCCCACCCCTGCTGTGCTGGGTCAACCTGTCGAAGGACACGTCCGGCCCCGGTCATTTCCTCTCGCGAGCTTCGTCGCCGTACTGATAAGCCTTATGAATCACAAGCTCCATGGGTGTTATAGTAACGTCGGAATCTACGCGGCACAGGCAAAACCGCGCCAAGGAGGCAGATATGAAGGTAACCGACCTCAGCCTGACGTTGTTCAAGTGGGTTATCCCCCACTGGCGCTCCAGCGGCGTGCTCGCCTTCGGAGGGGAGAAGCAGCTAGGGGTGGTGACGATCCACACCGATGAAGGGGTTGAAGGACACTCATTTCTGGGCTCGGCCAGGGAGGGCGCGGATACTTTCGCCAGACAGCTCATAGACCTGCTCAAGCCGGTCGTGGTTGGCCGGAACCCTCTGGATTTGGGTGCGTTGTGGGGCGATATGTGGCGTCTCAACCGGTTCGTCGCGCCCCGCACTGTTGGAGCCGTGGATGTGGCGCTCTGGGACCTGGCAGGCAAGATAGCGGGGATGCCCATCCACCGGTTGCTTGGCTCCTGCAAATCCAGCATGCCGGCCTATGCCAGCTCGGTGAGCCTTCCCTCCCCTGAGGCCTACGTGGAGGAAGCGCTTCGTTTTCAATCTCAGGGGTGGACTGCCTACAAGATGCACCCTCACGGCGTCCCCAAGGAGGACATAGCCATCTCCCGGGCCGTCCGCAAGGCAGTGGGCGATGACATGGTGCTCATGCTGGATTCGATGTGGTCCTACAACTACGAACAGGCCCTCAGGGTAGGCCGGGCAATCGAGGAGTTGGACTTCTTCTGGTACGAAGACCCCCTTGCCGAGGATGACATATACGGCTATGTCAAGCTTCACCACAAGCTCGATATTCCAATTATGGCGACCGAGCACGCCCCCGGGGGTGTCTATAGCATGGCCCAGTGGGTACATCAAGAGGCCACCGATATCCTGAGGGGGGACGTGGCGGTCAACGGAGGAATCACGCCCCTCATGAAGATAGCGCACCTGGCCGAGACCTTTCGCATGAAATGCGAGATCCATCACGGCGGTAACTCTCTCAATAACGTTGCCAACCTGCACGTCATGATGGCTCTCCCGAACTCCGACTACTATGAGTTCTACCCGGCGTCCGGTGCGAACAAGTACGGCCTGGTCGCCGATATCGAGGTGGATGGCCAAGGGATGGTCCAAGCACCGGAGAAGCCCGGCCTGGGGTACGAGATCGACTGGGAGTTGGTGAACCGAGACAAGATCCAGGTGTTGAGGTAGGAACCAAGCAAGAAGCGCCAAGGCCTTGAGAGGCTGAGGTCGGCGGATGACCGGCCCGGAAGTGTGTTCTGCGTGACTCTCATGGGTATCCCATAGGGGTTGCCTGACCACGTTACGCTGAGATTCTTCGTCGCTCCGCTCCTCAGAATTACATCCGGTCAAAACCAAGTTGACTGAGTACTAGCCGGTGAGGAACCCGCTGTTTCAGGAGGCGGCCCGTATGGGGATACGCGTGGGCATAGATATCGGGGGGACGTTCACTGACCTGGCCTTTGTCGACGAGGAGACGGCCGAGACCGGCGTCCTGAAGGTGACCTCCACCCCCGGAGACTATGCGGCAGGCGTGATCCAGGCCCTCAAGGCGCTGGCCGCGGACCGGGACGTTTCCGCCGGGGCCATCTCGTTCCTCTCCCATGCCACCACAGTGGTGACCAACGCGATCCTGGAGTCAAAGGGGGCGCAGGCGGCCTTGATAACCACCCGGGGGTTTCGCGACGTGCTGGAGATCCGCCGGCAGGCCCGGGCCGAGCTTTACAACATGTTCCAGCCTCTTCCGGCGACGCTCATTCCACGCCATTTGCGGCTAGAAGTGTCCGAGCGGGTGGATGCCCAAGGGCAGGTCCGTACGCCTCTAGCCGAAGACGAGCTAGCAGGGGTCATCGCCTTTCTGAAAAGCCACCTGGTCCAGGCGGTGGCCGTCTGCCTGCTGTTTTCCTTCCTCAATCCCGAGCATGAGCGGGCTATCGGCGAGGCGGTGCGGCGCGACCTTCCGGACGTGCGAGTGTTCCTGTCCAGCGAGGTCTTGTCGGAGGTCCGGGAGTACGAGCGCACCAGCACCACCGCGGTCTGCGCCTACGTGGCCCCTGTGCTGGAAGGATACCTGAACCGGCTGACCCGGTTCCTGGAGCAGGACGCCTACCCTCCCCTGTACCTCATGGGCTCCGGGGGCGGCGTCGCCACCGTCGATGAGGGTCTCCGGATGCCGGCGATGCTCGTTGAATCGGGCCCTGCCGCCGGGGTGATCGCCACGGCCGCCCTGGGAAATGCGCTGTCTCTCTCCCGGCTGGTCTCCTTCGACATGGGCGGCACCACCGCCAAGGCCAGCCTGATCGACGACGGGCAGATCAGCGTCACCACGGAGTACGAGGTCGGGGGCGGCGGCAACCTGCGGCGCTGGCTGCAGGGCACCGGCCATCCCATCAAGGTCCCAGTGGTTGACCTTTCCGAGGTCAGCGCCGGCGGGGGAAGCATAGCCTGGGTGGACGATGGAGGCGGGCTGCGGGTCGGACCTCAGAGCGCGGGAGCGGCCCCGG
>CAYOAF010000163.1:0-5662 GCA_964401855.1 uncultured Dehalococcoidia bacterium
CGCCATCCAAAGTGTGAAGCGGCCAAGCAGATTATAGCATAGCCTAACCGCGTTGCAATAACGGGAGTGGCCGAATCAGAACCAGCCGTCCAAAAAGCCGGGCCCCAAAGGCGCCACCTTGCCGCAATATCCGGCGCCCGCATATCGGGTCTGAGGATGGCTCCCCAGGGCCTACATTTGCGGTTGCCCGGCCGGCCCCACACGAGCGCCGGGTGAGGCCGTCCGGTCCGAGCTACAGGACTAGGCCGTAGGTGCGCTTCTTGATGGCCAGATTCACGAAAGTCTCAGTCCGCTGGACGCCCTCGATAACCCCGATCTTGGTCCTCAAGAAGGTCCCCAGGCTTTCGGCCGACGCCAATCCAGCCCATATGAAAACGTCGTAAGCTCCGGTGGTAATAGCTACGTAGTGGGCTTCGTCCAAGCTGGCTATCGCCTCCGCCACCGCATCCGATTTACCGGGGCCGGTTTGGAGGCCGATCAGGGCCGTGGTAGCGTATCCAAGTTTTTCCAGGTTGGGGACGGCAATCACTTTGACCACGTCGTCTTGGGTCAGCCGCCGAAGCCGCCGCCTCACCGTGCCTTCGCTGACCCCTACCTCCCGCGCAATCTTCGCGTTGGAGGCGCGACCGTCCAGTTGCAAGAGTCCGATAATCTTGCGGTCCAATTCGTCCATTGGTGCCACTCCCCATTCTTTTTTTGTATCATGTAGTCACAATCAATCATAGGCTGGGGGTGATTAGTTGTCAATACTGCTATCTGACAGGCGGATGGCGTCTTGGTCTACGGTTTTACCTTTGCCGCATGGTTGGCGTTAAGTTCCTCCCCTATCTTATAGGGTATCGAACATTCGTCGACTGCATTGACGATAAACGTAGCCAGGGGGTGGATTCGGCCCTTTAGGGGGCCTGCAGGTTTGCCGCTCCGTGATCTCCTGGGGCATCTCCCATTTCCTTGTTTGCGCGGCGGCACGAAATGCCGGTATTGCTAGCGTTGTGCCCATTTGGTAACATGCAGTAAACAGGGAGGGATCGCATAGTGGCCTAGTGCGGGCGCCTGCTAAGCGCTTAACCTGTGAAAGCGGGTTCATGGGTTCGAATCCCATTCCCTCCGCCGTCTCTTCCGCGGGCGACCGCCACCAGCTAGAAACCATGAACAGTTTTCACCTTTCGACTATTGGCTGTCAGATGAATATGGCGGATTCCGAGCGCCTGGGCACGGCCCTGGAGCAGCTTGGCCTACACCCGGTGGGCCGGGCCAGCGAGGCCGACGTAATCGTAGTCAACTCCTGCGTCGTACGGCAGAGCGCCGAAGACAAAGTGGTGGGCGCCCTCACGGCAATGCAGCCGCTCAAGAGACAGCAGCCCCGGCGCGTAGTCGCGTTGATGGGCTGCCTGGTCGGACCCAAGACCGAGGAGCTTCGCCAGAAGTTCCCTTACGTCGACTTGTTCATGCGCCCCCAGCAATACGGCCCCCTGCTGGATCTGGTGGGGGAGCGCCTGGGCTTGGACTGGGAAGGGTGCATCGCCTCCTTGGCCCCGATCCGGCCCAACGTGGCTTGCTACGTTCCCATCATCCACGGTTGCGACCTGATGTGCACTTTCTGCATAATCCCTTTCCGCCGGGGACGCCAGGCTAGCCGGCCCCTGGACGAGATCGTCGGCGAGGTGCAATTGCTGGCTGCCCGAGGGGTCAAGGAAGTCACCGTGCTGGGCCAAACGGTGGACGCCTACGGCCACGATCTGCCGGATAGGCCGGATTTGGCCGACCTGTTGGAGCAGCTTGAGCGAGTCTCCAGGCTGGAGCGGATCCGTTTCCTCACCTCCCACCCTTCATTCATGGGCGAAAGAATTATCGAGGCTGTGGCTAGGCTTCCCAAGGTGTGCGAGCATATCAACCTGCCGGTGCAGTCCGGAGACGATGAGGTCCTCTCCCGCATGCGCCGCCCCTACACTCGGGCCGACTACACCGGCCTGGTCCAGCGCGTGCGTGACGCCGTCCCGAAGGTTGCCCTGAGCACCGACGTGATAGTCGGATTCCCCGGGGAGACCGGCGAACAGTACCAGCGCTCGTTGGACCTGGTCTCGGAGCTGCGTTTCGACAAGGTCCACTGCGCCGCTTACTCACCTCGACCCGGCACCATCGCCAGCCGTACAATGAAAGATGAAATCCCCCATGAGGAGAGAACGCGGCGGCGCCGGCAGGTGGACCAGGTACAAGAGCGCATACTCGAGGAGATCAACTCCGCGCTGGTGGGCCGAGAAGAGGAAGTGTTGGTGGAGAGCCGCCACAAAGGCAAATGGCAGGGAAGAACCCGGAGCAACAAGCTCGTGTTTTTCCAGAACGAAGGCGACCATCTGGGACGCATGGAAGACGTCAAGATAACCCGGGCCACTCCCTGGTCCCTCCAGGGGACCCTGGTCCGTGGTTGACCCGATTCAAACCTTCGAGGAATTCGACCGTGGTCATTAAGACCCGCCGCCCCGGGATCCCGATCACCGAGATTGAACACTCGGCCTTCTGCAAGTCGGAGGACGAACTTCCCGCCAGGCCTCTGGCCGAAGAGCTGGCGGTGAACATTCGCTGGCAGAAAATCCCCGACCAGTACCTTGGCTCCAGTGCCGAAGAACTGGACGAGCGTATCCGCCGCGTCCGAAAGCACCTGGGCAAGTCGGTGACCATTCTGGGGCACCACTACCAGAGGGAGGAGGTCATCAAGCATGCTGACTTCCAGGGTGACTCCTTCCTCCTGTCTCAGGAAGCGGCTTCCCTGCCGGACGCCAGCTTCATAGTCTTCTGCGGCGTCCACTTCATGGCGGAGACCGCGTGCATCCTGTGCGCGCCCCACCAGAAGGTGGTCTTGCCCAACCTCACCGCCGGGTGCTCCATGGCCGACATGGCCCCAATGGACGAGGTGGAAGATGCTTGGGAGGACCTGGAACGGGTGCTGGGAGACCCCGGCGGTATCGTCCCCGTCACCTACATGAACTCCACCGCCGGTATCAAAGCGCTGTGCGGCCGAACCGGCGGCGCCGTTTGCACCTCATCCAACGCCGCCGCCGTCATGAAGTGGGGCTTCCAGCAGGCCGGGCGGATCCTCTTCCTTCCGGACCAGCACCTGGGGCGCAACACCGGGCTGACGCTGGGCATCTCCCTCGACGAGATGGTGGTGTGGAACCCGTTCCGGCGTCTGGGGGGCAACACACCAGACCAGCTACGTCAGGCCAAGCTTATCCTCTGGCAAGGCCACTGCTCGGTGCATACCCGGTTCATGGTGGGGCAGATTCAGGCGGCCCGGGATCGCTACTCCGACATCAACGTCATCGTGCACCCCGAGTGCACCATGGAGACGGTGCAGGCAGCCGACCTGGTCGGCTCCACCGAGTTCATCCGCAAGACCATCAACGAGGCCCCTCCCGGCACCAAGTGGGCCGTGGGGACGGAAATCAGCCTGGTCCACCGGCTGGCGCTGAACAACCCGGACAAAGTCGTCTTTTGCCTTGACCCGGTGACCTGCCCTTGCTCCACCATGTACCGCATCCATCCCGCCTACGTTTTGTGGGTGCTGGAGGGCTTGGCCGAGGGTCAGGTGGTCAACCAGATCACCCTGCCTGAGAACATCAGGGTCGAGGCTCAGGTCGCCCTGGAGCGGATGCTCGCCCTGAAGTAACGCCGGTCCCGCGGCTCGCCGTCCTTCCCCTCAAAACAGAATTGAGGTCGAATCCGGACCGGTAGTCCGGAACGCGCCGGCGGAGGCGGGACCAGCCTACACGATTTCCACAGCTCCTCTCAGCAGCATGCCGACCAGGTAAGCCAGGCCCGCGGCGGTGCCGCCGACCGCCAGGGTTTCCAGCCCCCCCCAGATACCAGCGTCCCTCGACGAATCTGCTCTTGAGCGCGCCAACGGAGAAGAAGGCAATGCCGGTCATCATGGCGCTCCACAGGAACGGCTGAGACAGACCACCCGGAACGGTTGCCTGATATACAAACGCCAGAAGCGGCAACGACCCGGCCAGCAGGAAGGCAACGAAGGTGACGAACGCGGCGCGCCATGGCGACCCGGTGTCCAGGGCCAGGCCAAGCTCCTCCTGGAGCATGGTGTCCACCCACCGGTTCCGGTCCGCGGTCAGGACCTCCACGACTTTCTCCAGGTCGTCTCCTGAAAACCCTTTGCCGGCAAATATCTGGCGGATCTCTTTCCTTTCACCTTCCGGCGCCATCAGCACGTGATGCTTCTCGGTGCGCCGGGCCTGCGCACAAATCTGTAACTCAGCCCGGCCGGCCCAGAAAATTGCTTATCGCCATGCTAAATCCGTCCGCGATCAGGTTCGCTGCGCCGAGGATGACGACCACGCCTGATGAAAGCTCCGCCTCCAACACTCCGGAAACCACGGCAAACGTGGTCACTGTGCCGTCGATGGCGCCGTAGACGAAGTCGGGAAGGTAGCTATGATTCGGGCCTGCTTGGAGCCGGGTTTAGATGGCGCTGGTCGTGTGAGCGGCCTTGAGTTGGTCCATCAACTCTCCGGATTGCTGACTCATGCTGTCTCCCGGCGTCGCTGTCCTCACGGTAGTATCAGCGGCTGCCACCGCTATCATACCTCAACCGGGGGTCGTTGTTGCTCGATTCCCACCGGAAATCGCCCCCCCCCGGCAGTGTGCTATTATCACCTTGGATTGAGCGGCTTCGCCGCGCTCGCCGAGGAGGGATGTTTTCGTGACTGAGTTGCCCCCAGAAGCTTACCGGCTGATCGACGCCGCCCTTAGCGAAGACCAGGCCTTCAACGACCCCACCACCGCGGCCCTGGTCCCGGCGGAGGTCACCGGCGTGGGCATGGTCCGCGCCAAGGCCCATGGGGTTTTGGCGGGGGTAGACGTGGCGCTGGCCGTGTTCCGGCGGGTGGACCCCGGCCTGGACGCCCGGGTGTTGCTTGCCGACGGGTCCGCTCTCTCCCCAGGAGACGGCATCGCCAGCGTTGAGGGTCCGGCGGGCGGCATTCTGCGGGCCGAACGCACGGCGCTGAACTTTCTGCAGCGGATGAGCGGCATCGCCAGCGAGACCAACCGCTACGTGAGGGCCATCGAGGGGTGCCTGGCCCGCATCGTGGACACCCGCAAGACGGCGCCGGGCCTCCGCTTTCTGGACAAGTACTCGGTGCGCATGGGAGGAGGTCACAACCACCGGCTGAACCTGGCCGACGGCATCCTGATCAAGGACAATCACATTCAAGCCCTGCGTTCTGAGAAACTGGGCCTCAAGGAGGTCATCCGGCTGGCCCTGTCCCGCGCCTCTCACACGATCAAGGTGGAGGTGGAGGTGGAGACCCTGGAGGAAGCGGGAGAAGCGGTGGAGGCCGGCGCCCACATCATCATGCTGGACAACATGACCGTGGAGCTGATGAAGCAAGCGGTGGAGATCATCGGAGGCCGGGCGTTGGTGGAAGCCTCGGGGGGCATCAACCTGGAAACCGTGCGCGCTGTGGCGGAGACGGGGGTGGACCTGATCTCCATCGGTGGGCTGACCCACTCTCCTCAAGCGTTGGACATCAGCCTGGACCTGGAGTTCGATTAATGTTTGCCGGAATCGGCATGGAGAGGAATTCATGGTGAGCCCAGTTGACCCGGTCATTCTGGCCATGGAGCGAAATTGGGAGATGATCGACGG
>CAYOAF010000164.1:0-4518 GCA_964401855.1 uncultured Dehalococcoidia bacterium
TTTGCACCTCGGGATGGCCGATGTTACCGATGTGACCCATGGTCTGTGAAAGGTCGGTCGGGGCGACAAAGAACACGTCGATGTTGTCCACACTCAAGATTTCGTCCAGGTTCTCCAGGGCTTCTGCCTCTTCCAGTAGCACTATAACCATGGTCTGGCTATTGGCTTGATGGAAGTAGTCAGGCACTCCATAGGACTGGCGTCCGCCGAACATTCCCCGGTAGCCCAAGGGTGCGAATTTGGCCGACTGCATCGCCTGTTCCGCCGCGGCCCGGCTGTTGACGTGAGGGACCACGATGCCCATGGAACCCCGGTCCAGAGCGCGGGTGAACAGCCAAGGCTCGTTGGAGCTAATCCGGGTAATAGAGGCCATGCCCCACAGGTCGCAGGCGCGGGTCATGTCGGCCATCTGGTCCCAGTCCACCGGGCCATGCTCGCCTTCGATCCACGCGGCGTCGAAGCCCATCGGCCCCAGGAAGTCGATGACATCGGCGTTTTGCAGCCCTGAAATAGCGGCGACCAACTGGCTGTTTCGCAGTTTTTCTTTGGCGGCGTTCGTCCTGATGGCTGGCACTGGGAGCCTCCTCATAACGCGTTTAGTAGCCCTTGGATCGCTGGCCCGAGATGTAGGCGAAGCGCCCGGACGGCGGCCACGCCATGCAAGTGCATTGTCTCATATCTGGGCCCACAACTTGGTTTTGTAATTCCTTATCAATGATGGGCAGTCCGAACTCCGTTCGTGTTGATGGCGGGTGGCCCTATCCCGTTCGTGGTGAGCCTGTCGAACCGCCGGCCCCAGACCCTTGGACAAGCTTAGGGCGAACCGATAATTCTCTCGCCAAATCCCAAGACTGGTCCGGTGTCTCGTAACCGGCCGGGTACCCGGTCCGTCATCTTGGCGATGGCCGGGATCCAACTAACGCTCATCCGGAATCCGGCCTTCGACGGAAAGACGATTCGAAGGGAGGAATCTCGTGCAATTGAGGCGTAAAGCCATTTGAAATATAGGACGTTAATACTCCCGGAACATCTGCTGAAGCTCACCTCGGTCGCTGGTGATGGTGAGTCCCAGCATCAACAGTATGCGCGCCTTTTGGGGCAACAGGTTGTCGGCAACCATGATCCCCTGCTTTTCCTTCTTGGGGGTCAAGATCACCCGCCCAGCGGTCACTCGGGAGGCCAGCACCACCGGCATGCCATGCTCGGCTGCCTCGCTGGCCGCTGCCTCGAGGGCCGGCGGGCTGCCTCCACTGCCGAGACCGGCGATCACCAGGCCGTCCGATTTGTTGTTGCGGACCGCCTCCACCAGCAGGCCATCGGCGCCGGCGTAGGCGTACACGATGTCGACTCGTGGCAGTTCGGACAGATTGCCGACGTCGAACGGAGTGGACGTGGTGTGTTTCCGCACCGGAGCTCGGTAGAAGACCACCTGCCCGTCGGAGTCAGCATACCCCAAAAAGCCCAGCTCGTTGGGCCGGAACGTCTCCACCCGGTAGGTATTGGCCTTGGTGACATCGCGGGCGCACTGAATCTCGTTGTTGAGGACGGTAAGGACTCCCAAGCCGGCCGCTTCGGGGCAAACGGCGATGCGTACCGCGTCCATCAGGTTGACATCGGCATCGGTGCCCACAGCCGTGGGGGGCCGCATGGCACCGGTAACCACCACCGGCTTGGATGACTTGACGGTGAGGTGCAGGAAATAGGCCGTCTCTTCCAGGGTGGCCGTCCCGTGGGTAACCACCACTCCGGCCACGTCGCCCTCATCTTGAAATATCTGATTGATGCGCCGGGACAACAGCAGCCACTCGTTGGGACCCAAGGCGGTGCTGCCCACGCTGATCAAGTCCTCGCTCCGGACCTTGGCGATATCGGCCACCTCGGGAATGCGGGCCAAGGACTGCCCGACGGTAAGTTTCTCACCCAATTCACCGTACAGCATGTAGTCCAACCGGTGGGGCCCGACCCCGGCGATGCTACCCCCGGTGCCGATCACTCTAACAACAGGCTGGTGGGTCGTCACGTTCGTCACCTCCAGAAGCTGCGATTTCCCAATTCAAGTGGAACTGGTTTTTTTGGCGTAGGGGCCAATGCTCATACATTGTATAATTGATCCAACAGCCGCGTGGAAGGAGCAGACCGGTGCGCGCCTTGATCCTGTCGGACATCCACTCCAACCTGGAAGCCCTCACCGCAGTGGTGGACGACGCCGTTAGCCGGGGCGGTTTCGACTCGATCTGGTGCATGGGCGACCTGGTGGGCTACGGCCCGGACCCTGGGCCGTGCCTGGAGCTAGTCCGTGGGTACGATCTCCTGGCGGTGGCCGGCAACCACGATTATGCCGCCGTGGGCAAGGTGGACATTGAGTATTTCAATTACGCCGCCAAGGCGGCCATCCAGTGGACCTCGGACCGGCTGACGGCCCCCGAGGCCGAGTTCTTGGCCAACCTGTCAACAGTGACCGTCGCCGGGCCTTTCACCCTGGTCCATGGGAGCCTGCGTAATCACGTGGAGGAGTAACTCCTGAATCGAGAGTCCGCCCTGGCCACCCTGGAGATGTTGAGGACCGGTTTCTGTCTCGTGGGCCATTCCCATGTTCCGTTCCTGTGCCGTGAGAATCAGGGCTCGCCCCAATTCGGCCAGTTTGTCGAAGACGAGGTGCTTCCCTTGGGCGAGGAGCGCATGATTATCAACCCCGGGAGTGTGGGCCAGCCGCGGGACCGGGACCCCCGGCCCAGTTACGCCGTTTACGACAGCCGGCAGGCAACTATCGAGCGACACCGGGTAACCTACACGATCAACCAGACCCAGGAGAAGATGCAGGAGGCCAACCTGCCCCAACACTTGATCGATCGCTTGAGCCACGGTGTGTGAGTGCCTCGGGCTAACCAGTGTTCCCAGAGCCTGAGGGGTCCCCGGCAACCTTCCCGCCGTATTTGACTTCGGCCAATCTCCGGTCCGGGCATTCTACTACAAGCGATGGCTCCCATCAATTCAGTTGAGCCCCGGCCATCGGGGCAATCGCGTCTTGAATGCAGACGTCCCTTCCTGTTCGCCCCAGTGGTTTTGAAATAGCGAGGGAAGCGGCCGGCTGGCTCACCCCAGTCATTCCGGCCCTTCCGCGGAAGGGGAATCCAGCCACGCCGTTCCTCACAAGGGCGAAGGTTGCACAGAAGCATAGGTTTCCGTGTCCCGGCTTTCGCCGGAACGGCCCCTGAGACGCCGTCTCCACGGCGACAGCCATCGTCAGATTCGGTGTGCCGGCCTATTCAAGTTCCGTGACCGCATATTGACAGCGGCGTGTAATTCTTGGTAGATTCCTGCTAGACTATTGTCCCTGGCCATGCGGTAGCTGGCCCGCTAGCTCAATTGGCAGAGCAACGGACTCTTAATCCGTAGGTTCTCGGTTCGACCCCGAGGCGGGTCACCACCCCTTGAAGCCAAATTCTCCCTGTCAACAGGAGTTTTGTTAACACTTTCGGCCTCACTGTTAACAAAAGTGTTAACAACGCCCATATACTGCTGGTACAGATCGCGCCGCCAAGGCCGCTTCCCATTGACCATGTAGGACAGGTAAGCCGGGCTGATTTCTAGCTCTGCGGCTATCTGCCGCAGTGACGGCGTCTTAGCCTGCATTGTTGGCCTCCCTGTCGACTTTCTCCCGTATGGCCTCTTCAAGCCACCGGCCCACCGTCATGCCCTCTGCCTTCGCCCGCTCGTTGGCAAGCCGTAGCGCTTCCGGTTCCATCCGCACCGACAGTGTAGGTTTGTGGCCCGTGGCTGGCCGCCCCATTCGCTTCTTCACAACGCAAGCATACCAAGATGAACATGGCCCTTATGTTCTCGATTTATCCTATTTCCAGGCCAGAGGGATGGTAAAGAATGATCGATGGTGCCCGAGGTCTATCCTTTGCTCCCGATCGATTTTCCAGATACTTTCCACGTAGATGAACTCTGGCGGCGGACCGGGAAATGAAGGTCAATCAGCGGTTGAGGGTCCGGTTATATCGATCTGCTGGTCCTAGGTCTTCTGCTCGATCGCTCCCCTATGTTACGTTGTGATTTGGGATACCACTCCTTCAACCCGTACACACCGCGTTCGGGCCTGAAGAAATTCGGGTCCTTGTGAATGTGGGCGACAAGGTTAAGCCCCGGATCTTGGCCGGATATGTATATCCCTCGTGATTCCAGGGCAAACACAAGGTCCCTGTAGTGCATAGGTTCTCCGGGCTCCCCCGGCGACGGCTCTGTCTCTTTGAGGATGTTGTACACGGCCCGGACCAAAGTGTCGCTGGTACTGTCTCTACGCCTACTGTGTCTCCGGGCAGGTAGTTCCGTATCCAACCCTTCGTCTATTATGGAAAGTCGCGATGGCAACGAGTGACCTGCCCCCGGTCTTTGTACCACTTGTTATGTTAGTCCTACAAGGGCTGGAGTCAGACGATCTGCCAAGGTGGCTTCAGGGGCAGGTGGCCGGTAGCCCAGTGCGCTGTGGGGTCTGATGCGATTGTACGTCTGCCT
>CAYOAF010000165.1:0-4407 GCA_964401855.1 uncultured Dehalococcoidia bacterium
TTCTACGTCATCAAGGACATCGCTGAGGGTTTCGGGGACAAGATCAAGAGGCGCATCGATAAAGTCACGCCTCTTCACGCCACTCGCATGGGGGCTGCCATCCGCCACGCCGCCAGCAAGTTGGAGAACCAGGACGCGTCCACCAAGATCCTGTTCTTGATCAGCGATGGGCGCCCTCAGGACCGGGGCTATAGCCGCGAAGGTGTCGAGAAAGAGTACGCGGTCCACGACACCCACATGGCCCTGGTAGAGGCCAAACGCAAGCAGATCGTTCCCTTCTGCCTCACGGTGGACAAAGCCGGGCATGACTACCTCAAGAGTATGTGCGGCGATATGGGGTATGAGGTGCTGGGTGACATCTGGGCGCTGCCCGAGCGGCTGCCGTTGCTCTACCGGAAGCTCAGCACGTAGGCAGTCCCTTTTCACCGGCCTTTGTTACCTGAGCTGGACGTCCAGTGTGACCCAATATGCTGAAGCACCAGCTAGCCCGTTGCCAGCAGTTTTCGCAGCTCGATCAGGGCCTGGTTGGATGACCGGCGCTTGATGACCACCCGGCGCGGGGGCAGGCGAAGCTCCAATTCCCTGACCTCACCGGGGCCGGCGACAGACAAGTAGGCCAGGCCTACCTGCTTTCCTTCAAACTCCGACGGCCCCGCCACACCGGCTATCCCGATTCCGAAGTCCGCGCCCATCTTCTCCCTTATGGCGCGGGCCATGGCGGTGGCGGTCTGTTGACTTTCCCCGCCGTGCTTCTCGATTATCGCCTCCGGCACGCCGTTCTCGATCTTGACTGAGTTGGTGTAAGCCACCACACCGCCTCTGAAATACGCGGCGCTATCCGGAACCTCGGTGATACTGTTGGCCAGGAAGCCGCCGGTGCACGATTCCATCGTAGCCAGGGTCAACCCCCTTTCCTTCAGGACCTGTCCCGTGGCCTGCTCGGGTGTTTCATCGTCGTACCCCCAGATGTAGGGGGCCAGACGGGCCGCGATGGCCTCCTCAACAGGCTGGATCAGTTCTTAGGCGGCCCTAGCGTCCCGGGCCCGGGCGATGATCCGCAGATGAATCCCGTCGGCCTTGGAGTAGATCCCCAGGTAGGGGTTCTCCCGGTTAAAAAACTCGGAAACAATCTCGTCCACCGCGCCTTCCGACATGCCCATCGTCTTGATATTCCTGGTGACGGTCACCTCGTCTCCGGCGATCAGGCGCAACTGGGGCGCCACCTGCTCTTCCCAAATGGCCTGCATCTCTCTGGGAGGGCCCGGCATGCAAATGACAATCTTGCCATTGCGCTCCACCCACCAGCCAGGAGCGGTGCCGTTGCGGTTGGTGATGAACCGGGCGGAGGGTATCAGGTAGGCCTGCTTGACGTTGTGGGGCGGCATGGCGGTGCCGCGGTCTTGGAAGTACCGTTCCAGCGCCTCCACCACCTCTTGTTGCACCACGGGCGTCTCTCCCAGGGATTTGGCGACCGCCTCCCGGGTCAAGTCGTCCTGCGTCGGACCCAGGCCGCCCGTGGTGAAGATGATGTCGGAGCGCGCTATCCCGCGGGAGAAAGCCTCGGACAGCCTGGCAAGGTCGTCCCCGATGATGGATACCCAATGGAGCTGGAGCCCCAGGGGCGCCAGTCGGGCCGCGATCCAGGAAGAGTTGGTGTCGGTTAACTCCCCCATCAACAACTCGGTACCGATGGAGAAAATCTCAGCTTGCAAGAAAGGTTCCCTCTCTGCGTGAAACCTAGGGGAGGCCACGGAGACGCAGGGCGATTGGCACGCCCTCCGTGCCCCGGTGGCAAGAAAACCGGCCGCCCGGGGTTACTCAGCCCGGTGCTGGTGTTCCGTCGGCGTCCTTGGGCGGGTATGGCGGCTCGACAGCCAGCCGGTTGACCACCTGGGCCCATGAAGCCGGTAGCGTGAACAAAGCGGGGTCTCCCACCAGGCGGGCGTAATGATTCTCCCCATCGGGAGTCGGGTCGCCCAGCTGAAATTCAACAACGTTCCCGCTGCTGTCGGTGACCCAAATCCTGGTCAAAGGCGACTGCAGCCCGTATGGGGCCAGGTCGTCCGGCGCCTTGTTCAGCACCCGGCTGACCCGGGGACCGCTGAGCAGCAGCGGGGTGCCACCCCACTTCGGTTTGTGGACGGCCACATCCGGGTCGCCCTTGATGAACCATTCATAGCTGCCGGATTTTCTGTCGTAGTCGACGGTCTGACCCTGATGGTTGACCGAGATATGAGAGATGTCGTCTTCATCGATGCGGTAGAGCCAGGGGTTGTCGGGCGTGCCCTCGTCCAAGCCGGTAAACCGCACCGCAAGGAACGTGCCGCCAAAGAGAAACAGGATCGCCACCAGCAGGATGGAGAGTCGGGGGTTCATATTACCGCCGCACCCACCAGACGGCCCCGGCCATCAGTGCCAGCAATCCGGGCATGAACAGCCAGGAGGAAAAACGCACGAAATTGTACTCGTTCCGGTCCAGGTTGAATTCGCGAAAAGCGAAGGCTTTCGGCCGGATGGACACCAGGGAATAGTCCCCCAGCAAATAGTTGGCGGAGTTGAGGAAGAGGTCGGGGGAGCCGCCGGGCCGGGTCAAGAAGCTGTTGCCGACGAAGTCAGCGTCGCCGAAGACTACCAGGCTGGCCACTTCGTTGCTGGGAGGCTGAGCAGACGGGACTTCTCCGCCTACGGGGCCGATTGCCTGGATGAACATCGCCAGGGGAAAGGGGCCTCGAGGGTCTCGCTGGTCCCCATCGGTGACCGGATCAGTCCGTTCCAGATCTTCGATCAAGAAGCTGTTGCCTGATGAGTGTGCCAGAGGGGCAAACGACCGGAGTCCGTCATCTATGGGCGTTAACATCGCCGCAGCGCCCATCAGGGTGGGACCCAACTCCACTCCCCTGGGTACCGTGATGTCGGGAACGGCTGGAGGCAAGACCGAGGCGAGCTGCTCCGGAGGGGGAAAGTAAGCGTCCGCCCGGAAGATGCGGGGTTGTTCCTGCAGGGATTCGGCCATATCCCGGATATACCCGGTCCCGACTATCACGCCCCACCGGGCGAGAAGACCCCGTAAGGAGTCTGGGGTGTCCGGGTCCGCTAGGACGATCAGCCGACCGGCCTCCCTGCGCGGGCTGCCATCGGCATTGCGGCCCTGGAGAAAGAGGTCCAGCACTCGGGAATGGGATTCCGGCATTTCCTGGGTGGGTCCGGCGATGACCAGCAACGCGGCGCCGGGGAGGCACTCCAAGCAGCCCTCCTCGGGCTCGTCAGGCACGCTCACCTCCTCATCCCGCATCCTCCAACGCAGGTTGTGGACTTCGTAGTTGTCCTGCTCCAAGCCGTCTTTGACCAGGCTGTAACCTTCGCCGTCAGTGACACGAGTATTGATGCTGCGCTCCCCGTGGCCGGAGAGGAAGTAGATGGCTTTCTTCCGCTGACCGGTGACCACCAGGAGGCTGGTCACCAGGTCTTGCTCCAAACTGGTGTAGTCCGGGTCCGTCCGGGTGCGCTCGACTATGTCGATGATACCGGAATCCATTGCCTCCACAACGACGGATTCGTATTGGGACAGCCCGTAGTTGCGGGCAATCTCTGGCGACAGGTCCGGGTCCATGAATCGATAAGTGAATTTGCCGGACCGTTCGCTTAGCTCCCGAAGGGTATTCTCAACCCTGGCCCGCCGCGATATCATTTCCGGATTCTGGTTAAAGTCGGTGACGTAGAAGGCGGTGGCCCGCACCGGCTCGTCCAGGTCTTTTAGCATTTGTTTGGTACGGTTGGCCAGGCTAAACTCGTTGGTCGCCGTCACGTCCATCCGGTTGTGGTTTTCGAAGGAGGTGAAGTTGATCACCACGATAATGCCCGTGAACGCCAGCACCATAATGACCGCGTTGAGCCCGTAGCGGCCGGTCCGGCTGAAGAAGGCTGCCATCACTGAACTCAGCGAAATCAGCGCGACCAACAGGACGAGGCTGGCGCCGCCACCGAATGTGATCCAGCCGTACACCCGCATGGAACTTACGAAGGCCAGCACGGTAACGCCGGAGATTAGGCCCACTAAGCCGGCAATAAGCAGGGGGGCGTTGAAAGAGCCGATGGCATCGACCGCCGGCTCCAGGAAGCTGCCCATGGTACGCGAGAGGGCCACGTCCTCACTAGAGTCCGGCGAGGTTATTTCGGCTCCGGGGGAAGCGGGTCGCTCCCGGCGTGAGCTTGCTGAGGGGCGCCGTTGCCTGCGCCAATCGCCTGGGCTGTCGGTCGGTCGGTTGCCCATATTACCGCCACCTCCGGGACTCCAGGGCCCTAACGCTCAGGAAAAGAAAGAAAGCGGTGACGCTAACGAAGTAGATGATATGCTTGGTATCGATCACCCCACGCTCGAAATCGTCGAAGTGGGACTTGAGGCCGATC
>CAYOAF010000166.1:0-9902 GCA_964401855.1 uncultured Dehalococcoidia bacterium
CGTGCGATCGGCTGTCTTGGGGTCCTTGCCCGCAGCCTGCAGGACCTCCTCGGTTGCCTTACCAGCGCCGCAACGGGTGAGGGCACTGCGAATTGCGGACTCCACCACCTGGAGTTCCACGTTCATGCCAACCTGGTCCCAGTAGCCGATCAACGCCTCGTTGACCTCGATCTGTTTGGCGACCCGAGCGGCCCGGGCCGAGATAACAATCTTGTTGCTCGAGTCGTAGCCGGCCTCTTCCAGAAGCTGGCGGGACTTGGCGGGATCGTAGTCATAGGGTGTGGTGTTGTAGGCGCTGGCGCCGATGATACCGGGCCAGATGATGTTGCCCCGGCAAGTGGTCTTTCCTGCATACAGCGAGTCAATCAACTCCTGGCAGTTGATGGCGTGGGCCATCGCCCGCCGCACCTTCACCTTCTTCATCTCCGGATGCCAGATGTTGTTGACGGTAAGCGCGTAGGTCTCTGCCGAACTGCCGAACTTGACCATATTGTCCGGCAGGCCGCCGATGCCATCCACGCCCAAGTCCCATCCGATATCGGCCTCGCCGGCCTCGATCATGGCGGAGATAACCAGGGGCTCTCCCCGCCAGAGCCAGGTTGAACTTCGGATGAAAGCCTTTTGGAATTCGAAATGGTCCCCAACCGGGACGTAGTCATCGTAGGCTTCCTGGGTTATGGACACGCCGGGTTTCCATTCCACGTGCTTGTAGGGTCCAATGCCAATGCTCGTGCGGGCTCGCTCTTCCTCTGACGCGCCGAGCACCCACTTGGGGGCCTCGAAGTTAACGAAAAACGCGGTGCTGGGGAAGATCGGGCACGGGTCGCTGCAGTTGATGTCGAGAGTGAACTCGTCCACCGCCGCGGCAGTGAAAGGACCGGTGTAGTTGATGCTGCCGGAGGGAGGGCTTACCAGGGCGAGTTCGCCGGGGCTGCCGAGAGAGACCAAGCTGGGTAGGGCGGCCTCGGCATTCCAAGCCTCGCCGTTATGGAACTTGACTCCCTGCCGCAGATCAAACCGCCAGGTGTCCGCGTCCAATTGCTCCCAACCCACCGTGGCGGTGGTGGGAACAATCCGCAGGTCGTCCCCCGACTGCCAGGTGAGCGGGTCCTGGAGGTTAGTGTGGCTGATAAACTGGGTGAGGGCGGCGCCAAGGGAGCCGAGGGAACTCATCAGGACCGGCTCCTCAGGCATTACCAGGGTAATGTGGTCCCGGGCCGAGGTTACACCCGCCGGCAAGGGGGTCGCCGTGGGCGCCGCGGTTGGGATGGCCGTGGGCGCCGGGGCCGACGTGGCCGGCACTGCCGTCGGGGCCGTGGTCGGCCGCGGGGTTGCCGTTGCCGCGGTTCCGCAAGCCAAGACTGCCAGGGTTACGAGAGCGGCCACACCCAACATCCACCGCCGCCAGTAGGTGCTAGTCGATGGGTTCATAATTTTCGCTCCTTCTGTACCGGTTAGACGAATTCGTAATTCCAAAACCAGTGCCCACTGCCAATAGGCCTGGCAGCGGGCCAGGCTATCCGAGTCCTTAAAGAGCAATAGTCACCCCAAGAGCGTAATTGAAACCCATTTCAGGCCACTTTGTCAAGGGTGGCTGATGGTCAAGCATGAAAGACACGCGACCTGGCCGGAATCCACCGTTATTCGCCGCATTTCAGCGATCGTTCCCGTCCGGCCGCCTTCCGCTGAACCACTTTCTGGACTGTTCTTGCCGTTCCAGGTTGGCCCGGGATACCCGGTCGAGAAAGTTGCCGATTATGATGTAGCGGAAGTCGTATCCGAGGAGCGTGTCCAGCGCGGCCCACAGGGAGTACAGGAACAGCAGGAGGGCGGCGGTGCCCATGGTCAGCGCCAAGCGGTAGGGCAGGTCGGCGATGACGATGACGGTGGCCACAAGCACGATCAACGAGTGAATCGCCGACGCCTGGAGGCCCTGAAATGCTCCCCAGGCCAGCTTCCTGCGCCGAAACGAGCGCGATATCAAGTAGGACACCACTGGGCAGGGCACGAGGGAGAAGGGGAATGGAAGCAGTAGTATGGTTAACGGAATCCCGATTAGCAGAGCGCTGCCGTGGACGATTGCACTGCCCCGCCGCTCTAAATTCGAATATGGCGACGCTTCTGGCTCCACCTTCCGCGCCGGTTGTCCCGATTTCATGGCGTCTCCAGGCGAGGGCAGTACAGGCCGGCCCTCCGGCTCATGAAAGTTCCCATCCGGCGCCACCGAAATGGCGGGCGCCGGCATGATCTCGAAAACCTATGATAGATGATACTGCGCCCTAATCCCTGGACGGTCCATAGCACGATGATACCCTTTTTGGCGGCGAGCGCACAATCTTCTTGTCCACTGCGTCACGGCAGGCGTCATCGGATGCCGCACCCTGGGGTCTCGGGCGGTCAGCTTCTCCGGCCGGCCGGCTCCGGATCCTTGGCCCCCCGGGTCCTTGACCCCATCGAGATACTTGGCTGCCGGAATTGATGCCGAAAACAGTATGGCCAGGTCCCTGGGTAGGTTGTAAACTGGTATTGGCCCGCCCTGAGGTCTGGACCGCGCCGGGAAGCGACTCAATCTCCGGCGCAGAAGACCACAAGGCACTCAGCGCCCGTGACCAGGTTGCTGGAATCTATGGCGCCCGTATTCATTCCGAGAAAGAGGTGACGGAATGCCGCCGAATGGAATTCCATCCTACAAGTTTCCGGTCCGGGGCTCCAACCACATGGTGGTCGCCGGCCACTACCTGGCGGCCGCCGCGGGTCTTCGTATCCTGGACCAGGGGGGCAATGCCGTCGATGCCGGTGTGGCCTCGGGCATCGCCGTCAATGTGACCATGCCCCACTGGACCAGCTTCGCCGGAGTAGCGCCCATCATCATCTACTTGGCGGATAAGGACGAAGTGGTGACCATCAGCGGCGTGGGCCGCTGGCCCAAGGCGGCTACGCTGGAGTATTTCCGCGACACCTATGGCGAAATACCCGTTGGGGTGGCCCGGAGCGCGGTGCCCGGCGCCTGCGACGCCTGGCTGCGGGCCCTGGAGCTTTACGGCACTATGACTTTTGAGCAAGCCGTGCAGCCTGCCCTGGAGCTGGCCGAGGGTGGGTTTCCCGCCTCCGACACTTTTGTGGCCAGAATCAAGGACCACGAAAAGTTCCTCAGTGCCAACCCGGGCAGCCGCGAGCTGTTCCTACCCGGTGGCAAGCCGCTGGAGCTGGGGCAGCATTTCGTCCAGAAGGACCTGGCCGGCGTGTTCCGTGGGATGATCGAGGCAGAGCGGGCCGGCTCGGGCAACGGACGAGAGGCCGGCGTCCATGCCGCACGGGATTTCTTCTACAAGGGAGAGGTAGCGGAGAAGATGGTGCGCTTCGCCCAAGAACAGGGCGGCCTGATAACCATGGAGGACTTCGCCGACTTCAGCGTCAAAGTAGAGAAGCCGGAGACGGGCGCCTATAAGGACTACACCCTTTACACCTGCGGGCCCTGGTGCCAGGGACCAAGCCTCATCGAGGTGCTGAACCTGATTGAAGGGTATGAGCTGAAGTCCATGGGCCACAACTCCGCCCGGTACATGCACGTCTTTATCGAGGCCGTCAAGCTGGCTTTTTCCGACCGGGACGCCTACTTCGGGGACCCCGACTTCGTGGAAGTGCCCATGGCGGGTCTCCTGTCAAAGGAGTACGCCGCCGAGCGCCGGAAGGCCCTGGACACCTCCAGGGCGTGGCCGGAGCTGCCACCTCCAGGCAATCCCTGGCCCTTCCAGGGGGTTGACCGGCCGGCCGCCAGGGGGATAAACATCCCCGGGCTTGCCGCCCCCGTGATGTCCGACACCGCGTCTACTTGTGCGGTGGACCGGTGGGGCAACGCCTTCGCCGCCACCTTCAGCGACTCTTTTACCGCCACGCCCATAGTGCCGGGCTTGGGCCTGATAATCTCCTCGCGGGGAGGCCAGAGTTGGCTCGACCCGGACCTCCCCAACTGCATGGGGCCGTGGAAGCGGCCACGCATCACGCCCAACCCCGCGATGGCCTTCAAGGACGGCAAGCTCTTCATGCCCTTCGCCACGCCGGGGACCGATGCCCAGGTACAGGCCATGGCCCAGATGTTTGTCAACATGGTGGAGTTCGGCTTGACCCCCCAGCAGGCGGTGGAGGAGCCCCGGTTCAACAGCTTCAGCTTCCCTGGCTCCTACTGGCCCCATGCCTATCACCCCGGCATGGTGATGTTGGAGGGCCGAATGGACGAGGAGGCAGCCGCCGAACTAACGCGCCTCGGGCATAAAGTGGAGTGGTGCGCGGACTGGACGCACGAGGCGGGGGGCTTATGCGGCATCATGGTGGACCCGAAGTGGGGCACTCTGGAGGGCGCTGCCGATCTCCGAAAGGAGTGCTTCGCCATCGGAGGGTAGGGCCCCCGGCACCATTGCCAGCACGAAGATACGGACCAGCGGGAAACCTCTTTCTCGTGAGAAAGAGGTTTCCCGCACTCTTCCAGAAAGAGCCCAGTGGGCAAGGAGGTTGGAAAGGTGGAGTACACAGAATTGGAGCAGTTGCCCATCCATCCGGATGGAGGCCGGGCGTCGGCGTGGAGGCGTTTGTGCGTGGACGGCGCGGTTGACCGCCCGTTGACGCTGACCGCCGAAGACCTGGCCAGGCTGGGCAGCGGGGAGATGGTAGAGGACTTCAAGTGTGAGGAGGGATGGGTGGTGCCGGGGCAAGCGTGGGAGGGCGTGCCGGTGAGTAAGATCATGAGTGCGGCCGGACCGCTTGCCGAGGCGCGATACGTGAGTTTCAGCGCCGGGGGATTTACCGCGGTGATAACCCTTAAAGAGGCCCACGATGCCACCGCGTTGCTGGCCTTGCGCTTGAACGGCGAGCCCCTGCCCACCGTCCACGGCGGGCCCTGCCGACTGGTGGTCGCGGGTAAGGACTGCTTCGTCAGCGTCAAGTGGGTCGACCATATTGAAGTGACGGTGGAGCAGCCCGTGGAGACAGCCCGTGAGATAGCCCTGCGGCGTATCGGGAGATTGTAGTCGCGCAAGTCTGCCCGCGTCCCGGCGTGAGCGGAATGGCGGGCCGGAACCGCCGGATGGGTCCTCGAAGTCCGGCCAGGTGAAAGTGACTGATGTCATTCCGACCGCAAGGAGGAATCTCAGCGTTACAAGGAGATTCTTCGCTTCGCTCTGAATGACAATAATCGGCTTCAAGTTGACTGAGGCTTAGTTTTCCTGGTACTCCTTCAGGGCAGCCTCGGTGTTCTCCCTTCCAAACAGACCTGCTATTTGCTCAATCAGCGCCGTTGTGACGTGATAGTAAAATAGGAACGGTAACAGGAGAATCGTGCTGGGCTCGCGCTGGCCGACGCGGATTTTCTCATTCAGTTTGGGCCTGAATTCGACATCGTAAAAGATTTCCTCATAATGGCCCCAGTTGCTTTTGCCGTAGCAAATCACGAAGCGTGGATGGTTCCGCAACAACTCCGAGCGTAGCCACTTAATTCGACCTGGTCGAACATCCGCGTAGTAATCGTCGCAGGAAGGATAGGTTGATTCGTACGGCCACACGGCGGTTCATGGTGACGGCAACGGCATCAGTTCCGCAAGAAAGGGTCTCCCCGTCAGCACGCCCCAACTTGTGGGCTTGATACCCTCCTGCGCTAGAGGTCCCCTTCCATCCGGGCATGCCCTCGATAGCCATGATGAGTTTTGACATCACTCGCCACATCGGAACGTGCCGATACTTCGTGTCCAAGCCTATTCTTGCGGGGGCCGAATGCAGGTACTCGACAGGCCTAAACAAACTGGCCCGCTTTCGCAATTCTTCAACCGATCCGCCACCTTCCTCCATGCCAATAAACCAGTAAGGCGCGTCCTTGTTCCCATATCTTTCGAACTCGAGTGCGCCTTCAACTTTTTCTTTGGATAATCCTTGATCTTCCATACTCAAGGACAAGCAACATTGCAGTTGCAAGCTTCCGATATATCGCCCCGAACGCGCCACGATTCTGCTGTTGTCATCGAAGTACCTCCCTGAATATTAACCATCTTCCAGGGAACCGCCGGATGGGGCAGCGCCGGTGACGCCAAGAGCCTATCCAACAACTCCAAGGAGGTCCCTCTGGGTCCTTCGACAAGCTCAGGACGAACGGATTTGCCCCGTTCGTGGTGAGCCTGTCGAACCACAGCAGCTGGTTATCGGATAGGCTCCAAGGGGGCGAAGCGCTCAGTAATCGATGCAGCTTTGACGGCCAACCCCGTAGTGGTCTCGAACGTGAGCGGCTCCGTATCTGCCTTGAACGAACGGTTGCTCCTGGTACCACGCGGGGTCCACGCCGTCCACGCCGCCGATCACCCGGTCCACGGTGGGAAAAGCGTCCATCGCGCCGGTGCCTGTGCTCACCACCCCGGCCATCTCGGCGGGATGATAGAGGAAGGGCGGCGCGTTGCCGCCCTCGTTGTCCTCCTCTTCGGTCACGAACACCGTCTTGATGCCCACTCGCTCGTAGGCCTGTATCGTCCGGATAGAGTCCACGAACCGTCTTCCCCTGACATCGTTGGTGACGATGGCGCCGCTGGCGCCCATCAGCCTGGCCGCTTCGGCGGCCCGGTTCCCCGCCAAACGCATCTCCTCCTCCCCTCCCCAGTTGGTGCGCCCGATGATGCAACCCAGGAAGTTGAGGGTCTTGCCGTGGCGGCGGCACAGGCCCAGCATGAGGGGGTTGTTGGTGAAGGGCCAGGTCACGTGGTCGGCCCCGGCGGTCACCGCGCCGTCCATCATTTCCGTGGGGCCAAGCACCCAGGGCGCGGAGAGCCGGGTCACACCGTAGATCGCCGTGCCGTGGGCCGACCGGGGACCCACCCTGGCCTCCTGGGAGGCCAGATGGCAACTGAGCACCACGCCGGGCAGCGAGGGGTCCTTTTCGGTCAGGTCGAACACCTCCACCTCGGGTGGGGTCAATCCAAGGGTGGTCTCCGCCAACTTATCCGATAGCAGTAGTATGGCTGAAGCCAAAATATTTGAACTGTTCCCCGAGTCCAGCCCTGGTTTGGGCTGGATGACCAGACACAGGTTGTGGGTCGACGAGTAGGGTAGTAAGGCTCCGGAACCCGACATGTCGACGAAACGCTGGAATGACCAAGGCTTCCCTCGCCCCGGTCTGGGCACGTCATCTTTCTGCTCCAGGCTCCAACCCCGCGCCGCCCATTTCGTTGGGTCATCTACGCAGGTCATGATGGTCATGCCTCCCAGCCGGTGAGTGCGGCCGGCCCCCACGGTGTCCGCGGGCCGACCGCACTTCCCGGGGTAGGTCATGGCGGGGCCTTCGACCTTGATTCTGGGCTCCAGAATGTCGTAGTAATTGATGATCCTGGTCGACTCGCCTGGCTTGCCTATCTCCAGCTTGGCCGATTCGATGCTCGGCTCGGCCAGGATGGGGCCCAGCAGCTCGCCGGCATTCAGTTCGAGGACGCCGCCGTCCCACCTGGTCTTCGAACCGAACACGACGTTTTTCACCGGGAAGGTGCCCATTTCAAGACGCATGGACGGCCTCCTTCATCGGTTCGTCTGTGGGTTCGAAGAGCGTCGGTTTGTCCACCTCGGTCTTCAGCGCCGTCAGGGCGGCCTGGGTGATTCGCATCATCAGATCGTGGTCCCTTTCCGGCGAAAGCTCCGGCTCACCGCAGACATGCTCGACGCTGATTCCCTGCACCACGCGGTGGGCGCCCACCGACAGGGGAATCATGGGTACGGCGCTGATCTGCGCGACCGGAATGTTCACCTTCGCAAGCTCTTTCGCAATCGTTGCGCCGCAACGATTGCAACTCCCTCAAGTTGCGACCAGCAGAACGCCGTCAACTCGGGCTTCCTTGAGTTCCCTGGCTATCCCCTCTCCGATACTGCGAGCCGCCCTCACCGCCATCCCGTTCCCCGCCGTGGAGTAAAAGAGCGGATATATCTCCCCGATGTCTCCCATTCTTTCAAGCTCCCTCAAGGACCGTAAAGGGAGCACGTAGTTGGTGTCCCGATCGTTCACAATGCCGGCGTGGAAGCCGGTGTGGATGCACTCCCAGTCTTCGACGGTGAACTCCCTCAGGCCGGCGATGGAATACTTGTGGGCCAGTTCTGTGGTCCGCCCCGACTCCAGACGGTCGGGGTTGCCCTTTGGCACCAACCCCCCGGAGCTGATCAGGGCCAGGGTGGCGTGGGCCAGGTCGGGGACCGGAGGCGGGGCCGCCACAAGCTCAAAGTCGCGGCGGAAGACCTCCGATTCAAAGGACCGGCCCGCCATCCGGGCTTCCACCATGTCGATGGCCCGCTCGGCCCCCGTCTTCTCTCGCATTACGGGGCGCCGGAACCCCCGCGGCAGGTAACCCTCTTCCAGGGCCGGTCCAAGCTCCTGGCCGAGGCCGAGTTTCACCGCCAGCGGCGCCACCCGGGCCAGAATGGACTGCATCTCGGCTAGCTCCGTCCCGGTGGACACCACCACCAGCTCTTTTCTCAGAGTCAGGACCCCGGTGTTCTCCGGATGCATGGCGGCAACCGACGGCACCCCTCGGGTCTGAGCGGCCTGGCACATCAGCGCGCAGGCCAGGCCGTACCTGCCTGCGTCGAAGGCCGGACCGACAACCAGCACGTCCGGTTTGTAACGCCCGATGGCGTCCTCCAGGGCCTGTACCGCCGTGCCCTGCTCCTCGACCACATAATTGTCTCCTCCGATCAGGGTGGCAACCACCGTCCCCTGGTCGCCAAGAGCCAGCTGAAGGGCACGGCCGGGTCCAACCGGTCCCTCCCGTGCCTCCACGGGTACGTTGGCCTTTTCTTCGCCACCGATACCCCCGAAAAACTGGTTCAGGTAATGGATAACGCGAACCGGTCCCGCCATGGTTCATCTCCCATCCGATGCTGAGTCTTTTTGCGGTCGGCTTCCGGTGTCTGGCCGGCCGCACCACTCCCGATGAGCCCGAGTGTAAATGTCCGTAGCGGGGGTGTCAATCGTCCGGCAGCGGGTAAAGACAGCATACCGGACCGAGGGGGAATCTATCCGTGGCGGAGCGTGTGAACGAACCGGAAAGGAGAAAATGCATCGCCCCACGGTTGGTGGGGCAATGTTCCTTGGTTTCAGATATCACCGGGATCGGCCGGGCGGTTGTTGGGCGCCATTTTCAGGGTGACGGCTCCCGTTGCAATTATCCTGCCCGCGCACTTGGTTTAGTTTCCCGTAAATGGCCTGATACCCGGTCCGTCATCCCGGCGAAGGCCGGGATCCAGCTCGCGCCTCTCTGGGTTTCCTTTCCACGGTAGGGCCGGAATGACGATTGTGGGGAGAGGTGTCACACAAGTTCGCCGGCGCAAAGTTATTTGCAGGAACGCACACTGGCACTCTATCAACTTAACGCTGATAGTGGTCATCCTGCGACAAACAAGTTGCCTGAGTACGTTAGAGGACGGCGTGCTGTTCCGAGAGGACATCGGAGATGAACATGCGGCCGGGGTAATGGGTGAGCATGAACTCCGGCTTGCTCTCTTGGGCAACCACCTGCAGGGTTACGCCACAGGCCCAAAACACGGGCACTTCTCCTGGCTGAAGCGTCGGCCCGGCGGCCCACTCCGCTTGGGACAGGTCCGTGATGCCGATGGCGGCTGGGTCGCCGATGTGCATCGGTGCGCCATGGTGGCTGGGGAACCGGGAGGTTACTTGAACCGCCCGGGATACTTGGTGGCTGGGAATGGGGCGCATGCTGACCACCATGTTCCCGCGAAATCTTCCGGCAGGCACGGTGGGGATGTTGGTGCGGTAGAGCCCCGCCCCCGACTCTTCCCCCTGCCGCCAGCGAGGCAGGATTCCCGCCCCTTCGAGGGCGCCCTCGAAGGTGCCGCTACAACCATAGAGGAAGGTCACCAAGTCGTCCCGC
>CAYOAF010000167.1:0-21808 GCA_964401855.1 uncultured Dehalococcoidia bacterium
CTACGCGCTGGCCACCGACCTGGCCGATTACCTGGTGAGCAAGGGGGTGCCCTTCCGGGAGGCCCACGGCGTGGTGCGGGAGCTTTGCCGGTACTGCGAATCCGAGGGGAAGGACCTGCAAGGGCTAAGCCTGAGCGAGTATCATCGGTTCTCCCCTCATTTCGAAGACGGAGTGTACCGCATCACTGCCGAGTCCGCGCTGGCGGCGCGAGACCTCCCCGGCGGCACGGCGCCCCGGCGCGTCGCGGAAGCGCTGGCCGAGGCCAAGAAACTGCTGGAGGTGGAGCCTGATGGTCTCTGATGCAAACCTGCTGGTCGCTCCGTCGGTACTGGCGGCCGATTTCAGCAAGCTGGGCCAGCAGGTGCGGGACGCCACCGACGCGGGCGCCGACCTGATTCACGTCGACGTGATGGACGGGCAGTTCGTCCCCAACATATCCTTCGGTGAAGCGATAGTCGACACCATCCGCCGGTCCACCCACATCCCCTTGGACATCCACCTGATGATCGCCCAGCCGGACAACCTGCTGTCAACTTTCATGAAGGCGGCTGCCGACCAGATCATCGTCCATGCCGAGGCCTGCCGGCACCTGCACCGCACCGTGACCCGCATTAAGGGGGAGGGCAACCAGGTGGGTGTGGCCATCAACCCTGGAACGCCGATTTCAGCTGTCGAAGAGGTGCTCCCATTCCTTGACACGGTGTTGGTGATGACCGTGAACCCGGGCTTCGGCGGCCAATCATTTATTGCCCAGGCGTTGGACAAAGTGAAGCGGCTCCGCCGGACTATCGGGCGCGAGGGCTTCAGCACCCGGATCGAGGTGGACGGGGGAGTCAAGGCCGATTGGACCGCCCAGGACTCCGTGCGGGCGGGAGCGACGATCTTGGTATCCGGCACGGGGATCTTCAACCAGGAAGAGACCGTGGCCCAGGCTATCGGCCGGCTACGAGGTTGTATCCACGGGCTAAAGCCCGCCTGGCTCAAATCTTAGCCAGGTGCCTTGACGGTCTTCGCCGGTACTCAGTCAACTTGGTTGTGACAGTAGGTCATTCTGAGGAGCGGAGCGACGAAGAATCTCATTGTCACGCTGAGATTCTTCGCGAAGTTTATCCTGAGCGAAGGCGAAGGGCTCAGAATGCCAATTCGCAGATTAAAGTTGACTGAGTACTAAACCTTGGCCTTCCAGGCTCTCAGGGACTTGTGCATCGACCGCAGGCAGCGGGTGCAGATCTTGACCTTGACCTGCTTGCCGTCCCGGAACAGCGACTGCTTGTGGACGTTTGCGAAGAAACGAGTCTTGGTATGGCGGTTGGAGTGGCTGACGTTGTTGCCAGACATCCCGGCTTTGTAGCAGATGTCACATCTCATGGCTGGTTTTCCCTTCGCTCCATAGCGGCCGCCTCAATTGGCAGCGGAGACGGACGCCATTATTTCAAGATTAAGGCATCCGACTATTCAGAGTACCATATTACCGGTCGAACGAACAAGAATCACCAAGCCTCAGAGACCGGTCCTTTTGTTTCTCAGACCGGCCTTCACCCAAGGACCGATGGCAACTCAGTCGCGGACCCGGTAGATTTCCACGGCGGCGTGGTCGATAACGGAGCCTCGGATCGGTGGGCGGGGCTTCTTCACTAGCACGCGCACCGCCTGAACCGGAAACTCGGCCAGCACCCGGCCGGCGATGGCCTGGGCGGTGGCTTCCAGCAAATTCCTGGAGTCGCCCTCCATCACCTCCTTGACGGCCCGGTAGAGCCTGGGGTAGCTGACGGTGTGCTCCAGTTGGTCTGACTCACCCGCCCGGCGCAGGTCCAGCTCCACAGTCAGGTCCACCACGTAGGACTGGCCGAGGGCCCGCTCCTCCGGGTTGGCGCCGTGGAAGCCGTAGAATTGCATTCCTTCCAGGATGATGCGGTCGGGGGGAAAAGAGCGCTCAGCCATCAGCGTTCAGCTCTCAGCCCTACTGGGCCAATCGAAACCGGTGACCTCGTGGTGCGCCAATCCTGTTGAGCTAACCCTGTTTCGGGACCTCCGACCGTAACCGCCTTTCTCGCGGCTGAGGGCTGATAGCTGACCACTCACGTCTATCCGCCTCGCGCCTGAATCGCGTCGGCAAGGGCCAGCAGGTTTTGGGCCCGCTTGACGACCGGCACGTCGATCATCCGGCCGTCCAGGTCTATTGAGCCACGCCCTGCGACCTCGGCCCGGTTCCAGGCGTCCATAACCCGGCGGGCGTACTCCACCTCTTCCGGCAAGGGGCCGAACATCTCGTTGATTATGTCGAGTTGGTTGGGATGGATGGCGAACTTGCCGGTGTAGCCCATCTGGCGGACCAATTGCAGGTCTCGCCGGAGCGCGTCCGGGTCCCGGAACTGGACGAAGGGAGAATCGAGAGAGGCCACGCCGGCCGCCCGGGCGGCGATGGGGACCAACGACCGGGCAAAATAGACCTCCTCGCTGGTGTCGGTACGCTGGATGCCCATGTCGTTGGTGTAGTCCTCAGCCCCGAAGGCGAGGGCGATGACGCGAGGGGAAGCCAGTGCTATCTGCTGTACGGCCATGACCGCCTGGGCGGTCTCGATCCAGGGGATGAGCTTGACGTGGCCCGGCTCCAGCCCCGACGAGGACTCCAGCGTGGTAATTATCCGGTCAGCCTCTCGGATGTCCCAAACCGACTCGGCCTTGCCGACGCTGATACCGTTCAGGTCCGGCCCCATGACGGCGTCCACCTCGTCCCGGGTCAATCCGGTGTCCAGTGCGTTCACCCTTACCATCACCCGGCGGCCCTCCCGCCGCAGGCGGGGCACCCACTCCCGGGCCGTCTCTCGGGCGTTGGCCTTCTCCGACGGGGGCACCGAGTCCTCCAGGTCCACCAGAATGACGTCGGCGTTGAAAAACAACGCTCGCTCCAGCATCTTGGACTGGTTACCGGGCACGAAGATCACGCTGCGAATAAGTTCCAATTGATTCCCCCTTGGTAGTTCTCTGGAGGTTCTCCAGCAATTTCCTTGGTCTGAGCTGCGCAACAAATCCCTCTCTTGCACTCTTCTAAACCGGGGGGTGGGGGATTTCCAGCCGGTTACTTGCGGATTGTTGTGAAGCGAGTGAACGGGGACTGTGCATCGATGCCTACTCCATATCCCCCCAAGTGTAGCCCCATTTGGCGTCCACTTTCAAGGTTACATCCAGATCCATGGCGGCGGGCATTTCGTCGAGGACCAGCTCTTTGATGGTCTCCAGCTCGTCTTGAGGGACTTCGAAGACCAATTCGTCGTGGACCTGCAGCAGCATCTTGGACCGCAGGTTTTCACGCTCCAACCGGTCCTGGACCCGCACCATCGCCAGCTTCATGATGTCGGCGGCAGTGCCCTGGACGGGCATGTTGATCGCCATCCGCTCCGCCCCGCTGCGGACGTTGAAGTTGGGCGAGTTGATCCCTGGGAGAAAGCGGCGGCGGCGCATCACGGTCTCCACGTACTGGGTCTCCCGCGCCCTGGCCTTCACGCCGTCCATGTACCTGTTGATTTCGGGATACTTGGCGAAATAGCTCTCTATGAACCGGGCGCCGTCTTCCCGGCTGAACTCCGTCTGCTGGGCGATCCCGTGGGGGGAGATGCCGTAGATCACGCCAAAATTCAGTATCTTGGCGATGCGCCGCTGGTCCGGCGTCACCTGGTCGATGGGCACATCGAACATCAGGGACGCAGTAGATGCGTGGATGTCCTCACCCCGGCGGAAAGCGTCCAGCAGCCCCTCGTCCTGGGACAGGTGGGCCAGCACCCGCAGCTCGATCTGAGAGTAGTCGGCGGAGAAGAGGAGCCAGTTGGGCGCATCGTCCGCGACGAACGCCTTGCGGACCTGGCGACCCAGTTCCGTGCGGATAGGGATGTTTTGCAGGTTGGGGTCGCTGCTGGACATGCGCCCCGTGGCGGAACCCGTCTGGTTGTAACTGGTATGGACCCGCCCGGTAGTGGGGTTTATCATCTCCGGCAGCGCGTCCACGTAGGTGGACTTGAGCTTGGAAGCCTGCCGGTACTCTAGTATCTGGTCCACCACCGGGTGAAACCCTTTGAGGGACTCCAGGGAGCTGGCGTCGGTCGAGTAGCCGGTCTTGGTGCGCCTGGTCCGGGGCAGGCCCAGCTCTTTGAATAGCAGGTCGCTCAACTGCAGGGGGGAGTTGATGTTGACGATGTGGCCCACGCTCTGGTACAGGTCCTGTTCAACCTGTTGCAGGTGCCGGTTCAGGTCCCGGGACATCTCGTGGAGGATTCCGGCATCCAGCTTGATGCCGTGTCGCTGCATGGTGACCAGCACCGGCACCAGGGGTATTTCCATGCCGTCCATAAGTTGGTTCAATCCGAGGTTGGCCAGGGACCCTTCAAAGGCCTCGCGGAGCCGCCCGGTCATGTCGGCGTCGGAGGCCGCATAGTTCACCGCCGATTCGATGGGGACCTGGTCGAAGGTCACCTGGTTGCTTCCGGTGCCGATGAGCTGAGTGATGGGCGTCATCTCCCGGCCCAGCACGTCCAGGGCCAGGTTTTTCAATCCCAGCGCACCCTTGCACAGGAGGTGGGCCGCGATCATGGTGTCGAAGTCGACACCCCGGCAATTGATGCCGTGGCTGGCCAGGACCATCAGGTCGAAATTTGCGTTGTGGGCGCACTTGCTCATACCGGCCGACTCGAACAGGGGCCTGACGCTGGCCAGCACCGTTTCCGGCGACAGTTGGACACCCTCCCGGTGGCCCACCGGCACATACCACGCTTTGCCCGGCGCCGTGGCGAAGCTCAGGCCTACCAGGTCCGCCTGCATCGGGTCCAGGCCGGTGGTCTCCGTGTCGAAAGCGAAGCCTCCTGCCTCCCGGAGGGCCGTCAGCATCGCCTCCAGTTGGTCGTCGGTCTGTACCGCCTGATAATCGGAATCGGAGGGTACTTGCGAGACCGCCTCCGGGACACCCTGTCCAAACAGGGGAGCCGGCGAGCCGGCGGCCGGCAGGCGCTGGATTACACTGAATATCTCAAGCTCGGTCAGCAGGTCGACCACCGCCTTGCGGTTATACTCGCCCCAGCGGCAACTCTCTAGGCGCAGATCCACGGGGGCTTCCCGGTCGATGGTGGTGAGTATCCGGTTCTCGAAGGCGCGGCCCCGGTTTTCCGCCAGGGATTCCTTAACGCTGGGCAGTTTAATGTCCTCCAGGTGCTCAAAGACGCCTTCCAGGTCGTGAAACTTGTTGAGCAGACCGATGGCCCGCTTCTCGCCGACGCGGGGGACCCCGGGAATGTTGTCCGAGGTGTCGCCCACCAGGGCCTTGAAATCGGGCTGCTGGGCTGCGGTAAGCCCGGAGTAGCGGGCAGCCAGCTCCGCCTCGTCATACACTTTGCGGCCCTGAACGCTGTAGGACAGGTCCACCCGCACCCGGGCCGAGATCAACTGGAAGGTATCCCGGTCCCCGGTCAAGATCACGGAGTCAACGCCTTGGGCTCCGGCTTGGCGGCAAATGCTGCCGATGACATCGTCGGCCTCGTACCCGTCCAGCTCGAAGATGGGGACCTCAAAAGCCTGCATCAATTGCTTGACGCGCGGGAACTGAGAGAGCAGATCGGGAGGCGTCGGCGCCCGCTGGGCCTTGTACTGCTCGAACCGTTGGTGACGGAAAGTGGGCGCCGGCGTGTCGAAAGCGATAGCGCAGTAAGTGGGGTTCCACTCTTGAAGGGCCCGCAGGAAGACATTGGCGAACCCGTAGATCCCGGTGGTGTCTTCGCCGGTGGCCGAAACAGAGAGGTGGCTTTGCGCCGAAATGGCCCGGAAGGCGCGGTGCACCATGGCGTGCCCGTCCATCACCAGCAGCAACGGGGCTTCCAGCTGGTTGAAAAGAGGGAGGGTCTTATTCCGGTTTCCTGAGGCCATGCGCACTCTTGGTGTCGGGGCTTCCGGGCCGCCGACCAGAGCAGCCGGCGGGCACGGTGGCTGCATTATACACCAGGCAAGCGGTCAGTCATCAGCAGTCAGCGGTCAGTTGTCAGCCCCTGCAGTGCCCCGGACGCCATGCTACAATGGAAGGCAGGCCGAGGGGGGAGACCGCTACGCATGCCCCTTTACGAATACCGTTGCGGCGATTGCGGCCGAGTCAGCACGGTGCTGACCTTTAGCTGGTCCAACGCCGGCGCCATTGTTTGCCAGAAGTGCGGCCGCTCCAACATGAGCAGGCTGGTGTCCCGGTTCGCTTTTCACCGGTCCTGGGGTGATAGCTTGAATTGGGTGCCCGGCGAAGAGATGCTGGGCGACACGGACGAAGACGACCCTCAGAGGCTGGACCAGTTCATGGGCCAGGTCAAAGATGAGATGGGGGGCCAGGTTTCGCCGGACTTCGAGAGTTTACGGCGGGATACGTCCGCCGGTTCTTAGTGTTGGCCACAGAGGCTCGGAGGGACAAGGGCAGACGGGATGTTTCCCCGGAGCCCCCCCGACTCTGCCGGCCAATGACCCCTGGGGAGGTCTACTGAGACTGCGCGTCACCGTGGCGGCCCGACAGGGGAGGACCGAGGCCCCCCGGCGCCGCGAGCCCTTAACGGGAGTGCAGAACATGCCGATCTACGAATACCGATGCCGTCCCTGTGGGAAACTGTCATCCTTCTTTACTAGGTCGATTAACTCCCGACTGGAGCCGGTATGCGGCCACTGCCAGAGCCTCGACATGGTCCGCCGCATGTCCTCTTTTGCCACAGGCAAGACACTCCAGTCAGTCCACGAGCAACACCCGATGGGGGCCGGCCTTTCGTCGCCGGACTTCTACAGCGATCCCCGCAACATTGGCCGCAACGTGGAGAAAAGCTTCACCCGTTTCGGCTTGGACATGCCCCAGTCGGTGCGGGAATCCATCGACGCCGCCCGGCAGGGAGAGATGCCAAAAGGAATGGATGCATGACCCGTGAGACTTCTCTGGGCGACGCTTGCTACGCAATGCTGGCGCAGAGCTTGACTGAAGTTGCCGCGGACTGCCCGGACCTGCCGTCGAGTTCCCCTCCCTTGCACCGACTGCGCAACCTTGTCCTGGTGCTAACCGCCTCGCCGGAAACCACGCTCTCCGGGCCGCCTCTCAAACTCACTCTTGCCGGCGCCCTGGCGCTGACTTCTTCGGCGCAGAAGGTGCTGGCAACTCTCCGCGGGGCCGGCGGCAGCAGCCGTGTCTCCGGGGAAATGCACCTGGCCCTGACCGAAACCCTGGCCGCTCTATCGAACCAGTTGGGAGAGGCCTTGAGGCAGAAGCGAGCTGACCGGGTGCGGGGCCTGTACGTCATCATCGACCCTCAAATAACCAACGGCAGAGACCCCATGGAGGTCGCTGCCTCGGCGGTGCGCGGCGGCGCCAGGATGTTGCAACTGCGGGACAAGCTCCGGGACAAGGGGGAAATACTGCCTCTGGCCTCGGCGCTGCAGCAGCTCTGCCAGGCCTATGACGCCGATCTGATTATCAACGATCACGTGGACCTGGCTGCCGCAGTGGGGTCCGCGGGTATCCACGTTGGACAGACCGACTTGCCGGTGGCTCAGGCCCGGCGGGTACTTTGGCCCCACCAGGTGCTGGGACGGTCCAATCACGAGCTTCACGAGATGGTCCAGTCCCAGGAGATGGGGGCCGACCACCTGGCCTTCGGCGCCATCTACCACACCGGCACCAAGGGCGTGGGCCGCCCGCCCCAAGGGGTCGACCGGCTACGCGAGGCCAGGCAGGCCAGCAATTTGCCCTTGGTAGCCATCGGCGGGATCAACGCCGGGAACGTGGCCCCCGTGGTGGAAGCGGGCGCCGACGCCGTCTGCGTCACCGCAGCCGTCGGCTTGGCCCCCGATCCGGAGGCCGCCACTGCCCAACTGGTGGAGGCCGTCCGGGCGGCAGGAGGCCGGGTCTAGTGCCATCCCGGTACAGCGACGACCTCGCCGGCATCGGGCGCCAAGCCATTGAGCAACTGGCCGTCCGCAACCGGGCCAGGGAGCGGGCCCTCACCATTTCCAGAGAGGTGATCCGCTCCTCAGCCAACGCCATCCGGGCAGTACACAGAGGGGAGTTCGGCGAGGCCCGCAAGATAATCGAGCAGGCAAGGCTTCGACTGGTTGAGACCGAGCCCATGCGTCTGGAGAACCCGGAAATATACTTTGCTGGGTTCCTTTCAGATGCACGCAAAGAGTTCAGCGAGGCGAATGTCACCCTGGCAATGATCTCCGGAGAGGCCCTACCCCGGCCCCAAGACCTGGGCGTGGACCCGGCCGCATTCCTCAACGGCATGGCCGAGGTCATCGGTGAACTGCGCCGCTACATCCTGGACTCCCTGCGCCGGGATTCTTTCGAGCGCTGTCAGGAGCACATGGAATTCATGGACGAGATAAACAGCATCTTGGTCACGGTGGACTTCCCGGAGGGAGTAACCGGGGGGCTGCGCGGTAGAACCGACCAGATGCGAGGGGTGCTGGAACGCACCAGGGGTGATCTGACCATGGCGCTGCGACAGCACAAGTTGGAGGTCCGGCTGGCCGAGTGGGAAGGCCAAGGGACCGGCGATGATCAGTGCCAGTAAACCCTGCTGACTTGCCCGCGTTGACTCGCTCATCACTCGCAATTACAATGGCAAAGGCCGAAAGCGTGGTCTCCTTACCGGGAAACAGGCTTCATGCCGGCAGGTCCTTGGCGAAACATCGGTGAAGTGCGACCGTCTCTCCGCGTTCCAGCCCTGACCGGGAGTTCTTTGATGGCCAACGTTGATATCTCTTTCCTCGGCACAGGCGCCGGCATGTGTGTGTACCGGAACCACACCTCCATCGTGTTCGACTGTCCGGACGGCACTCGCTTGCTGCTGGACACCGCCTCAGGCAACTCCGTCATGCGCCAGGCGGCGGCGGTCGGGATGTTGGCGAAAGAATTCGAGCAGGTGCTGCTCACCCATCACCACGGCGACCACATGGGCGGGTTGCCCTATATGCAGGGCCAGCGTTCCCTGACCGACCCGGAAGGCCCGCCACTTCGCGTGTACAGCTCCGAAGAGGCGTTGGAAGCTGTCCGCGTGTATTGCCGGGCTACTCGCCTCCGCACCATCAACGTAGACCAGGACGGCGCCACGACCAGGAACGGTCACCAGGTGTTCCAATGGCGCCCAACCGAAGCAGGTCAACGGGTAGACCTGGGCCCCACGACCTGGGCTTCATCTTTTCCCGTGGACCACATATCCGGCTCGGTGGGCTGGCGGGTGGAAGCCGGTGGAGTTTCGATCGTTTTCTCGGGCGACACCCGCTTCAGCACGGACCTGGTGGAGGCGTCCCAGGGCGCCCGTCTTTTGATCCACGAAGCCCTGTGCGTTGAAAGTAACCTGAAGGACGCCAACGGCAGGGGCCATTCGGTTGCCGCCGGCGCCGGCCGCGCGGCCGCGCAGGCCGGGGTGCAGGAGTTGGTGATCACTCATATCGACAGCACTTTCCATCTCGACCCGCAACCCCTGATTGACGACGCAAGGCGGTTCTTCGACGGGCCGATCAGCGTGGCCAACGACTTGTTCCAGATGACGGTGGCCGCGGGGTAGCCCCCGGTTCTGGCCAGCCGCTATCCCAAGGCCGGCCCGAGCTCACCACTCCAGGATTTCAGGGGCGGCAGGCATGCTCGGTTTCGCCGGTATCTCGGCGCGAACCCGGGAATGTGCCGGCCCAGCCGAGGGTGGTCAATGAAGTCAGCGATCACTGATATGGGCAGTCGGTGGGACGGGAGCCGGACCCCCACCTCCTTTTGCCTCCGGTCGGGGCAGCGGGCGTCCAACCCGTGCGCCCTCAACTTGCCCAAGGACCCGCGTTCGAGAGCCCTCCTGAATCCCAAGAAACCGAACAAGGGCCGGTGAGGTGCTCGCCACTGCTCAAACTTGCGCGGTAATCAGCCTGGACGGGCTCATCGTCCAGGTCGAGGTAGACATATCGCAGGGATTGCCCGCCTTTAAGAACGCCGCAACACAACATCATCTGGCGTCAAGGGAGGCTTTTCCATCCGCGAGGAATTTCCAAACTTCCTTGCCGGTGTTGGCCTCCGCGTCACGTCCACCCTCTCCTTGCATGGCTGCCAGCGGGCCTTGAACGATTCCGCAATGTGCTAGAGGCGCGATGCCGGAAGCAGGTAGTAGGCTCGGCGAGCCGTGGCCGCCGCTGGCAAGTGCTGCACTACCTTGAGAGACCACCAAGTTTGATGGGCGGGTGGAGACCGGCGCGGTCCAGGGGTGTCTTGTCACAAGAGTCACCCAGCGCTAATATTAACGCCATGGAACCGCGGCCCATCAAATACGCTTTGGGGTCCCTCTCTCTCATCGAAGCCAGGTCATTTGGAGAGCCGGGGCAGCGCACATTTCTTCTAGCCCTGGAGGCTGGCCCGGCCGCCTGTTCCTTATGGTTGGAAAAAGAGCAACTCTCCCAGTTGGCCGGCTACCTCAGGGACGTAGTCCTGTCCATGTCGGACGAGGACCGGGAGCGCCCAAGCCAGCCCAAGGAACCCGAGTGGTCCGGCGGGGGAGCCTCCATTGACTTCAAGGCTGGGCAACTGCTGCTGAGCTACGACCCGACGGCCAATTCGTTTTACCTGATGGCCTATGAACTGGAGGAGGCTGATCTAAAGGAAACGGATACCCCCGTTGAGGAGCCAATGTCGGTTAGCTTCTGGATCACTCCAAAGCAAGCCGACGATCTGGCCAAGGAGGCTCTGCGGATCTGCGCCGCAGGGCGGCCTCGTTGCTTCCTGTGCGGGCTCCCGATAGACCCGGAAGGGCACGTTTGTCCCCGGTCCAATGGCCACACCGCGTTGGCGGTCGGCTGACCCGCCGGCCATCGATAATAGAGCGTCCCGGTGAACGTCGATCCAGCGATCTGCCAAATCATCCGGCGTGGCGATATTGTTTCTTGCCGGCTCACCCCCATGGGGTCGAACTACACCTTCCTGGCCCGGGTCCAGTTGGGCGGCCAGGTCGGCCTGGCGATCTACAAGCCCCGGGACGGCGAGGCCCCCCTTTGGGATTTTCCTTCGGGGACCCTGTACAAACGCGAGTACGCCGCCTACTTGTTGAGCCGGGTGCTGGGCTGGGATTTCATCCCCTTCACTGTCATTCGCGAAGGCCCCCATGGCATCGGAACTCTTCAGCACTTTGTGCGGCACGACTCCAGGCAAAGCTACTACACCCTTACGGACGTCCACGAGGCTGAGCTAAAAACCGTCGCCTGTTTCGACCTGGTGGCCAACAGCACCGACCGGAAGCCAAACCACCTGGTAATTGACGCCGATGGAAAGCTATGGAGCATTGACCACGGCCTGACTTTCCATGCCGATATGAAAATCAGAACGGTCATCTGGGACTTCTGCGGCGAGCCCATCCCCGACCCATTGCTGGCCGCGCTGGCCAACCTGGAGGAACAGCTCAAAAAACCTCAAGGCCGCCTCGAGGAGTTGCTGGAACTACTCGACCTCCAGGAGGTAGCAGCCCTCCGGGCGCGCATCGCGTGGGTCCTCACGGAGCGCGTTTATCCCGGCATGCCCGGCCGGTACCGGCAGCGCCGCTTGTAAGGGGGGGGCTCCCCTGCTGGAATCCGCCAGCCCAGTCCCAGGTCTTCCTCGGCCCTATCGGAGAAACTGGCGGCGGGCCTCGGCGGCGGCCCGCTGGTAGACTTCCTGGAAGGGGGTGGCGGTTTCCAGGGCGATACGCCGGCAGTCTTCAAACTCGGGCGCGGCCCCCACCGCCACTCCACCCAGGTACTTCACCTTGATGCTGATCACCCCCATGCCGGTCTCCATGGGCAGGCTCTGGCGATCGGCAACATAGCGATCCACGGGGCGGGTCCGCACCCCCAGCGTCGGCGTCTCCCGAAGGATGACCTCCATGGCGGCGGTTTCCAGCTCCCGGGGGACCAATGCCGAGATGATGGTCCCGGGGCGGTTCTTCTTCATCTGAACGGCGGTGCACCACACGTCCAGCGCCCCCAGGTCGAACAGCCGGTCCTGGACGTGCCCCAGCACCAGGCCGGGCGTGTCGTCCAGGTTCGTCTCCAGCAAGATGACGCCCTGTTTTTCGGCGGCCGGCGTCTCGGCGGTCTCGCCCAGCCAAACCCGGACCACGTTAGGAAAACCGTCCGGGTCCTTGGCCCCCAGGCCAATGCCGACACCGGTGACGGACATGGCGGGCCGCTCGAAGCTGGCCAGCGTCGTAATGAGGGCGGCCCCCGTCGGTGTGGTCAGCTCCCCGGCACCCTGATGGAATGACAGGTCGCCAGCCACCGGAGCACCGGCCATCGCCACCAGTTCCAACGTGGCCGGAGCCGGATTGGGATAGCCGCCAGCCCGACGAGGCGGTTCCGCCGCCCCCAGCACCAACGGAGAAGCGCACACTCGCTCCACCCCAAGGGAAGCCAGGCCGGATACGAATCCAACCACATCGACCAGGGTGTCGATACTCCCCAGTTCGTCCAGTTCCAGGGTGTCCTGAGGTTCACCGTGGACCCGGCTTTCAGCCCGCCACAGGGTCTTCAGCACGCTCTCAGCCTGGTCCTTGATCTCCCTTGACAGCCCGCTCCCTTTGACGATGTCCAGCAGGCCCTTGGGGGAGTAGCGCGCTGCGTCCTGAAGCTGCACCGTGAGATTGGTCCCTCTCACTTCGTGCCGGGTCTCCTGGCCGGTCACCAGTTCGTAGCCGGAAAGGCCCAGCTTGGCAAGTTCCCGCCTCAGTGCCTCCAAGGTCAGCCCCAGGTCCAACAGCGCACCCAACAGCATGTCGCCGCTGGCCCCGCCGATCGATTGTATATAGGCTACCCGCATGGAAAAATCCTTTTTGCCGGATTCCCGGCCGCCACCTTCGCCCCAGGTTTGTCCAATCGCCGGGTATGATGGCGGCGAAAGGGGAGGTGGACGTGATCTCAATGGCGAACCTCCCGCCGGGGCTTGCCGTCCCATTGTACTATCCCCCGGGTGCTTTTCCCCATTGTACTATCCGCCCATCGTATTATCCGCAAAATGAACGGCGGAAGGGAGCCGGATGGTCCAGCAGATTGGCGCGGTCACTCTGACGGTGCGAGACATGGCCCGCGCGTTCGACCTCTACCGCGACAAGGTCGGCATGGAGTTGCTCTACGGTGGCGGCCTAGACGTTTATCAGGAAATTGATGACGTCGCCGTCCCTGATCCTGTAGGTCTTCCCCTCGGAGCGCAGCACCCCTTCCTTGCGCCCCTGGGCGATGCTGCCGCACCGCACCAGGTCGTCGTAGGGTATGACCTCGGCACGAATGAAGCCCCGCTGGAAGTCGGTGTGGATGGTCCTCGCGGCTAATTGGGCGGGCAGCCCCGCCGTGACGCTCCAGGCCCGGACTTCGTCCTCGCCGACGGTGAGGAAGGATATCAGCCCCAACGTTTGGAAGCTAACCCTGACCATCTGGTCCACCGCCGGTTCGCCAACGCCCAACTCTTGGCGAAACTCCTCCGCCTCGTCGTCAGGCATCGACGCCAAATCTTCTTCCAGCCTGGCGCAAATGTTGACCTCGCCGAGGCCGGCGATCTGGTCCTCCGAAAGGCCCAAGCTGTCCAGAGACAGGTCCAGGCTCGATTCGTCGGTGTTGAAGGCAACGATGACCGGCTTGGCTGTTAGAAGCTGGTAATCGGCCAGGACCGACAGCTCTGAGCCAGCGAAATGTTGCCGGCGCAGCGAGACTCCCTCTTCGAAGCCCTCCCTCGCCTTCTTGATGGTCTCCAGTTGGGATGTCAGGGCCGGCCGGTCGGAGACCTTGGACTTTTTGAAGCCTTCCTCCAGCCTGGTGACAGCCCGTTCCAGAACCTCCAGGTCGGCGAAAGCCAGCTCACCCAGCATATTTGTCAGGTCTCTGCCCGGGTCCACGCCATCCAGGGGATGGACCACCGCGGCGTTGGTGAAGGCGCGCACCACCAGCAAGTAGGCGTCGGCCCCTTGCAGCACGTTCCGGTACTTCCCGCCGATGCCCTGGAACCTGTCCAGAGATTCGGGGCCCGGCAGGTCCCAGTACTTTACTTCGGCGTGGATGGTCTTCTTTGGCCGGTACATCTCGGTCAGCACGTCCAGCCGGGGGTCAGCGACCTTAACGACCCCCACATGCATCTCTCCGCCGGCGCCACCGGTGTCGGCGTGCCCGCGGGTCAGGGCGTTGAAGACAGTGGTCTTGCCGCTCTGCGGCAGGCCAATGATCGCTATGTCCATGGCAATATCATGTCCCCATGCTCAATAGGATTGGAACAACCGCCCCCACTCGGTTTCCAGGGCAGCCTTGATGCGGCCCCGGCCTTTGGTCTTCAGCCAGTAGCCGTTGTGGTAGAGGTTGGAGGCCAGGAAGGCCCACCCGGCCAGTGGGCTGCGAAGCAGCAGCTTTTCCAGGGGCTTCAACGGCCCCCAGTAGATCAGCTTCTGGCCCCGGCTGGCGAAGGTGTTCTCGACCCCGGAGAAGCCCCAATTTACCTGGTCGATATCCTCGCCGACGACTTCTATCTCAGAGGTGTCTCCACAGCCCAATCCTCGTTCGTGGGCCAGCCGGATGAATTTAATGCCCAGGGGGTCGAACCCCATCATCCGGGCGGCCACAGCGTCGATGGCCACCTGGTCGGCGCCGGCCAGGATGCGGTCCTTAATGTGCCATCGCATGGCCCGGGGGCCGGGGCCGTCGCCAGCGAAGGTGCCGTCCATCACCGCAAAGATGCCCGGATGTATCTCCTTTTGAATGGCCAGCAGGTCCACCAGGGTTTCGTGGATTACCGAGTGGGTCCAGTGGCGCTTTCGGTGCAACAGCCCGCCGAAGGCATTCTTCATCGCGCCGGTCATGGTGGTGAAGACGTGGGTCTTCATGGTGGGCAGGTGGACGATATTGGTCCCGGCAAAGGACTCCGGGATTTGAATGCCCTCCGGGAAGATGTCGTGGAGCACCAGCATCTTCGCCTTGGGTTGGTAATTCACCCAGCGGTTGGGCGGGCTGTCCAGATGCACCACCGGCAGGCCGCACCGCTCTTGAACCGTCTTGTGCTTGTTGTTCACTTCTCCCTCGAAGGAGTCCACCACCACGGTCCCGTTGTGGGCCCCGGTCAGCTCCCGATGGCCCAGGTCCCGCAGCGCCCTGACCACTCCTTCCAGCTGCCAGGGGGAGGTGGAGCAGGCCGGGTACCAGTGTTCCCAAGAGATGTTGATCTTCAGCAGGGTGGCGGCATCCGGGTCCAGGTGCCGGCTGATGCCGGCCAGCACCATGGCTCTCTGGATGTCATCCAAAACAGTCTCCGGCCGGGTGGCCACCACGGCCACCACCGGGCGCTGAAACGGCGAAGGGCCCTGGGTGGCCGGAGCCTCCGCCGGGGTTGTCAAAGGCCGGGCCGCTCCCGCCGAAACCACGGCATCATCGGGGTTGTTGGGTACTTGCATTGACGCTACTCCGTCGCAAACGACTGGCAGATGATGGCTACACCAACTAGTTTAGCAGCAGGACCAGTGCCGACACCCCCATCCAGCAGAGGATGGACAGGACAAGGGGGGCGTCTCGCAGGATCATTTGCTCCGGGGCCTCCGCCTTTCGGCTGGTGTTCAGCAGGTACAGATAGCGGAAGAGGCCGAAGGTCACCATTGGAAGGGTGAGCAGCATGGTGTTGTTTTCCGGTAGATTCTTTGCTTCCACCGTGTACAGAGTATAGCTCAGCCAGGCTGCCGCCGCCGAGATGGTTATGCACTGTCCGATGAAGGCCCCGGCGTACTTGCTCAGCACCGGCCGTTGCCCGGCCGCCGATTCCCCGGCAAGCCGCGCTTCGGCGTAGCGGCGGCCCAGCACGATGAACAGGGCCCCGGTCCCCGTGGTGACATAGAGCCAGGGCGATGGGGTGACTCCGATGGCAACCGCCCCGGCCACAGCGCGGATGAGGTAACCGCTGGCCACCGCCAGCACGTCGAGCATAACAATTCGCTTTACGCCCAGGGAGTAGGCCGCGTTGATGGCCAAGTAGAGCAGGCCGATAGCTCCAAGCACCTGTTCCACCAGGACCATTGCCGCCAATCCGGCCGCAGCCAGAACTGCCAGAATGGTCAGGGCCGTGGGGACCCTTACCTTTCCGGAGGCGATGGGCCGCAGCCGCTTCACCGGGTGCTGCCGGTCTGCTTCCCGGTCCGCCAGGTCGTTGAAGAGGTAAACGGCACTTGAGAGGGCACAGAAGGCCGCGAACAAGACCAGCAACCGGACCGCGAGGCCCGGTACGGGGTCAAGGTTGTTGAGGGACCAGGCCACCTGGACCGAAAACACGAGGGGAAAGAAGACCAGGCCGTTCCTAATCCATTGTCCAGGCCGCAGCGCCTTCACCAGGGCCTTTGCCTGTGATGCCACACCACCCTGCCCGGCCGGCTTGACGGTTTTGTCGTCGGTCCCCATAAATCCCTCGACCTAGGAACGAGCTTGCAGGACCGGGATGTCCTGCTCTCCACTGGAGGGCGCGGTCATCCGAGGAGGCCCGAACCGGTTCAAGCCGCCCAGGGCGATGAGCCCGACGGCAACGGCGAGCCAGAGGGTTGCCAGCCGAACCAGCAGGGTAGCCGCCGAGGCGGGGCCCCTGGCGACACCACTCTGCAGCAACAGTGCAACCATGCTGCCCTCGGTGCCCACCAGTCCTCCGGGCAGCGCGCTCAGGGCGCCCGCCAGGGTGGCGGCGGCGTAGACCGGCAGCGCTCGCGACAGGGCTACGTCGGCATCCAGACCTCGCAGTATCACCCATAAGGCCAGGCCTTCGCTGAACCAGGCGGCCGCCCCCAGAACGGTCGCCGCCAGCAACACTTTTGGGGCCGCCAGTTGCCGCAGCCCGTGATAGGAAGCGCGAAGGCCGCTGCTCCAACGGCGCAGCAACGGCAGGCTGAACAACCAGTCACCTTTCCGGGTGCCGATAAATACCAGGGCCGCCCCGGACAGGAATAGGACTGCCGTGAGCGCGGCCACCACCGGCAACGGCAACAGCGCAAGGCCGACCATCGCAAGCAGCACCACGGAGACTACGTCGGTGACCCGTTCCATGACGACCACCGGGGCTGAGGCGGACACCGAAACGCCCGACCGGTCGCGGAGCAAGTAGCTTTTGATCAGTTCACCGGCCTTGCCCGGAGTGATGGACATGGCCAGCCCGGAAAGAAACACCAGACCGTTCAGTCCCAGGGGAATGTCGATCCCCAGCACCCGCAGGAGGTAGGCCCAGCGCAGAAACCGCAGCCCGTAGTTCACGACAGCCAGGGCCAAAGCGGCGATCAGATAGCTGAAAGGGAAGTGGGCCAACTGCCCGCCCGTCTCCGTGAAATCGCCATAGCCGGCCAGTCCCACGAACACCAGGATAGTCAGCAATACCAGCAGCAACAGCTTCTTGCTAGTCACTGCCGAGCCGGTCCGCCGGATTGTTCTGGGCCTGCATCACTATCTCCAAAACGCTCCTCAAGCGGTTAGCCGTGCCTTCCCGCCAGCGAATCGCCCAGCCGGCCGGACAGGCGCCGCAGGGGCTACTTGGATTTCTTCAGTTGGTAGTACATCGCCCCCAACGCGCCCATGTTGGCCGAATAAAGGGCAAACGTGAACACTGAAATCCACAGCAGCCACTGAAACCGCTGGCTCAAGTCCACGGCCAACGTCAGACCGGCCGCCACAGCCACCAGGACCAAGAGTACCAGCAGCCCCAGCAAGCCGCCGAATGCCAAGGACTTGAACAAGAAAGAGCGGCCGGAGTGACCAGTCGAGGATATGCCATAGTAGGCTCCGATGAACGCCCCAAAGGGGATGCCGATCACGTTCACGACGGGAATCAGCGCCAGCAGCACCAAGATTCCCAGAGCCAGAAAGACCCCTTTGACCATTCCCACTTCCGCAAGCTCCTTTGTTTCCCGCGTCAGCCCGGGTGCTTCGCTATTATAGACAAAAGAGCCCAGGTAGCGCCATTGTTCCGCCATGGGGCGGCGCGCCAGATCTCGCGATCGCCGTGGCAGTACGCGCCTACCGGGGGGTATACTGGTTGGACGCCCCGCGCTGGGCGGCAACGCCGACTGCCATACCCTCGGGCCTATCCAGTATGCCGCCGTGGTTCAGAGGGAATGATCCCAACTCTACCGGTGCGCGGTGGCGAATCCGTCAATGTACAGGAGTCACCACCATTGGTTACTGAAAGACCTGAAAACGAAGCCGAGTACGAAGCACCTTTCGCGGCGCTACTGGACATGCGCCCCGGCCTCTGTGCCGACGGAGTGGGCAGCGCCACTATGCCCATCCACGACACCTTTCTGCAAGATGCCGGCGTTGTCCAAGGCGGGTTGATCGTCTCTCTGGCCGACTACGCTTTTTACCGCGCGGCGTACTCGGTGTTGCGCCCCGGACAGCGCAGCGTGACCGTGGAGCTGAAGGTCAACTTCATCGCGTCGGCTAAAGACGGGGAACTGACCGCGACCTCCCGGGTGCTCAGCGCCGGCCGCCGCGTCATCGTCGCCGACATGAAAGTGACCGACCAGCAACAGAAAGTGATCGCTCAGGGTCTTGGCACATGCCTGGTGGTGCAAGGCCAAACGTAGGTTCTTCCTGGGACACCGTGCCGCCGGGACAGCCGGGCCGGAACGGGTTTGTTGACTAAGTAAATAGACAAAGTTGGAAATACCTCCAAGCCGATGCTATAATTGGTTGGTTGGAGCGGCTCGGAGGTGGGTGCGATGCGAATCCCCATGAAAGTGGACTACGGGGTGCGGGCTATGGTGGAGTTGGCCTTGCACTACGGCAAGGGCCAGGTCCAAACGGCGGATATCGCCAGCAAACAGGGTATCCCCGAGGCCTACTTGGACCAGCTGATGACCTCTCTCCACAAGTTCGGACTGGTCATCAGCCGGCGGGGTCCCCAGGGCGGGCACCGTTTGGCCATGGACCCCTCCGAGATCAACCTGCACATGGTGATGAGCACTCTGGACGGCAGCATCTCTCCACTGGACTGCCTGATCCACCCGGACGACTGCGTTTTTTCTGAGACCTGCGCCCAGCAAGAGGTGTGGAAGTCGGTGGAAGATGCCGTCCGGGATGTGCTTCGCAACATCAACCTTTCCGATCTGGCCCAACGCCACCGGCGTCTGGCCGACCAGGTAGCGTGACTCAGACCAGTAACATCTTGACCGGGCCCAAGGGCATCTGATTTTCTGCTGGAGAGCTACAGCTGGTAACGGGCCCGAAACCAGTTCGCTTGACAAGCCAAATCGACAGGGATAGACTCAGGAAAAATTATGAATCAGCCTAAACTCAAGCTCACCTGGACCTGTACCTGTCCCCTTACATAGGGGGGCGGGCATTGTGCCTGAGCTTTTGAAGCCTGCGCCCGACCGGAAGGGGTTGCCCTCCAGGGGAAGCGCAGGTTTTTTGCGTGATTGACCGGCGCCGGCGTATCGAAGTTCAGCGCCATCAACAGCGACGGACCGAGGGAAAACCTCGGAAACGGACGGATTTGTAAGGAGGAATGCCTGCCATGGCCGAAGAGCCGGTGGTTTTGAAACCAGACGAAGTAAAACGATACAGCCGCCACATCATCATGGGCGATGTCGGCAGCAGCGGCCAGCGGAAGTTGCTGCAATCCAAGGCCCTGATCGTCGGCGCCGGCGGCCTGGGATCGCCTTCGGCCATTTACCTGGCCCTAGCGGGGGTCGGCACGATCGGCATCGTGGACTTCGACGTGGTGGACCTTTCCAACTTGCAGCGGCAGATCTTGCACCACACCGCGGACGTGGGGCGGTCCAAGTTGGAATCAGCCCGCGATAGCATCAGGTCGTACAACCCCGGCGTTAACCTGGTGATGCACGAAACCAGACTCGAATCCGATAACGCCATGGAAATCATCAGCCAGTACGACCTGGTGGTCAACGGGGCGGACAACTTCGCCACCCGTTACCTGGTCAATGATGCCTGCTATCTGGCGGGGAAGCCCTTGGTGGACGGCAGTATCTTGATCTTCGATGGGCAGACCACCGTTTTCATGCCAGGGGAAGGTTGCTATCGCTGTCTCTTCCCTTCCCCTCCGCCTCCGGGCATGGTCCCCAACTGCGCCGAAGCCGGTGTCCTGGGGGCTCTGACCGGCCTGGTGGGCAGCATCCAGGCCACGGAAGCCCTCAAGCTGCTGTTGGGCATTGGAGAGTCGCTAAGCTCCCGCCTGGTCCTTATCGACGCCCTGAGCATGAGCTTCCGCGAGGTGAAGCTAAAGAGGAACCAGGCTTGTCCGCTGTGCGGCGACAATCCCACCGTCACCAAGTTGATAGACTACGAGGTCTTCTGCGGGCTGGGGGCCCCGGAGACAGCCGCAATCGCCTCCGGCTAGGTATCGCCGCTCCGGCTGGCATCCTGATACCGGGAGGGCAAAAGGAACAACGCTCGGGTCGCCAGAGCTGCAGCAGAGTTTCCGTGAGGACCAACGGCCAGGGCTATGGGGCGCTGGCCGGGGTGCTCCACTCTTGTACAAGCCCGGTCGCCGGCGATCAAGCGTAGCAAGGGATAGAAAGAAGCCGTGTTAACGAAGCTAACCTACAAAGGGATTTTGGCAACTATCGGCAACACCCCCGTCGTGGAGCTGCAGAACATGAGCCCCAAGCCGGAGGTGCGCATCTTCGCCAAGCTGGAGGGACACAATCCCACCGGCAGCGTCAAAGACCGCATCGCCTTGAATATGATAGAGCAAGCGGAGTCGGACGGGGAAATATCCTCCGCCCGCACTATCCTAGAACCCACCAGCGGCAACACGGGCATTTCTCTGGCCATGATCGGCCACCTGAAGGGATACAAGGTAGCGGTGGTCATGCCGAAAAACGTGAGCATCGAGCGGACCCAGTTGCTACAGGCCTACGGGGCTGAGATCATCTACTCCGACGGCTCGCGGGGCACCAACGGCGCCATTGAAGTTGCCAAGGACTTGGTCGAGAAAAATCCGGACCAGTACCTCATGCTGTACCAATACGGCAGCAAGGCCAACCCGGGGGCCCACTATGAAACCACGGGCCAGGAAATAGTGGATGCCGTGCCAGAAGCCGATATGTTCGTAGCTGGGCTGGGGACCGGGGGTACCCTTATGGGGGTTGCCCGCCGGCTGAGGGAACATAATCCTCAGATCAAGATCGTGGCGGTGGCGCCCGAGCCCGACGATTCTATTTCCGGTCTGAGAAATCTGGACGAAGGCTTTATCCCGCCGATCTTGGATATCAGCTTACTGGACTCCAGGATGCTGGTTAGTAGCTTGGACGCCTTTTGGACCACCAAGGAACTGCTGTCCATGGAAGGCGTCTTCGCCGGTATCTCCTCGGGCTCGGTGGTTTACGGCGCGATGCGGCAAGCCGAGCGTATGGGCCGTGGCACCGTCGTGTGTTTGCTGGCTGATGGCGGCTGGAAATATCTTAGCACCAACTTGTGGACCAAGGACTACAAACAACTGGCCAAGGAGTCGAAGGGCAAAATCTGGTGGTAGCAAGGGCTCGGCGCCGCACGGGTTCCCACATTCAAATCACGCCGGAAAATCGCGCCGGCGCCAGTGGACCGCCAGATCCGGACCAGGAAACTCGGCCGAGCAACTTGCGAGTTTCTCCAGGCACGAGCCAAAGTTGAGCGGGAAGCCAAACCGGAGTATTAGGCAAGTCCGCCGGCCCCGCGCGTGTTGCCTCAATAAGAACTATTACCGAAGATGCTACGCTGCCTCAGTTGAAGATGTTACCGAGGGCTCATGGCTGGGTGTAGTAGTTGCCATCTCCCAAAGTTGCTCGAGCGCTTGGTTGATATGTGCGA
>CAYOAF010000168.1:0-6931 GCA_964401855.1 uncultured Dehalococcoidia bacterium
CACGGCAGCTACCCTCCCCTCAGCGCCCGTATCGACCCGGGGCGAGGCCCTACCGGGGAAGACCGGGCGGTAGCCAGTCTGATGGAGCGAATCGAGGTGGTGGGGCACAAGGACCGGCCAGCCTTCGCGCCCTGCATTACCATTCATCTGCGCGATGGGACCCAATACGACGATCAGTTCAACGGCGATGAGCTGAAATGGGACCTGGCCACGGAGACCCGGCGAATCGGCGCTTTGTTTCCCGAGCTACCCTGGCCCGAGGACCAGCTCCAGTCGATCGTCCAGGCTGTTTCCGGCCTTGAGGATCAGTCCCGGGTGGACCCCCTGATCCAGCTTTGCGTGCGGCGGTAGAGAATCGGGGTGCTGCATCCGGCAGCTTCCACAGCTTTGTTATCTGGAGCGGCAAACTTCATGAACAGGCCATCAACCAGGGCAGACGTTGGAAACAAACCCACATGGGTCCAGCTGTCCCGCCTCCTTGGCGGCCTCCTAGTACTGGCGGCCATCGCCGGGTGCTCCTCCTCCCCCACCAACACCCCGGCGCCCGCCTCCCCGGAGGTCGAAGCGGTGTTTGTAACCACAGATATCGCCGTGGGGAGCAACCTGGTGGTCTTTGGTCTGATTGACCGCGACGGGATGCCGGTGCGAGCCTCGGAAGCCCAGGTGAGGGCCATCCATCATCCGCCGGGCCAGGATGCCGCTGAGGTGCGCGAAGCCGGCGCCCGCTTCTTCCAGTGGCCGTCGGGCCTCCAAGGAATCTTCAAAGTCAACCTGGACCTGGAGACCTCCGGGATCTGGCTGGTGGAGGTAGACGTCACCACGGCCGACGGGACCCCAGTTACGGCTCAGGGCACACTCACGGTGCGGCCGGAGTCCATCACCCCGGCCATCGGGTCTGCGGCGCCCGCCAGTTCGACCCCTACGCTGGAAGCGGTGGACGACCTGGCGACTATCACCAGCTCCACCGAGCCTGACCCTGACCTGTACCGCCTTTCGATCAACCACGCCCTTATGGCTGACATGCCCTTGGTGGTGGTGTTTGCTACTCCGGCCTTCTGTGTATCGGCTACCTGCGGTCCCCAGGTGGAGATCCTTTCAAGCCTGAAGGAGCGGTTCAAAGACGAGGCCAACTTCATCCATGTAGAGGTGTTCGCAAACCCTCAAGACATCGTAGCTGGGGGGCCTGCCGGAGGCTTCGTTCCCGCGGTGGCCGAGTGGAGGCTGCCGACTGAACCGTGGACCTTTATCATGAACCATGCCGGGCTGGTCGTTGCCAAGTTCGAGGGGTTCACCACCCTGGAGGAACTCGAGGCGGCGCTTCGAGAGGTCGTCACCGGTTAGCCACCGGCAATTCAGTCCCACTTCCCCGCGGCCGGGGGCAGGCAGCCGCTCGTCGAAAGCCTGCTCTAATCGGTTATTTCCACCGCCACCAAGGTGTTGCCATCCGCAACGTAGGTCACCACTACCGGGCGACCGAACAATTGGTGCTCTCGCAGGTGGGACGGGGTGAATCCCACGGAGCCGGCCCGGGAGGTGAAGGTCCAAATCTTGCCCTCTTCGTCGCGGATTTTCAGGCTCTTAAGCTCGATAATGGTCCGTTCCTCGACAGCTACAACCAAACCCCGGACCAGCCCGCCGCTCGCCGGAGTGGTGTCCCCTCCCCTCCCACAACCGGACACCAGAACCAGGGCCAGTACCAGGGCGGTCAGGATGCGGGCGCGGCTTGGCCCGGGGAAATGTTCCTGACTGCGGGTCACTCTCCCGTCCGTTCTATTTTCCAAGGCGAATCTCGCCGGCCCCAGCCGAAAACTGGAATCCTTGGCTCCCTTTTCGGCTTACTTCATCCTTGTGCGGTCCCAGAATAGTACCATAATCCCTCAACACCCTGACCCGAGAATCCGGACCGCGGTGCCAGGCGCCCGTTGGCGCCCCCCCGGGGGCATGGCGCTCCGTTCCTGAGGGGAAAGCTCCATTGACAAGCCCCAAGGGCTATGTTAGTTTGCGGGTCAGATTGCGGACTTTGCCCAGGGCGGCCCGCGTTCAGCGGCCCCCGGTGGGTCCGGCCAACGGGCCGGGCCAATATACGATAACCGTACTTGTGTAGCTGGATCATTCTAACCACCGAACGGGTCCCTTCGGACGAGTCGCGTCAACTCCCGGCCGCTGGCGGACCTCCGGCCTGGGATGCCCTGCCAGACGCGGCTGAGCTTCTCCCGGGGTTTTAATGGCGGTAGCCGAAACCAGGGTGCTTCATTGTCCTTCCAGCAAGGTCCAGACGTGGTTTCGCGGTCTTTCCCTGGCAGCTGGGTCATCGACCTTTGCCCTGGTGGTGCTCGGGGGCGTAGTCCGGGTCACCGGGTCGGGACTTGGGTGCCCCGACTGGCCGCTGTGCTACGGCAGCGTCGTGCCGCCCCTGGAGGTGGAGGCGATCATCGAATACACCCACCGAGTGGTGGCGTCGGCCCTGGTGGGCCCTCTGGTCCTGGCTACTTGCGGCCTCGCCTGGATAGCGTTTCGATGGGAGCCCTGGCTGACCATCCCGGCCGGGGTGGCGCTGCTCCTGCTGGTGGGGCAGGCAATCCTGGGCGGTGTCACGGTGGTCAACGAGCTGCCCGGGGACATCGTGGTAGCCCACCTGGCCCTGGGCGAGGCCCTGCTCGGGTGCCTGGTGCTCATCTCGGTTGTCGCCTATCGGGGGCCGCCGGTCCGTCCGGCGGCGGGATGGGTCGGTAGTTTCCCGTGGCTGGCCCTGGCATCGGCAGGGGCTGTCTACGTAATCCTTATGTCCGGCGCCTATGTGACCAACACCGGGGCGACCGGTGCTTGCCTTGACTGGCCGTTGTGCCAGGGCGATGTTTTTCCGGAGTACCGGTTGCAGATGATACATATGGCCCACCGGCTTGTTACCGCAATCGCCGGGCTGTTCCTGGGGTACGTGCTCTATTTGGGGATTCGGCAGGGACACCGGCCCGCGTCCATCAGGTTGCTGTCGAAGGGCACTGCAGCCCTGTTCCTGGCCCAGGTATTGATAGGGGCGGTCACCGTGTGGCTACAATTTCCGGCGGACTTCCGGGGGCTCCACCTGGGCCTGGCCACGGCGGTGTGGGGAGCGGTGTTGGTGCTGGCGGTCCTGAGCTTTACCCAGCGGCATCTCCCGGCCGGGGAGCCGGCCGATGTTTGAGCACCTGCTGTTGGTAAAGCCAGTCCTGGGAAGGTACGCCCGGGAGACGCGTATCTTCGCCGATTACCTGGCGTTGACCAAGCCCCCGATAGTATTGCTGCTGCTGGTCACCGCCGTGGGCGGAATGTTCCTGGCCGCGGGCGGCGTGCCCCCGCTGAGCGTGCTCCTCCTAGTATGCGCCGGCGGAGCGGTGGCGGCCGGGGGCGCCAACGCCCTCAACCACTTCCAGGACCACCACATCGACGGGCTGATGTCCCGCACCTGGCAACGGCCGGTCCCGGCGGGCCGGATATCGCGCCGTCAAGCCCTCGCCATCGGCGTTATCTTGAACCTGGCGGCCTTTGTGTCCCTGGCGGTCTGGGTCAGCCTCCTGGCGGCGGCCCTGACCCTGACGGCGACCTTGATCTACGTGTTCGTCTACGCCGGCTGGTTGAAGCGGCGTACCCCACAGAGCATCGTCATAGGCGGAGCGGCAGGGGCGATCCCCCCCGTGGTGGGTTGGGCTGCGGTGACTGGGAGCTTGGAGCTGCCCGCGTTGTACCTCTTTGCCATCATCTTCCTCTGGACGCCGCCCCACTTCTGGGCGCTGGCCCTGCTGATGCAACAGGACTACCAGAAGGCCGGCATCCCCATGCTTCCGGTGGTTTCGGGCCGGGCCTACACGGCCTGGAATATCCTGGCCTACGCGCTGGGCCTGGTCGCCTTGACCCTGGCGTTCGCCACCACCTCGTCGGTGGGCTGGGTCTATCTGGGCGTGGCGGCTTTCCTGGGAGGCGGGTTCATCGCCCTGGCCTGGCCTTTGACCCGGAGCACCTCGTCCCGGAACGCCCGGCGGCTGTACCTCTACTCTCTGCTCTACCTGGCCTTACTGTTCACCTCGATGATGGTGGATAGCGCCGTTGCCCTCTAGCCAGCCGTCCGGGAGTACGCCACAGACCAACCGCGGGCGGCGGATAGGCCGGCGCTCCACGGGTTTACGACGACCGGGCATTTGCCACAACGGCCGCATTCTATTAGAGTGACGAAATAAGGGCCGGGCCGCTCTAAGATCGCCAGCCCCCCCAGACTGAACAGGAGCGGCGCGCGCATGCAAGCAGAGCTACACCAGGGCAATGGATTGCAGTATCTGACGGTTTTGCCGGACGGCTACCAGCGGGAACTGCGCTACCCCCTGGTAATCCTGCTGCACGGCTTCGGGGCCAACATGCAGGACCTGGCCGGGCTGGCCCCGGTCATCAACCAAACGGGCTACGTTTACGCCTGCCCCAACGCGCCAATCGCCTTCGACCTGGGCTCCGGGCAGATGGGCTACGGCTGGACGTCACCCCGGGGCCAGGGCACTCCGGATGAGGTCGAGACCGCCGAGACTCTGCTGGCCGAGTTCTTCGACGAGGTGTTGCGGCAATTCCAGGTTGCACCGGGACAGGCCATACTGCTGGGCTTCTCTCAGGGCGGCGGCATGACCTACCGGTGCGGGCTCCCCCGGGCCGGGACCTTTGCCGGCCTGGTGGCCCTGAGCGCTTCCCTGCGCGACCCGGAAGAGCTGGAGGCCCGCTTGCCCCAGGACCGGAGTCAGCCAATCTTCGTGGCCCATGGCCGGGCCGACCCGATGGTCTCGGCGGGCAGCGCCCACCGGGCCCGCGAGTTCCTGGAGGGAAGAGGGTACAGCCCGGAGTTCCACGAATACAACATGGGCCACGAGATCAGCGGGGACGAACTCAATGACCTGATACCCTGGATGGCAAAGGTGCTTCCACCGCTGCAGCCGGGCGCCTAGAGCCCTTCGCCGGTAGCGTGGCTGCCGCTCTCGACCTCCATCCTAGCCTTCCTCTTTCGTAAAGGGGAAGGAACCTGTCCTCTCCCCCTTGGGAAGGGGGAGAGTTAGAGTGGGGGTCAATCCGTATCCAACAAGTCCACGGTGAAGCCGGCTGGCTGCTAGTCGTGTTTCCAGCCGATCACCCGTGTCACACGGATGTCGAGCAGGACCATCGGGCCCTCGGAAAGCAGTACCTTGGCGTAGGCGGGGCCCTCCTCCGGTCCATCGTACTGGACACAGATACGCTCAACCACCTGGAGCAGGTCGCGGCCGGTGATCCGGCCTTCTCCTTCCAGCACCACGTACTTGTAGGGCCGTTGGTCGGTGGCGACGGAGAGGGCCACCGCCGGGTTTTGCCGGACGTTGCGCAGCTTCACCGCGTTGGCGTGGGCCATCACCAGGACGCGGCGGCCTTCCGCCAGAAACCACACCGGGGCCATGTGGGGCCGACCGTCGGACCGCACCGTGACCATTTGGGCCACGTGGGGCTCCGCCAGATATGCCTCAATCTCCTGCTCACTCAGCACAGCCATCTGTGTCCTCCGTTACCGGTCACGGCCGGGTTCGTCGTAGTGCGACCCCCTGCCAGAATGAAATATCCGAGGTCAGCGCGCGGCGTCGCCCAGGAGACGCTTCAAGTGGACCCGGCTTCGAAGAATGCTGCCCTCCACGTCGGCGTCGTTGCGGGTCTCCATGACCAGCGAGAAGGGGTAGGGCCGCAGGGCATCCATCCATTCGTTGAAGTCTACGCCTCCCAGGCCCAGCTCCAGGTGGTCCTGCTGCCCGTCGCTGTCATGGATGTGGATGTGCCGGAGGAAGGGAGCGAAGGTCTCGAAAGCCCCGGTCAGGCCATCGGACAGATAGGCGTGGCCCGTGTCCAGGGTAATCTGCACCGCCGGGCTGCCCAGGCTTTTTACCAGGTCTCGCAGCTCCCCATAGCTCTGGATTACCTGGCCGGGGCCGTGATGCAGGTTCTCCAGGCCCAGGACCACCCCTTCCGCCTCCGCCTTCGGGACGACGGCGCTCAGGAAGTCCTTCAGGTTGACCGTCGCTTCGCTTCTCACCTCCTCGATGTCTCCGCCGGGCGCGACGTCCGGGCAGTCGACAGGGCCGGGATGGACCACCACGACCTTGGCGCCGATGTCCCGGGCTATTTCCAGCGTCTCTTCCAACTCCTTCAAGTGGCGGTCACGGCGAACCTGGTCGTGGGACGCCGGGGCGACCCCCCGGTGAATGAAATGGATCGACAGGTCAACGCCGTGGGCTGCCGATTGCAAACGAAGGTAGCGGCGGTCCGCCTTGACGAGGGCCTGGGGCCAGTAGGTGTAGGAGCCCAACTCCAGGCCATGAAACCCGTGCCGGGTGACAAAATCCATGGCGTCACGGGCCACGGCTTCCGGTCCGAAGGAGAAGGTGGAAACGGCTATGGTAGACACGGCCTGCCTCTTCGTACGGCCCATGGAGGTCGTACCGCCCCGCGTCCGGGCCGCCGCAACGGCCGCGGCCCGCGGTGCACCCAAATATAGCACAACTGCATCCCATCCGTTATCGGGCCGGGTCGTGAGGCGGGCCGGACGCCACGATTGCTCATACCTGACTTGTATCTGGTATAGAATGGTTGCGTGAAAGGCTTCCAGACGCGGCAAGAGACCAGTGCCCATCGCAATGTAGTACGCCTGCTGCCGGCCCTGCTCGTCCAACTCGTTCTTGATGAGTCGCATCGCCGCTTCGTGGCGAGACGTCATTTCACCCATGGACACTGCCAATTGATTCGTAAATTATTATTGCTTCTTCTGTAAACTGGGATTTCGTTCGATTGCATTCGCAACCGTGCCCATGACCTCTTCGGCCTTGACCTTGATGCCGTCGACGTCGACGTCCATTGCATCAAGCTTCTTCCTGACGCGTCCTTCAATGTCCGTGAGGTTCGTATG